>JBAQUX010000001.1:0-1914 GCA_049297775.1 Minisyncoccia bacterium
CTTCATCTTCCCCTTTAAACATTCCTGAATTAGCAAATTCACTTACGTGTCACATCTTTTTGTGGTCACATCCAAGGAGTACCTTTGGCACGCGATACTTTTTGCCATTATACCCCACCTAATACACCTGCCCACTGACTATCTATACAGTACTATAGTGAGTTAAACAAATTAATTCTGTTGGTGGCATAGAGAGAAGACCTAATGATGGCAGGCTGAATTGTTGTTTTTTGGGCATACTTCGCATGTATGAACAAAAAACATGCGAAATGTCCCTTTTGTGGGGCAAAAATTATCAAATATGGGAGCAGGAGAAGGCGATGTACTCAGTGCATGAAAACATGGACAGTTCGACCTAAAAAGCGTGGTAGAAAAGCTCGGCGTGCTACAGCGACACCAGTAAGAAAGTATTTAAATCATGAACGTGTACCAATCTCGAGAGAGTGCCGAGTAGTTACCGTCAATGCGTCTCGTTCTGCACGATTGCGAAAAGAAAGAGACGCGTTCAACGAGAAGCAATCGTGGCATCCCATTCCGGATGGACCACTCATTCTCATCGCAGACGCGATTGTAAAATATCGTAAGGGCTCGTGGCACACATGGTTCTTCATGTTCCTCCGTGCAGTTGATGATGAAGATGCTGTCATCTTGCCACCGTATTATGCGAGAGGAAGAGAGGCCTATGCAGAGTGGAGCAATGCGCTGGATACGATACCTCCTGATGCTCTGGGACGCGTAAAAGCCCTTGTCAGTGATGGACATCGCGGGCTTGTGAGTTATGCTTTGCGAAGTAATTGGCTCATCCAAAGGTGCCACATCCACCTCCTCATGGCGATTCAAGCGCGGCGAAGCAGGTGGGCGATGAGCCGCCGCCGAGAGGAGGGAGAAGAGCTACACACACTAACCGATTGTGTACTTAATGATCTATGCTCGAAGAAAGCCACACAGGCACTTGAGCGTATTGAAGAGATTGGCTGGCTATCTTCTTCGAAAATGCTTAAGAAAGTTCTTCAAGGGTTCGTGACTTCTGCCGAAGACTACCGAACATACATTAACTACCCAGAACTCAATTTACCTGCAACCTCGAACACTGCTGAGTCACTGAACGCGCTCGTGGACGACCTCTCATCACGTGCGCGAGGATTCCGTACCATTGTCTCTCTGAACGCATGGATTATTGCTCTCTGCAAAGAACGCGGAACGATGAAATGCAGAGGGAAATACCAACAGAATTAATTTGTTAATCCCACTATAGTACTGTATAGATAGTCAGTGGGCGGGGACATTTATGATCAGAAAAACTTAACTTAGTTTGAATACCTTTTTAATTTGTTCTACACCTTCCACATCACGTGCAGTAATAACTCGAATATACTTTCTAGCATCAAAGCACTCACCCACAAAATCGATTTCCTTTGTGCACGGATACGGAGTAATAAATACAGACTTTTGGTACTGTACGCACCCAAGCTTTTTCAAAACCAGATTAATCCCCCGCCGCGCCATCTTTTTGTCTTCCGGAATATCGAACATTACCAATCGCCAGAGTCCATCCCACTTCTTTTGCTCTTCAATCTTCATTGAATCAAGCTGATACTTCTTGGCTCGCTTGTTGCCTAGAAGCGTAAGTGAGTAATAATCTTCCCCATTTGTTGTTTTCTTCTTTATTAGTCCGTTTTTTTCTAGTCGTACAAACGACTGTTTTATTTTCCAACGATCACGGCTGTTCTTTGGAGTAAAATATTTAAAAAGTTGCACCGCATTTGGCGCAACGATTGCTGTTGTTAAAAGACCCACACCCAAAAGAATGTTGAGTATCATTTCTTTTCTTTCATCGCGTGTCATTTTTGCCATATTGTTTTAGCTGACTATGTATATGGTACTATAGTACTATATACATAGTCAATGAAAAAA
>JBAQUX010000002.1:0-7434 GCA_049297775.1 Minisyncoccia bacterium
TCGCAGCGGCGGCATTGATATCAGCGTTCGTGATTTCACCATCAAGAATCTTTGCGGCAGTAACTGCATTGTTTGCAAGGTCAGCGGCAACGATTGAGCCATCAACAATCTTTGCAGAGTTCACTGAGTCAGCTGCCATTTTGGCGAGGGTGGGCAGTGTTTCCGATGGTGAGGACACCGGCATTGGTGACAGTAGCATCACCTGAAAGTGCGACTGCAGTTGCAATGCCTGAACCGTTACCAATCCAGAGAGAGCCGTTGGTGAGTGTGGTTGCGAGTTTTCCGTTAAATGTTGTCCAGTCGGCAGAACTAAGTACACCTCGATTTGTTGCAGAGGCAGTAGGTATATTAAATGTGTGTGTTGCACCACTGGAAACTATAGTTAAGTCAGTACCCGCAGTTCCCAAAAGAAAAGTCTGCACTCCACTCGTAAGACCATTGAGTGAAGTAATACTACTACTACTTGTGGCTGCGGCAGTAATATATGTATTTGTAGTTGCGAGTGTGAATGTTTTGGTCGTGCCAACTGTTCCTAGACGGACAAAATATTGCTGCCCAATCAATTGCGAATTTCCTACACGCACAGGTGCACCTGTAGCACTTACAGTATATAGACCATTTTCACTTGCGACGGTCTGATTCTTAATTAAAATAATATCTCCAGTTGTGAGTGTCACACCATCAACAACATCACCATGTTCGAAGTCAGAGACTAACACGCCAGCGGCAACCGTAGAAACGACAGCAACGAACGCTTGTGGTGCAACTCGTACAGTACACACACCTGGTGCACAGGATGGCATAAGTTGTGTGCCCGGATCGAAGAAGGTCGTTGGTACAGCATATGCAGGTTGTACACATACGAGACAAACAATGAGGGCAAGACTTATGCGCATACGGTGTGATGTCATATCAAAAAAATATAATAATTAATGTTGCCTTCTCTTCAATGCTCCATACATATGCCGTCTGAATGTATACAAAAAGAGTAAAAGCACAGAAAGAGTGAGGAGATACACATATTCACAGCGTAGACCAAAAATAAGACATGGGGGAACTAAAATTGCATAATCTGAGAGATGTATCGTTGATACGTTTACGTAATTGTGAGCAACAGTAAAATCTGACCGAGGAACTTCTACCCACGGGTCGCTCGGGAGCGACCGAGTAAGAATAGTCATATCAGTTCTTCCCTGGAGTCGCTCAGGAAGTGGTAACTCAATGCGTATCGGACTTGGAAATGTATGAATCTCATTCCCTGCACCATCGCGCGCAATAATATTAAAAAAGTATCCTTCACCAGCCAGTATTGTTTTATCTAATGATTCTCCTGGCACTCCACTTGGTGTATATGGTACATGCTCACCAACATAGAATGGCCTCCCTTCAAGCAGGACACCAAGAAGTGATGCTCCTGGTGAGACAGTGGTGGCGAGGGTCTCAATGACAAGTGAGATGCCGTCTGGGTTCGCCTTTTCATCAATAATAATGTTCATTCTATCAACGGCACCCCAATCAGGATTAAAAACGGTTTGTACAATTTTTCCAGCCACTCCTGGGGCTAAAAAAGTCCCGGACTTAACCACGCGATACACATCATCTGCAATATGTTCAACTTGCATTCGATTTCCACTAACATCTGTGACGAAGCTCGTACCTGTAACAAACTCTCCAACCTCAGTTGCTATACCACCTGTTCCCTCTGACCCTGGGGCACCAATCGGAAATGTTGCCGGTGGTACAGTCTGCGTAAGTGATATTGCAACTGGTTTCGCAGTACTATTTTTTTGACTCAAGGGTGGTACTGAGGTTACTTCTGATGGTGCTTGTGTGAGTGGCAGAGATGGTAGCGAGTTCGCGCCTTCACCTGGAGGTGGAAGCGTGGTCGGTGGGAGTGTCGTTCCGCCACCAACAGCTCCACCACCGCCGAGTGACGTGACTGGCTGTACCACTGACCGTGCAGATAACGGCCGCCAATCTGTCTTTACACACTTTCCTGCCGTGCCACAATTAAATTCTATCCATCCGTAGTTTTCTGCCCATGCATAGCCATTAAAATCACCACTCGCACTTATGGTAACTTTTGCATTTCCATTACTCACACAGTTATTTGTCTCTGGATTTGCGCAACTAAAAGATATCCATCCCGTATTCTCTCCCCAGGCATAGCCTGACAAAACCCCCTCAGGAGTATTTGCAACTTTAAAATTTGAGGAACCACATGAGTTCGTATTAGAACAATTGAGCGATACCCAACCAACAGCGTCACCCCACGCATAGCCGGTGAGCTCAGTGTCTGTGACATGTATCTCATGAGGCGAAACGGAATTAAAATACAGTTTTTGTGCTACAGAAGCACCAAAAGAATATTGCTGCGAATCAAGAAATGGTGCTGTAAAGTTTGTTGTATCAATGGTGCCATTGGTAATTGAAGCGTTTACAAAAGTATATGGGAGTAATGAAAGCGCACACAAAAATACAGTAGAAAATAGTTTCATACACGGAATATTACGTAAGTGTACAGCGAAAATATGAATATTTTAAAGATATTTTTTTTACGTGTTGATTAAAAGCTCATGTAAAAAATAGTTTTTACATCTCGCGCCCACCTTCAATAGAAATCGGAGATTAATTTAAACTTATGCCAGTATTTTTTGCACGGCTGCGAGTATCGCAGGAGGTGTAAATGTTGACTTATCGAGGTACGTGGTTACATTGAGTAATACTGTATCAGTCACAACGTCAATTGCAGTCTCGCTTGAGAGCATAACCACTTTAATATCCTTCCCCCATTCAGTAGATCGCAACTGTTGTAGTGTCGCAACACCATCCATCCCTGTCAGGTGTACATCAAGTAAAATTAAATCAGGAACTTCATGTTGTGCGTATTGCAAACATTCTTGACCATCCTTTGCCTCAATAATTGTAAAACCAGCGGTGGAAAGTATCTCTCTCAGAGGACCTCGAATCATGGGGTCATCATCTACGAGAAGAATTTTCTTACCGTGCATCATGCTTAGTTTTGTTTTTTATTCATGAGCTCCTGCACACGAGCAACGATACCCTCTGGAGTAGACTCAGCCTTCTGAATAAACACAGTGACACCTGCCATAACTGCTTCTGCAATATTATTCATATCCATTGAGTTCGTCATGATTGCAACTGGCATCTCTTTACATCTCTCAGAGAGTCGTACCCTCTCCAGAAGCTGTAACCCTGTCATTCCTGGCATCATGATATCAAAGAGAGCAACGTCAGGCTGATTTAATTTAATTGTTTCGAAAAACTGTGTTGGGTCACCAAGTGTTGTTACTTCAAATCCTACCTGTGTGAATGCTTCGCTCAATAAGTCGCGGAGTACGGCATCGTCATCAACTATGCAAATTTTTTTTGGACTCATACTTGTGGTGCTATATGTGATTCCTGAGTAAGTAACGGTAGTGTAACACAAAAAATACTTCCGCCACCTTCTCTATTTTCACTCGTTATTGAACCTTTATGGAGCACAATGATTCGATGAATAATATATAGACCGAACCCAGAGCCGGTAGCGCCTGACTTTTGTGCATTGGTCGCCCGGTAAAATCCGGCAAATATTTTCTTCCGTTCGGCATCCGGTATCCCTATCCCTCTATCTGCAACGCAGACGACAATTTTCTGCCCTTGCTTTTTTAGACTCACATCCACTTGTGAATTATCAGGTGAGTACTTAATGGCGTTCGTGAGCAAACTCATGAACGTAAACATAAGTAAGGTCTGCCCTCCATGGACATACACATCTCTTTCAATCATGATTGAACATATAATCCCCTTTTGATTTGCAATCGAAAGCTGTGTATCGGTAACAACGCCGGTCACCACTTCAGAAAGATTTACTTTCTCAAACTGCCTCGAAGAAGCTCCGACTTTTTCTAATTTTACGAGTGACAAGATACTCGTGATATTACCAATGAGCGTCTTGGTGACTAGTGCAATCGTGCGGATTTTTTCTGCGTCTTTTGCTTCAAGCTTACTCGAGGCAAGCATACTGCTCGCTGTCCATGAAATAGCAGTCATCGGCGCGCGAAGTTCATGCGCTGCAAGTGCCATAAACTCGTTTCTGAGCTGACTCAAGGCATACTCATTGATATAAATTTTTAAGAGAAAGAGCGCAGCGCTGAGAGGAACTAAGACTGCGCCGACCGCGAGTAATGTGGCGAGAAGTACAAGCCACGAATTTTCTCCGGCATCAGTGTCAACGCCAATAACGCCAATTACTCTGCCGTCGTCATCAAGAATCGGTGCAAAAGCAGAAAGCCATGTACCCCATCTATCTGTGTTTGGGCCACTAATGAATGTTTGCCCTAAACGGTACGCCCAATCAACTTCTTGTGGTGCCTCAACATATTCTTGTCCAGGTGGCGAAAAATCTTCTGAGCTTGTAGGCTCTGCATCAGCTTTAAAATAATAACTTGTACCTTTTTGCTGCAAGACATACACGAAACGTGATTTTTCGTTTAACTTTCTGGCACGCTCAAGTGAATGTTTAATATCAGCGTATGCTGATGAATTCATATCCTCATTGACCGCCGTGAGTACTTGGAGTGCATCTCTGTCTAGCGTTGCAGCAATCACTTCTGCCTGCAGTGAGATCATGCTTTCCTCTCGTGCGGTTACAAAGGTGTTGATATATGAAATAAACCACCCACCGGTAGCCGCGATAAGCAATATTATTCCTACGATGATGCTCTGTATCTTATTTAAACTATGTATTTCGATTCGCATCATACATTCGTATGTTATTCAGCGACAACATGAACAACGCGAGTTGCGGTCCCAATATTTCCTACAGCATCCGCCGCGCTATATATGATGGTGTACTCACCCACAATTGCAGTGTCGATACTTACCGAACTTTGCGCGACCCCATTTACGGTTGCGGTAACGGAGCCGACGACGCCTATGTTATCTGTTGCGAGTGCCCCCAGGTCTGCCCAAGAAGTTCCTACGACAATCGTTTGATCTGCATCTCCAGTCAATGATACTACTGGATTTTCTGAATCCTCCGAAGCAGGCGCATCTCCGTTCCCACCTGTATCTCCTCCTGGAACAGGGGGAGTGCCCGCGCCAGAAACAGTCGCCGATGCCGACTGAATGAGTGTATCCAGCTGTGTTTTTGTAAGACATGTCTTATCTTCTTCTGTGCCCACACACAATTCTTCTGTGATTACTTTTTTGGCTCGGAAGACATCCGCAACAACTTCTCGAACCTTTAATATTCCATGGATGACCACTTCCTGTGTCTTGAGGAAATAATACTTTATATCAGCAACCGCTTGGCCAAGACCTTCATCATCAATGTTTACTTTCTTAACAACTTCTGTTGTTCCCTCAGAAACCAACTCGAACGAATCTTCTACAAAAAGTGATTCTGTATTGAGCACTGTTGCCGCTTGTTGCTCTACAGTTTCTCCCGATGAAGCTGGATCGTCTGACCACACGCGGTAGTAGTCAATATCGGCGTTCACTGCAACTGCTGAACTCGCGGTAATACCAAAGTCATGCGCCAATCGTGTGGCTGCAACAGGAAGTGAGTTACCAGCTCCGGTTGCATTGGTGTGCGTTGCTACCAACGTGCCGTCAATATAGAACCGTGCAACTGGAGTGACAGAGTTATCTAATTCAATACGGAGAATTCTATATACGTTTACAGTACAAGGAGTAGCACCGGCACACGCAGTTGCCAGTGTAGTTATAACTTCTGTCGCGGGTAGTGTCGTACTGCGTGTTACAGCTTCCCAGTTTGTTCCTGCCGACTGCTTTCTAAAGAACACTTCCTGCGTGTAGTTGTTTGTATTAGCAGTTTGCGCAACTCCAGTTGTTCTGTTTGAAAAGCCTGCCATTGCTCGCGCTGTTGCGGTGTTTACCACGGCTCGCACTTCATACACAGGGTTGAGAGAGAACTGCGTTTGTGCCACGCCGTTCGTTCCAATGAATCCTGCATTATTTGCAAGTGCTCCTGTAGTGATTCGGGCATTTCCTGAGACACCAACAACACTAAGGTATGAATATGTCGAAGTAACAGCATCATATGTAAGGCCGTTTCCAAGTATTGCGTCAGTGGTAACGTTTGGCCCACCTCCCAAGAAGTCCGCCTGAATCGTGTCCCAACTACTGTTGATACGCCCAAACACATAGAGCTGGTCTCGAGCTAATGAATCTGGCTTTGATGAAGAAATACCACCATTACCGATAGTAACGCGTGCGTCATCGAGTGGGTCACCACTTTCTGCGCGTACACGCAAGAGGTTGTCGTTAGTAGCACCTGGTCCAGTTATTTGCAGTGCGTTACCGGTAGTAAGCGCATTCGCGTTTATTTGGACGAGGGTACCGGTTGTTGCAGAGTCTGCAGTAATGTTGACGAGCCCTGTTCCAGTATAGGCACCGGTTGTCACGATATTTAGTCCTGTACCATCTGTTGCCGCTCCCATATCAAGGTTCAATAGTTCTCCACCTGCTGCAAGTGACGCACCACCGATAAGTGTGAGTCCTGTTCCTGTGGTAAGACCAGTCGCTGAAATGTACCCGACATTTCCTGTTGTCGCTGAGTTTGCCGTAATGTTCAAGAGCCCATCAGTAACTGCTGCGCCTGTATACACTCCAGTTGAAGTAATGCGGAGTCCTGCACCAACCGTGTTTGCACCTGCTTGAATATCGAGCGCTTCTCCTGCGGTTGTGGTATTTACTCCGCCACCAGTTATGGATAGCCCTGCTCCTGAGGTGAGCCCTGCTCCTGAGAGTGTCATTACATTCGCCGTCGTCACGCCATTCCCTACAAACGAGAATGCACCTGTAGTTGTTGCCGACGAAGTAAATGTTTGGAGTCCAGTGCCAGAGGTAAAGTTAAGTGCAGTAGCACCGGTGTTGTTACCCAGTGTAATAGTCTTTGCGTTTGCGTTTGTACCAAGTGTGATAGCACCGGTTGTTCCTGTATCTAATGAGAGTGCACCCGTAGTTCCTGTGGTAATTGAAATGTTTGAACCTGCACCTGATGTCGCCGTGAGCGAGGTCGTCGGGTTAAGTGTCAGTGATGTTGTTGGAGTGATGTTGAGTCCAGCTGAGGCAGTAATATCTCCTCCGTTTACTGCTACGTCAGCGTTAAATGTTTTAATACCTGCGAATGTTTGCGCTCCTGTGGTCACTACACCTGGGTTTGTTGCATCAGCTGGTTGTAGTGTGAGTACACCTGAGGCAACTGAGGCACCGTTTGCATTTGGTGTTGCGCCAACTGCACCGAGTGAGGTGATGAAGCTTGCACCAGCACTCACCCAACTCAATACCCCACCCGCAGTTGATGACAGTATCTGTCCTCCTGTTGGAGCGGTGACAGGCAACGTATATGCAAGGTTTGCGGTGTTGTTGCCGGCAACAAATGAGGTACCGAAGGTGTTGGCA
>JBAQUX010000003.1:0-17503 GCA_049297775.1 Minisyncoccia bacterium
TCGCAGCGGCGGCATTGATATCAGCGTTCGTGATTTCACCATCAAGAATCTTTGCGGCAGTAACTGCATTGTTTGCAAGGTCAGCGGCAACGATTGAGCCATCAACAATCTTTGCAGAGTTCACTGAATCAGCAGTGAGATCAGCAAGGACGATTGAGTTACCGAGTGCGAGTTTCGTGTAGGCAATGGCTGCAGTTGCTGAGACGTCAGCATTCGTGATGGTCGCATCAAGTATTTTTGTGGTGTCCACAGCATCAGGAGCAAGGTCAGCAAGTGCCACACTGCCATCAACAATCTTTGCAGAGTTCACTGAATCAGCTGCCAGTTTGGCGAGAGTGACTGCAGTATTTCCGATGGTGAGGACACCGGCATTGGTGACAGTAGCATCACCTGAAAGTGCGACTGCAGTTGCAATGCCTGAACCGTTACCAATCCAGAGAGAGCCGTTGGTGAGTGGCAAAGAAGGCGCTACGGTGAACGTAACACCTTGATTAAAAGTCGTCACACCATTTATGGTATTTGTTCCAGATGCATTACCAAATGTATTTACAGAACCAGCACCGGTACCAAGTGTTGTATTTCCAGTTGTGGTAAGTGTTGTAAATGCACCAGTACTCGGAGTGACAGCTCCTATAGGAGTTGCATCAATCGCACCCGCGTTGATAGTAAGATTATTTGCTACGTTCGCGTCAGGGAGGACACCTGTTACTTTTGTAGTAAGGTCAATCGTTGCATTTGCAATATCAGCATTAACAATTTGTGATGATGAGAGAACGCCAAGTGCAGAGTTATGCACAACGCCAGCCGTGCTAAACGCAGTGACAGTAGGTGCCGTCGCAAATGTTGTTGCTTGATTGAATGTAGTAGCACCGAATATTGAATTTGTGCCGAGTGCGTTACCAAAAGTATTAGCTGCGTTTGCACCAGTACCAAAATTATTAGTTGTCCCCGCACCAGTTGCGATAGAACTATTTCCTGTAACTGAAAGGGTCGTGAAAGATCCAGCGCCGGCGCCAGATGTTATAAAACAATTACTATCAGTCGGGCCACATCCACCCCACGCTGTCGTAGCAGCACCAGGGTCTTGGATATTGTCAGAAGGAAGAATTGGCGTTACTGGATTTCCGGCCTCAGCAAAAACAGTCTGAATCAGAAAAAACCCAACAACAAGGCTCAGAAATTTAGGAATATGTCTTGAAATCATTGGTTCTTGCAGAATACGTGCAAGATACTACAAAGTATATACGAATATGCACCATTTTCAGTGTAAAACATGTATATAAACTGGGTATAACTTCTACAGAAAAACCCTTGGAGGACCAAGGGTTTTTCTCTCACAAAAAATATTTACTACTTCTGAATTTCTCTACGAACTCTTGCCAAATACTCTGCAGCAACTTCCTGACCGCCAAGTCCAAATGAAAGACCGAGTGCAAGTGCAAGCGCAACAACGACACCGGTGAAGAGGGTGTGCACGTACTCAGGCGCAACACCTATTTCGCCCAATGCAGCAAAGCCGGCGAATGCCCAAATCGCCCACTCTGCAAGAGAGCCGAGTAGTGGGCCTGATGAGATTTTTGATACCTGTGCTGTTCTGGTGACAAATTTGCGCACAATTTCCCCTGTTACAAACGCAAGTGCCAAGATGAGTATTGCTTGTACTACATGCGGAATGTAGTTGTACATTATGTCTTGGAGGAAGTATGTTACCTGGTCGAGACCGAGCGCGCTCATTGCCGTAATGAAGAAAATCGTACCCACAAACCACTGCGCCGTCACTCCGATCCAGCGTGATGCCTCGATTTTTATCCCGAGCTTATTTCCGAGCTCGCCAAAACCAACAGCCACAAGCGTGTCATCAAGCTTCAAAAAACGTAATGCATTGGTAACGGTCTTACCGAGAATGTGCGCACAGATAAGTCCAATGATAAATACGAGTACCGCTGCGATAATTACGGGTACAAACGTTATAAAACTAGCCCACACCTCCTGAAATGAATAGACCACAATATCTCCAAGTGAATCAGTGTACATACGTGTTATTACTAATGTGTAAAAAATAAATTAAGCTACGAAAGTAACTTGTATATACGTAGTATACCAATATCTATTATGTGTGGAGAGTATTACCCACAGGTGCCCACGTGAAGGACTACTGTGTGATATGCAATTTTGCTTTAGTCTTGTTGAGTAACACACGATGTGTGGACTGGAGTGTTTCAAATACTAATCTGTCACGCATATCTAAGCGATGTAAGAATTCTGTCTCGGAAAAAACTGCGCACCTCAGCTCGGTATTGGTGCGCTCCTCGATTTGCTTAACTGCTGTTTCCAAAATTTTTGTTTTAATGTCACCCACTATCAGCATATCAATTGAGCCGGTATCGTCCCCCACCATGCGTCCTGCGCACACAACAAGCTTCACCTTCCCTGCTTTTTTTATCCGCGTCACCAATCGCTCATCTTCTGCACGAAAAGAAAATCCAAATAACGCAGCGATGATTCCTCGATGCTCTCCTTGTGATACTTCATAGCGCTTACCATCTTGTGTCGTAACGATATCAACGATACCCGCACGCTTCAGTGAAGCCAATTCATCTTTTAAAATTTTTGGCTTAATACGTGACTCAGCAGAAATTTCTTCAAATGAAAGAACGCGCGTAGCATTTAATGCAAAGAATCGTATCAACTCTGTTCGTATATTTTTGCCAAATAGTTTATATCCAATATCATTCATGTCGCGAATGATTGTAGCACAGCGTACTTGTTAGTGAACTAGACAACGGCAGTGAAAGTTATTGAAATGAGAAGTTCCAAGTAATAAAAAACCGGGCAACTGCCCGGTTTTTTATACATGCGCTGATGTGTACTACTTGATAGTAACTTTTGCACCTGCAGCCTCAAGCTTTGCCTTGAGCTCATCTGCTTCTTCCTTCTTAAGACCCTCCTTAACCATCTTAGGAGCCGCGTCAACGATTGCCTTTGATTCACCAAGTCCGAGACCAAGAGCCTCCTTGATTACCTTGATTACTTGAATTTTTTGGTCACCTGTTGCTGTCAATTCAACACCAAATGATGACTTCTCTTCTGCTGCCGCTGCACCACCTGCAGGAGCTGCTACTGCAACTGCCGCTGCTGATACGCCAAACTTTTTCTCAAAGAGCTTTACAAGCTCGTTCAAATCTACAACTGACATTTTTTCGATTGCCTCAACGATTGAAGCAAACTTTGCTGGTACTTCTACTGATGTGTCTTCCATAATTACAAATTAAAATTACTAAATGAAAATAAACTTACGCTTTCTTTTCTGCGATCTTGTTAAGTGCCACCACAAGTCCTTGAATTGGAGAATTGATAACATTGACGAACATACCTCGAAGCACGTCCTTAGAAGGAACAGTTGCGAGGGCTTGCATCTCAGCTTGGGTAAGAAACTTACCTTCACTGATACCGCCAACGATTGTCATCTTACCAGCCAATTTTCTTACATATGCTTGAATACTTCCTGGAGCAAGTGTTACGTCTGTACCCGCTTCTGCGTTTACGCCGTACACAATTGCCATTTCACCGCCAAGCTCTGGCTGCGTCCCCGCGATACCCGCAGCTTGTGCTGCGCGTCTCATGAGTGATTTTCGCGTAATGAAGTACTTTACTCCGAGCTCATTAAGAGCACGGCGCATACTGTATTCATCTGAGATTGCCAAGCCTTTGAAGTGTACGAACACGGTACTTGCTGAGCCTTTGAGTGCTGTAGCGAGTTTCGCGACGATAGCTTCTTTGTCTGCACGTGTTTTTGCCATAGAAAAATACTAGTTGCTAATAATGGTACCCGCACGGAGTACACTGAGCTGGAGCTAGTATGCATACTGCATCTATATCTCGACCTCGGTAAGTTGGTACTTTGTACCAATGAAAGCCTTTCGGCTACTCACTTTCTTCAGCCAGTCGGGACACTCTACCCTGAGAACAGCGATTTTGCAAAGTGTAAATACTTGACTAAGTATACTTTTCATTATTTAATATCGCCGAACATGCCCCCAGGTGCAGGCCTGTTCGTTCATCAGCACCTATCATGGAAAAGAGGAGTCCACAGAAATGTGCGGCAACCAACACTACGAAGCAGAGAAGACGTTTAAAGGACAACATGTACACGCAGGTTTGAACGAATCGGAGATTCAGTTCTGCATGCTGGTACGCCAAAACTTAGGAGAAATCGCGGAAGCATCCGTTGCAGCAGTGCTCGCCGGAGAAAGCAAGCGATTGTGCGCCCTCAGTGAGGCACAAATACTGACAGTGCGCGGATTGGCGGTAACTCATCATTTCCACCTCCCTGCTCTGTTGTAAACGAGTCGCTCTCGTACACCGGTCTGCCCACCGGTACAAACAGCCCAGAGGCCCGTGCGAAATTGCGGGCCTTTCTTTATATTTATATAGTTAATGGACCGGCGTTTCAGGAGCCATTGCCTCGACCTCATCAGCACGTAAGTTTGCAGAAGCGACAACTATGACAAAACTGGTTATGAGTATCACCACAAATGCAGTGAGAAAGTTAAAAAAGTCTTTATCGAAAAGCTTATTCACCAAGGCAGTATATCACCCTACTTTTAACAACGCTTCCCCAGGCACTCCTAGGTACACAAAAAGCCCCTTCCATTGCTGGAGAGGGGCTTTTTGCTTCTAGGAGATGAGGTTAGCGACTTATCTCTTTTGATTTTTGCTTGTATCTTTACAAGAAAATAAACAGTCTTAACACTTCTTCTGCAGTCAAGCTTTAGCTTGACTGCATTAGAGATAACTAAAGTTAGTTACGTGTGTGTGTTGAACCGTAAATATCGTTCTTGAATACGATATTTGCAACTGCGTTGTCTCCAGTACCGTTAACACCGTACTCAAGATTTGTAGCAGCGTTATCATCAAGGAAGACGTAAAGACTGTCTGAACCACCTGTTGAACCATCTGAAGATGATGTATCGATGTAGACGTCAATTGTCTTTGATGTACCTGCAGAAATTGTGAGCGGGTTAGCACTGAAGTTAACTGTAAACGCACCACCTGCAATCGCAGTAGTTCCGAGTGAGTTACCTGTTGAGGCATCACGTACGGTTGCAACTGTAGGAGCTGTGAATCCAGCACTTTGCATCTTCATCACAATTTGGTTTGTAGCCGCGTTTGTGAATGTCACATCCTTATCACCGTTTGCAGTGATAGTGAATTTAGCTGCGAGGTATTGAGCGTTTGGAGTCAAAGCAGTGTTTGAAACTGTTGTTGAAACAAATACTGGTACAACCTCGTAGAGTGAGTGAAGAGGCTCTGTCATCGCTGTCAACGTAGGAGTAATGATAGTACCTGAAGCTGAGCTTCGGGCTTTTACATGACCTGCTGCTGCAACATCTGCGCCGATAGTAGCACCGTTTGCAAGTGATACGCCGTCGATATTGTTAGCAACACCCTTAATTGTAAGCGCAACGTTATTGTTAGCAGGAACCACAAGAGCACCGTCCGCAAGGAAGAATGTTGCTGTAGTTGATCCACCAAGTGCTTCGCCAAGTTTTGTTGCACCCTTATAGAGTACATACTTACTCATAGCATTCAAGTTTCCAGTACCAGACGTAGTTATCTGGACCTCTTCAATCTTGATGTCTTCTACGTTGTTAGCTGTGAGCTTGATTCCAGTGAGGAATTGCTCTACTACTACATCATCCTTAAGGATTGTTGATGTGTTAGCAGCATTACCATTATCAAGTTCAACAGCAAGTGTACCATTTGTTGCAACAGTCATTGTCTGAGGTGTTGCTGAGAATGTAGGTGTTACTGTCTCTCCTGATGTAAGTGCTGTTGCCGTTGCAGCAGAAGCACTAACTGCATGTGTACCTGTTGTTGCGTTAGCTGTAAGGTCAGCAAGAACTGCAACTTCTACTGAAGCGTTCTTAGCAACTGTCACCTGAGTATCAAGTGGGATTGCAAGAGTTGCGCCAGTAAATTGCTTTGCAGATACGAGACGAGTCTCGTATTTGTCATTGCGAGTTGTGTCCATCGCTGATGTTAAGTCAGCCCAAAGTTCTACGTTCTGAACTTCAGAAACAAGTGCTGCTCCGCCAACAGTGTTTGTCAATGTAATGTTACTTACACGTACATCATCACCTGAGTTAGCTGCATCGAGAGCAAGAGTTGCATACTGCACCTTAGTTGATCCTTTAACTACAGACTTTGCAGCTGGAGTTGGAAGAGTCTTAACTACTACTGCAGCATTCTTAACTGTCATCGTGTTAGCAGTAGCAAGTGATACTGGGAGCGTAATTGAACGTCCTGAAGTTTCACCCGTAACGCCAGACCATTGAGTTGAAGGGTTAGTTGCCACTATGAGAGTGTCTCCGTTAGCCCAAGTACTACTCAATTGTCCTTTTACATATACAGTTGTAACACCTGTCTTGAATGTTGCTGAGCTGAATGTAAAGTCACCTAATGGTGAAACTTGGTCAACTGAGTCAACTGGACCTGCGATAACTGCTCCTGTTTGATCTACGAGAGAAACGTTAGTGATAGTTTTTGCACCACCGAAGTTTCCTGTTACATCAAATTTAAGAGATTGAACTTGAATTGATTCACCCTTTACGTCTACCGTAAACGCACCGAGGATTTCATTTGCCTTTACCTTTGCAACGTTAGCCGCAGCTGCTGCATTTGATTTAGCAACTGAGTTAAATGTACCTGCAGAAATAGACACGATAGGTGCTACGTATGCTGGTGTGTTTAATGCAACGATTGGTGCTGAACCTGTTGGTGTGATTCCGTATCCGTAAGTCTCACCAGTAACCTTCACATCAGTGATCTTGTAGAGGTCAAACGCAACTGTGCGTCCTGAACCTGAAGTAATATCAGCTGAGATTGTGATGTCCTTAGAAAGACCCTTGTCGATAACGATTCCTGAACCGAAGTTAGAATCGTAGTACTTACCATCAGTTGTTACTGTTGTTGGGTACTCTGTTCCGTCAACCCAAACCTTTACGTTTGAAAGATCTGAAGATGATGCTGAGCCAGATTGGTTGAAGCGGATGCCCCATACACGAACCTTCTCTGCAGAACCTGCTGTCAATCTTACAGAAGAGAACTTGTAGCCTGTTGTTCCGATTTCCTTTGTTTGTGCAGAAATTGGGTCAAGAACGCCACGAGCTGCTACTACTGAACCGAGCTGAAGTGACGCGTTCACTGTGTGCTGTGCACCTGTGATTGGGAGTGATCCCGCTACAGTTCCTGAAGTGTTTGCTGAAACAACTGAGAATACTGCAACTTGTCCTGCTGCTCCGTTAATAGCTGCTGATCCGTAAGCTGCCATGTTAGCTGCAACTGTGAAAGTCTTTGTCATACCTGCTGGGATAACAACTGGTGAACCAATTGTAGCCTGGTGGTTAGAGTTAAGAACTTTCTCAATGCCAAGCTGGTTGCCCATGTCATCAAGAAGGATGATGCCTGTGAACGCACCGTCTGCTGCAAGACCGCCACGCTCTACTGTAACTGAGTTCAATGTAACTGGGTTTGCACCTGCTGTTACTGTGAACTTAGTGAATGGAACGCGAGCCGCTGATGCAACTGCGAGTGAGTTACCTGGCTGTGCTGCTGCTGCAAGTACTGCGTCTCCTGTTGCAGGAGTTGTAGTACCACCTGTTGTGCCACCGGCACAGCGAGCTGCCTCAAGAGCGTTAGCCTTAGCACGTGTGAGAGGTCCCCAGTAACCTGATACTGGTGAGATCGCATTCGCTGCTTGGAACTTCATTACGGCTGCCTTTGTAAGACCACCCATGCGAGTTGTCTCTTGTCCTGTAGAACCTGCACCTGAAGCTGCAACTTGTGTTGCTGCGTTCATGTTCAAGAACTTTTGGATCCACATGACTTCTCCGCCAGTGTTACCGAGCTTGTGATTAAGTGTAAACGTGTAGCATGAAGTTGTTTGCGCTGATGCAGTTGTTGCAAGAGCGAATGCAAGTACGAGACCTGCAACTGCAGCTGACACCTTTGAAAGTGAAACTGAAATACTCATAATTTTCTAAATTTGCTTGTAATAAACTAGTAAACAATTTTAAGGCTACTCAAAACTTTGTGTGAACATTGTTTCTTGTAGACGCGTGAAGCTGTGTTCGACCACTGCCTCTCGCGATTTGGTGAGCGCACATTTATCGCAACGTGCGTCTCTGTGTTTTCTTCTTGGATTACTCTTTCGAAGAAAACGTTCAAACTATCTTTGTGCACACTTTGCGTTTCATTTCTGAAATGCGAATCGATACGTGAACAAAGTTAGCTGACAATGGTTGGTCTGCGTTTCTAGAATTTCGGTAGTCATCACAACATACATATATATGTATAGATGAGTGCCCTCTTCGTGTTACACACGGAAGGCGTACAGAACATGGCATTCATTCAGAATATTTTGTGATGATGTGTAATCATCTATGTAATTGTCAAAGAACAATCTTGTTAAGGAGCACTCTGCACCTATCTCTATATAATAGTATGCAATTGTGTTTTTTTCCTTACCAAAGAACTTTATTGTGGACAAGGCAGAGAGCTACTACAAACCACACGGAAATCCCGTGGTGCCCAAGTCGCTAACTGGTACACAGAAGGATACAGAGAAACAGACGTAACGTCAAACAAAATCTTTCCCCACACACTTACCAGACAATGTATATGGACAGTGTCAACAGTACAAAATACTCCCATTTTTAAGATATTTTTCAAGGACGTTTTCACTTATGAGAATAGGAAGAGCGTGTGGCACGGAACACACTATCTCGTATACACTGCATGCAGTACAAGGGATGTAAACATACCGAAGGACTAAAGCACACTTCGTACACTACACTCTAAAAATAATAGATAAGAACAGCACTGGGACACTAGGCCTTAAAGTATGTGGTCCAACGGCGCTCCCCCACCTTTCGCAATTGACCTTCGGCAATCATGGCATTCAACTCTCGCTGAATCGTCTTCTCACTACATCCGGTTACCACGGCGCCAATGTCCTTAACGGTCGCCTTCCCGCGCGCATCAATAACAGCGAGTATTCCTCCTCTCCTGTCTGCTGACTCCGGCAAGTTATGAGGAGTTGCCACTGGCTTTCTCGGACCATTTTTTTGTTGTGGTTGTGTTGTCGCTTGCGCTGCCTGAGGGGTAGATTCAGGCATAGCAGTTATTGCAGATGACTGGTGCGTATTTTTTGACTCTGTGAGAACTGACTTTTCAAGAACGACACGCTCTTGATCAGAGCCACCGAAATACTCATCGGTTAATTCAAGAGACTCAGCAAAACGAGCTGTCTCTGCATTATTAAGAAATACGACGAAACGAGCACATGCGCCTTTTATAACTCGTGCATTATTTTCAGACAACGAGCCAGAGACATGAAGCACATCTACCAACGAGAGCACTAATCGCATATGAGACACTATGGTATCAACCGCAGCTGAGCTCGTTGACTGAAAGCCGTCTCGCAACGCAAGTGTGTCTTTGAGAAGAGTGACGCACAGTTCACGGAGTGCTTTGCGCGTGCTGTCAGCTGCATCAAGTTTGTTAGTCACCAGTTGCAACGCAACAACAATTCTTTCAATTTTCTTATAACTCAAGGACGCATACACATTCACTCCAAAAGGATCTACTTGTTCATTCTCTGAGACTGACCGCACAATTTGGCTCTTAACTTTTTGTACTTGATTCATATGTGTCCTTTATAATTATTTATTGACTTAACGTCCTTGATGCGCACTTTTAAACTGTCTTATTTTTTACTCTACATTTATTTGGTCTTTGACGCAAGGTGTCCTTAATTCTGTCTCTTCCCTGTGCGAAACAGGGCTCAAAATATACTCTATTTAATGGTACACTCAGCTTCATGCAAAAGAATTCGAATGAACGTGAACGTACACCATTAGAAGCATCTGGGAAACCTCAGCAACGGCACCGGAAGAAAAAGCGTGGCGAACACCACAAAGAACTGACGAGAAGTAAGCAGCCGAGTATCGCGTCGCAGACAAAACGTGCTATCGCGGGAGTTTTGATTCTTGCACTTGCTGCATTTTTTACCCTTGCAGGTTTTTCATACGGAGGAACTTTGGGCGCTACTCTTTTTTCTTGGCTACATACATTTGTAGGGACCGGGTACGCACTCATTCCTGTATCACTTGCTCTGTGGGCAACGGCACTCTTTAAAGATATCCAAGAAAAACTTTCTCGCTCAAAATGGTTTGGTGTGACACTTTTTTTCACGTCTTCACTCGCTCTTATCGATACCGCCGCACCAGGCAAAGGTGGCTATCTCGGATCATTACTTTCACAACCATTGCAGTCACTCATCGCCACCCCTTCAACAGTGATTTTAATGTTTGCCTTTATGGCAACTTCATTGATGCTCCTTTTGGATTCACACCTCCGCATACCTGCATGGTTTACTCGTAAGGGCGTTGAAGAGGATGACTTTGAATACGCCGATGATGTAACTGAACACACAGAACCCTTGGCAGTTGAGGCGGTGCAACTGCAACACGAGGAGAAGGCACCGGACGCAGTCGAAGATAAGGAACCTCAGAAAAAAAGTAAAGGGATTTTGGCAAAACTTACTGGATCAGAAAGTGAAGAACTGCAGACGGCAATACCATCATTTGCGGGCAAAGAATACAATCCTCCCCCACTTTCACTCCTTGAAAAAAATAAGGGCAAGCCCTCTGTTGGTGACGTAAAGGCAAACGCGAACATTATCAAACGAACACTACAAAACTTTGGCATTGATGTTGAGATGGACGAAGTATCTATCGGACCATCTGTTACACGCTATGCATTGAAGCCCGCAGAAGGCGTGCGTCTTTCTAGAATTTTAAGTTTGCAGAATAACTTGGAACTTGCACTCTCCGCATCTCCGGTTCGCATCGAAGCACCAATACCTGGAAAAGCACTTGTCGGCGTTGAAGTCCCTAACCAGTCACGGACAATGCTCGGCATGGGAACGATACTTGCGAACGAGCAATTCAGAGACCCAAAAAAGCCACTCATGATCGCGCTTGGGTCTGATATTTCAGGGACACCTCATTACGCAAACTTAGCGAAGATGCCGCATTGTCTTATTGCAGGATCTACTGGTTCAGGAAAGTCCGTGACAATCCATGACCTTATTGTGTCACTGCTTTATCGTTGTGGGCCAGACCAATTACGTTTTGTAATGATTGACCCAAAGAGAGTTGAACTCACGATGTACAACGAAATTCCGCACCTACTCACACCTGTCATCACTGATGCAAAGAAAGCAATCCTGTCTTTGAAGTGGCTTGGGAAAGAAATGGATAGACGATATGGTATTCTCGAATCTGAAGCTGTGAGAGACATATCTTCATATCACACTACGATTCTTGCTCCGGCACTAAAGGACGCACAAAAGAAAAGGGACAAAAATTCTAACGGACAGTCTGATGTAACGGACATGAAACTTCCTGAGCCTATGCCGTATATTGTCGCCATCATTGATGAACTCGCTGACTTAATGCAGACATACCCACGCGAACTTGAATCGTCTATCGTTCGACTCGCACAGATGTCTCGTGCCGTTGGAATTCACTTGGTGCTTTCTACTCAGCGCCCATCAGTGAAAGTCATCACCGGACTCATCAAGGCAAACGTGCCGGCACGTATTGCGCTCCAGGTGGCATCGCAAATTGACTCACGCACGATTCTTGATATGGGCGGTGCCGAGAACTTACTCGGTGCGGGAGACATGCTCTTCTTGTCTGGTGAAATGAGTAAGCCTGTGCGTATTCAAGCACCGTACATTTCAGAGAACGAACTCAAGAGTATCGTGAAGTATCTTCGTGATGAATATAGTGACCGGCTCCCAGACGATATTTCATTTGGTTTTACTGACACGTCAGACGGCAACATGGGTGGCATTCCTGAATCAGCACTCACCGGAGGTATGGGCGATGATTCTGATGACGATGATTTATATCAAGATGCGAAACAGGCAGTGCTTGAGGCTGGCAAAGCATCAACGTCATACTTACAGAGAAAACTACGCGTTGGGTATTCTCGCGCCGCACGACTCATGGATATCCTTGAACAGAAAGGTGTCATTGGGCCTGCCGATGGAGCGAAGCCACGCGAAGTTATTTTAGGAAAGCCGGGCAGTATGAACTCCGGCCAAGAATCTGAGAGTCTTGTCGACAATAATAATTAGACACCATGAGAGGTCTGAGCCAACTTGTTACACGTACACTTTTTGTCTTTTTTGTGCTGTGCGTATTTGGTTATGGACTTTTTGTAAGTCGAGATTATTTCCAGGGACCGCGTATTACACTTACCCCATTTCCTCCACGAGAAACGGCTGAAGTGGCACTCACCATAACCGGGTCTGTGAGCGACGCTGAGGACCTCACACTGAACGGTGCGCAAGTCTTCTACACTTCCACCCATACGTTTAATGAACGACGTCTGCTTGTGCCTGGCGAAAACAGGTTTATTATGAGTGCGAGAGATACGTTCAACCACACAGAAGAAATTTCTTTTAGTGTCTACTACTCTCCCCCGCCACCACATCAGATGGAGGGGTCCGCAGAGACTTCATTACCAACACCTGTCGAAATACCAATAAAAAAATAAATTATGAAACCGAAAAAGAAAGAGCCGAAAATTTTAAAAACTGTTGGGAATGCGACTTCACCCAAAGCTGTGGATTCCGCAATTGCAGATATTAAGAATCGTTTTGGTGATGAAGCAATTATGCGCCTCGGAGAACGGCCTCAGGTAAAAGTAGACGCAATACCGACAGGCTCAATTGGTATCGATTGGGCACTCGGCATCGGAGGAATCCCGAGCGGACGCATCATAGAAATTTTTGGACCCGAGTCATCAGGAAAAACTACTCTTACATTACACGTGATTGCCGAGGCGCAAAAGAAGGGTGGCATCTGCGCATTCATTGATGCCGAGCACGCACTTGATCCTGAGTATGCACAGAAGATTGGTGTGAACATTAATGACTTGCTTATCTCTCAACCAGACAACGGAGAGCAGGCACTTGAGATTGTAGAGAGCTTAGTGCGCACAGGAAAAATTGCAGTTATTGTCGTTGACTCAGTTGCCGCACTCACTCCACGTGATGAGATTGAAGGAGACATGGGTGCGCAACATGTAGGTAAGCAAGCACGCCTCATGAGCCAAGCACTCCGTAAATTAACAGCGATACTTTCCAAGACAAAAACGAGCATCATCTTCATCAACCAAATTCGTATGCAAATTGGCGTGATGTTTGGTAACCCTGAAACTACCCCGGGAGGTAAGGCTCTTAAGTTTTACACATCGGTACGCATCGATATACGTCGCATCGCACAAATTAAAAAAGGTGATGAGGTGATGGGAGGACGACACCGCGCAAAAATAGTAAAAAATAAAGTCGCCGCACCATTTAGACAGAGTGAGTTTGATCTTATGTACAACGAAGGAATTTCTAAAGAAGGAGAAATACTCGCACTTGGTGAAAAGTTTGGCATTGTAAAAAAGTCGACTGGTGGTAGCTATGATTGGAACGGAGAGAAGATGGGACGTGGATACGACTCCGCGCGCACATGGTTACGCGAACATAAAAAAGAATCGGACATGATCCTATCGGACATTAAGGATAAACTTGCTGCCTCAACAGCGTTCGTGGCACCGAAAGGCGCACAGGCAGATGACACCGAAGAAGCACCGGAAGAATAGAGGTATGTCTTCACTATTAACTGGTATACAGGCGGTAATATTTGATATGGACGGCACGATGGTGCGCAACACTGCAGACCATCATGCCGCGTGGAATGACTTTCTTGCGGAGCACCAGCTACATCTCACGGACACAGAATACAAAGAAAAGGCACACGGTAAAAACAATCATGAGATACTTCGCGCACTTTTTGGGCAAGAGATAGACGAAGCGACAATTCACGCCTATGGCGCCGAAAAGGAACGTCTGTATCGCGAGCGATTTTTGCAACACTTCGCACCAGTTGAAGGCCTCCTTCCCCTGCTCACTATACTTCGAGAACGCGCTTTACCTCTTGCGGTTGCAACAACCTCATGCAAGGAAAACCGTGATTTTATTTTAGGAGGATTGCACATCGAAGATTTCTTTTCCGTAATCTCGGGCGATGAAGATGTGACCCACGGAAAACCAAACCCAGAAATATATGTGCTGACCTCTGCACGGCTTGCCGTGTTACCCGAGCATTGTCTCGTGTTCGAAGATACTCCTGCCGGCATACACGCAGCAAAGACTGCAGGCATGCATGTGGTTGCGGTAACTACTTCACACACCGAGGCCGAACTCTCTGAGGCAGATATGTGCGTCTCAGATTTTAACGCCATCCCGCCACTCCTCTAGTGTTGCGTATATTGCTCGCTTTTGCATTACCCCACCTCTGTGCGGTATACTCCTTCCCATTATGCTTACATATAATGAAGCCGTCGCAGGAGTTGTCGTTGTACACGACGAACAGCCATGTGTTGTCCTAACATCATGGGTCTTTAGAAAGCAAATGGGAAAGCCGGTGAACCAGGTAAAGATGCGCAATCTTCGCACAGGCGCGGTCATTGAACACACGTATCACCAGCCAGACAAGGTTGAAGAGGCAGAACTTGAGACACAGGACGCTAAATATATTTATAGTAGAAACGGTGAATGGTGGTTCTCAGAGCCAAAGAACCCCGCAAACCGGTACGCACTTTCAAACAATATTGTGGGCGACCAAGGACGCTTTCTGATGCCGAATATGGAAGTAGAAGTCGTACTTTATGAAGGCGAAATCATATCCATGAAAATGCCTATCAAAGTTGACCTTAAGGTTACAGAGGCACCTCCAAGCATTAAGGGCAACACCGCACAAGGTGGTAACAAGAATGTCGTGGTAGAAACTGGGGCGACCGTCTCCACACCTCTTTTCGTTGACATGGGTGATGTCATCCGCGTTAACACACAAAACGGCGAATACGTAGAGCGCGTTTCAAAAAGTAAATAAGTAAGGCTTACGTCATGTACAGAAAAACACCCATTTGGGTGTTTTTCTGTACAAATTGACATACCGCTTCCCTTTTGTTGTTATAGAAAAATATCCACTCTAAGGTATTCCGTGCGCCAGATTATGATATACTGAGCCTACTGATTATTAAACAGTAGTTACAATTAATTTTTACGTCATGGACTATATTCGCGCAATTAAAACAGGTTTCATCGCATACGCAGGTAACCTCGTTGTATTATCAATGTTACAAAATATGCTCCTCCCGTTCATTGCAAATGTTCCTAGTGCTCAGTACATCTGGCAAGCATTGGTGCTTATCGTCACTGCGGGTGCCGTATTTTATGCATCACAATGGTACTTTAAGAATGGTACAGCAAGTATAAACAATGGTCTCATCCTTGGTATCTTTACAACGGTATTCAGCTTGGTTCTTTTGGTTGTGCAAGCGTTTCCTGGTGCTGTTGCTGCAGGAAAGACAGCAGAGTTTGGCACAAATTTCATCACGCTCTTTAAGGACTACGGCTTCCTCTTGAGTGTTGTTGCTACTGTTGGCGCAGCTACATTCTCAGGATTCTTCTCACAGAAGAAGACTGCGTAATTACGCATCTGTTGCTACTCTTGCGAAAACCCACCCTGTGTGGGTTTTCTCTTACCTCGGCTCGTACAATCATCAAATACGGGAACAGCTTTACTTATTAGTCCTCGCCTCTTATATGCAGCACATCAAAAAAGCCCGCGAGGGCTTTTTTGATGTGAAGAGGTATCTCTTATGACATGATGAACGGGAGGAGTCCCATCAATCGTGCGCGCTTAATTGCTTGCGTAAGCTCTCTTTGGTGTTTTGCACTCAAACCTGAGCGTCGGCGAGACATGATTCTGCCGTGTGCATCGAGGAACTTTTTGAGAATTTCCAAATCCTTATAGTCTATGAATTGGATGTTGTGCGCTGAAAAGTAATCAACCATATATGAACGTTAAATAATAATGTGATTTAGAATGGAATGTCGTCTGGATTAATTTCGTCTTCTGGGTATGCAATCTCATTTTTTGTACCACCTGCCGTTGCTGGTGTTGGCTCCGCGCCCTCATCACCACCAAACTCTTGTGTCTTACCGCCTCCAACTCCGCCCTTAGGACCAAATTGTACGCGATCCGCCACTACTTCAGTACGGTATTGCTTTTGTCCGTCTTTATCCCATGAGCGAGTTTGCAGACGTCCTTCAATAAAGACTCCTGCTCCCTTCTTTAGATATTGCGCTGAGGTCTCAGCCTGTCTACCGAATACTACAATATTGTGGTAGTCGACAGCCTCTTGTCGTGCACCTTTTGCATCTTTGTAGACACGATTAGTTGCAAGACTAAAGGAAGTTACTGATGAGCCACTTGGCAATGCTTTTAACTCTGGATCGCGAGTAAGGTTGCCGTAGATGATAACTTTGTTGATATACATATCTCAATAGACTAACAACCTACAGAATTTCTGCAACAATACTGTCTACTGTCTTATCAAGCTCAGCTTCAGAAACATCCTTTTTAGACTCCTCAACATGTGAGTGTCCGATAGTGTCTGAGCGCTTTACATCTTTAAGTGTTGCAGGCATCACTGAAGCGCGTGTGTCTTCCTTGACCGTCTTAAACAAGACTGAGCGCAAGATTGACTTCATACCAGGGATCACCTCCTTGTAGAGGCTCTGAGCGCCTTCTGGGGATACCTCAAACTTGAGCCATCCAAAGAACGCACGCTCGTGTGGCATGTTCTTCTCACGATCACGAGTGTACATGGTGTACGCAAGTGTTATCTCCTCAGGAGAACCGTCGCTTATAAAAGTACCTCCTTTTGACTCAATCACGCGGCGAAGTGAAGCGAGTTCCGTCTCGCGCTCACCTTCACTGAGCGTGGATACCAAAAGGTAGCCGAGTTCATACACTCGGCGCTCGTCTGATGTCATATCGACTTCAGACGACGGGAGATTTTTCTCATCCGTCATATGTGTGTAATTAACCTAATAAATACATATCGTGCGCGTGAAGCGTCCAATACGGTTCGTACCGTACCATGAAAAGACCCTTGAAACAATGGGGCGGAGATCCCCCTTAACTCCCCACCTCAAACTCCACCCCACTAAAGAGCACCCCGCTTGGGGTAAACACACTGGGGCCTCGCAGCTGCACGCCGGTCGTATGAAAGAAACTTGGCAGTGAACCCAGTGACATGTTCTGTATGGTCGTATTTGAAACAGTGAGCGGTGTGTCGGTCACATCAATACCGGTGAGAAGCGAATCAGTGATGAGCGAATTGGTGACGGTAATTGCAGTCGCTTCATGAGCCGAGAGTGCTGCGCGCTCGAAGGTGCCTTCTCGTCCTGCATATTGAATAGTCATACCGGATAGAGATGCGGTGCCACCGGGATGTACCCGAATACCACCCCAACTTCCCGCCTCGTGTACGAGTGATGTAAAGAGAATGTCAGATGGTA
>JBAQUX010000004.1:0-2582 GCA_049297775.1 Minisyncoccia bacterium
TTTGCTCAAAGCCTTCGATCGTATCCTCGAGCTTTACATACTTTCCCGCAATACCGGTAAAGACCTCTCCTACGAAAAACGGCTGTGAGAGGAAACGCTGAATTTTGCGTGCGCGATTTACCGCAAGCTTATCATCATCTGAAAGCTCCTCGATACCGAGAATTGCGATAATGTCCTGAAGGTCCTTGTAGCGCTGAAGCACTTTGCGAGTTTCCATCGCTACTTTGTAATGACGCTCACCCACAATCTGCGGGTCAAGTGCGCCGGAAGCGGAGTCGAGTGGATCGATCGCTGGGTAAATACCGAGAGATGCGAGGTTACGCGAGAGCACCACCGTAGAGTCCAAGTGTGAGAAGGTTGTCGCTGGTGCTGGGTCGGTGAGGTCGTCTGCAGGTACATATACTGCCTGCACGGAAGTAATAGACCCCTTTGTCGTAGAGGCGATACGCTCTTGAAGCTTCCCCATTTCCTCTGCAAGGGTCGGCTGGTATCCCACAGCAGAGGGCACACGACCAAGGAGTGCTGACACTTCTGCTCCCGCCTGAATGAAACGGAAAATATTGTCCATGAAAAGGAGCGTGTCTTTGCCACTCACATCGCGGAAATGCTCCGCCATCGTGAGCCCCGAAAGCGCCACGCGTGCACGTGCACCCGGTACTTCATTCATCTGCCCAAACACGAGTGCGGTCTTTGCAAGTACTCCAGAGTCCTTCATTTCGTGATAGAGGTCGTTTCCCTCACGCACACGCTCACCGATACCGGCGAACACTGAGTATCCACCGTGCTCGGTCGCCACGTTTCTGATGAGCTCCTGAATGAGCACCGTCTTGCCCACACCTGCACCGCCAAAGAGACCCACCTTTCCTCCTTTAATAAAAGGTGTCATGAGGTCGATAGCCTTGATACCGGTTTCAAAAATTTCTGTCTTTGTTTTTTGCTCTTTAAATGCAGGTGGCTTTCGATGAATGGAGAGGCGCTCGGTCTTTGCAGGGAGTGGTGCTCCCCCGTCGATAGTCTCGCCGAGGACGTTAAAGAGGCGTCCGAGAACTGCCTCACCCACAGGAACAGAAACAGGAGCGCCGGTATTTTTTACTTCCACTCCACGCTCTAGCCCCTCCGTAGAGTCGAGCGCAATAGCACGCACGCGACCAAGCCCGAGATGCTGGGCAACCTCAAGCGTAATCTTACGTTTCTCTTTGTTCTCCCCTACCCACTCTACCGTGAGTGCATGTTCTACTTCGGGAATGTTGTGCTCGAAATACACATCTACGACCGGTCCGACGATTTGTTTAATTGTTCCTGTGTTCATAATATTTTACGAAATTAGCTTTTAATTTTTATCAATTTCTTTGCTGTCCTATCGATAACCCACGCTGTACCCGTCTGCTGATCAAAAATAATTTTCCTCAAATTAATTCCGAGAGCGTACTTACCGATTAGATCACCGTTTTTTGCATTAATCTGTACAACTTCCTTATCAGAAACTACCCATATCGAACCAGTTGCTAAATCAAATTCTATATTAACTGGATTACCCGCAACAGTATATGTGCCTACAATTGCACCCGATTCAGCATTTATTTTTGATACTGTGTTTGACGGGAAAGATCCTTCATACACGTCCATATCGCCGTTTGCCACCCAAATAGAGTTTGTTAATGAATCAAAAGTAACAGAGGAAGGGTACGAATTTTCGGAGCCAGTAAAATAGGTATCTGAAACAATTCCTGTATTTGTGTCTAATTTTGATAATCCATTCTTCTCCTTCCCTTTTGTGTTAATAAAGCCAGGGTGCGAAACCCAAATTGAGTTGCTAGATACATCAAAAGCCGCGTCGGTTGCATTATAACCAAATGGATACGTGGCATGTACTGCCCCTGTCGACACGTCAATCCTTACAATACTATCCTCCTCATACCCACCAGACATGATAGAGGTAACCCATAGCGAATGGTCAAGCGAATTAAAAACAAGTTCAGAAATAAATCCAACCTTTTTGTCATCAAGAGCATACTTACCAATCACTGAACCATTTGTCGGGTTTATTTTTGATAAAATTGATCCGTTGCTTGCAACCCAAATAGACTTACTAAACGAGTCGAAGGCAATTTTAAGTGGAGAATCAACAGTATAAGTCCCAAGAAGAACCCCTGACGATGCATTGAACTTCTGTATGCTGTTTGAAAAAATGTTTGCAACCCACACCGAACCAGTGCTTGGATCAAAAACAGCATCCTCGCCATCATTTACAGAGTATGTCCCTAAAACAGTACCAGATGGTATTGTTTTAGTTTGAGAAGTAACAGGAGCTTGCTGCTCTGTGGTATTTTTTTGTTTGTACGTCCAGAATACTCTCCCTCCAACGCCTGCAAGAATTATTAGCACTATGATAAGAATTATTTTTTTCATATTTTATAAATTAAATATTAAATTACTCTACTTCATCGCCTCAATGCCCCCGATAATCTCACTCATCTCTCTCGTAATCGCCGACTGTCTTGCCTTATTGTATTCACGCGTGAGGTCAAAGGTGACTTCCTCTGCTTTATCTGAGGCGTTTCGCATCGCGACCATACGTGCGG
>JBAQUX010000005.1:0-1593 GCA_049297775.1 Minisyncoccia bacterium
ACTTATTACCATCCTCGCATTGGGTTTACATCTACAGAGCCAATAGTTCCAGAGCTTCTAAAGAAAACATTCGGCGGAAGTGTTTTTACACACGCCCCAAAAAATCTTGGTCACAAATTGGTTTACCTGTGGGCTGTCGGGACGGCTGATGCAGGAAGAATTGCAAATGATCTACTTCCTTATTTAAGGCTTAAATCGCGTCAGGCAGAGATGGTTATTCAGCTCTGCCAAGTTATAGAAACTCAACATAAAGAGCAAAGAGAGACGCAAAAACCCCCTTATCGAATTACACCCGAGCAACTTGTAAAGCGAGAAGAGTTGTGGGAAGGGGTAACAAAGCTCAATCAGCCAAGAAATAGACGTGTTCATCATGTCGGGAGCCGCGCATGACCATCGCCGCTTATCCACTCACTTGGCCCCAGCAGTTCCCGCGCGCCAAAACGCACGACAAGGGCAGATTCAGTACCACCTTAGCCGGTGCGCTGAAAAACGTGCAGGAAAGTCTGAGATTGTTTGCGGCGGACAGTGGCAAGAAGCTGGACGGCCTGACGATCAGCAGCAACGTAACGCTTGGCGTGAACAAGCCGCAAGATGCAGGTGTGTCCGTCTGGTTTACTTGGGACGGCCTACAAGTCTGCATCGCCGTAGATCGTTACAGCAGCGTGGAAGGTAATCTGCAGGCCATTCACCACATCATCGAGGCGCGCCGCGTGGAGTTGCGCCACGGCACTCTGGCGCTGGTGCGCGCTACGTTCCAGGGATTCCTTGCCCTGCCCGCATCGATCACTCGCGATTGGTGGGTAGTGCTCGGAGTAAGCAGAGACGCATCGCCTGAGCAGATCAAGGCGGCATACCGCAAAAAATCTGCCGATCACCATCCAGACAAGGGCGGCAGCGAAGCGGCCATGACCGAAATCAATCTCGCTTATCAGGAGGCTACACGATGAGCCTATTTGACCAAACTGGCGCACTTTTTTCGCCCTGCAAAAAATACCGTTACAGATTGTGGCGCGTATGGGGAGAGCAGCCGTCGGCAGTGTTTGTCATGCTGAATCCATCCACAGCAGATGAGATCGTAAACGACCCGACCGTTGAGCGCTGTGAACGCCGCGCACGCGCAATGGGCTATGGAGGGCTGCGTGTCGCCAACATTTTCGCATTGCGCTCGACAGACCCAGCCGCCTTGTACTCGCATCCAGAACCAATTGGGGAAGACAACGATAAGGCGATTCTCGACTCAGTATCAGGTGCTGGAATTGTGATCTGCGCTTGGGGCGGGCACGGCAATCTAAACAATCGTGGCGTGGCTGTGCTTGACCTTATCCGCGATGCGGGTGCAACCCCTCATTACTTGGTGCTCAATAAGGACGGCACGCCAAAGCACCCGCTGTACGTTGGATACGACGTACTTCCTACAGCATGGGAGATTGATCGATGAGGCTTGTATTTGAACAACAAGGCACATTCGCCGCTATGTACGCAGCCGAAGAATGGTGCAGATCAAATGGAATTTCAGTTGGATGCGGAGAGAGAGGCAAGCCGCGTGGCCTTCTTTGCGGTGACTTTGCAATCTCGAAGTGGAGAAATATGAAT
>JBAQUX010000006.1:0-44049 GCA_049297775.1 Minisyncoccia bacterium
GACAGGAGATACGCTCATGGTTACTGAACCAGAGCCAGTACCACCATTCATGTAGAAGACCTGATCACTCACATCACATACTAATGTTCCACTGCGACACACTTGTATTTGGTATGAACCGGCTGGAATTGACGAAGGTATTAACCAGTTATAACTACTTCCAAAAAAGCCTGACACTATTTGATATGAGTACGTCGGATTCAATGGACAGACCGATTGTGTACATGGTGAACTATATGAGACCAGACGCGCTTCGTATGGCACCGCTTGTGAGTACGAAGTGAGATCTTGCCACATTATATTCATTTGGTTTCCAGATGTATATGTTCCACCAGTATTTGGTGAAAGTACGCGAATATCGTTTGATGTCGTCCCGCCATTGTAGTCTACGACTACCGTCGCAGTTGCAGTTGCTGAAAGTCCCTGCTGGTCTCGCACAGTGATTTGTACGGTATATGTGCCTGTCTGATTATAATTGTGTGTGAATGTGCTGAGTTGATTGATTTGCGTTGTTGCAGCAGTGAGTGCGCTCGTTACATCGCCCCATGACAATGAGTATGAGAGTGTACTGCCATCTGGATCTTGAGCATTTACTGACCAGGTTCCTGTTTCACCTACGCGCAAACGTGTCGGACCAGAAAAACTCGTTATGACGGGTGTTTGATTATTACCAATGACTGAAGAACAAGTGTAACTCACAATACAGCGACGACTATCGTAGATAGGGGTGGCACTGCCGTAACTACATGTAGGGATTGAGACAGTCTGACACTGTGGTTGAACAATAACGGTAGTACCGCACAAGCTGTTTACCATTGCGCGGGTCGCTCGCCCCACAACACCGAAACCAGTTGTGTACGGAGTTCCATATGTCATGATGCCACGCCCTGCTTGAAATCGCTTCACTGCGTGCTCTGTCAACTGACCATAGTACCCTGATACATTTGAGTAACTGAGAAGCCCTTCCCCTGCAAGAAAACTCTGAAGACGAGAAACGTCACCTCCTACCTGGTAATCGTTTATGCCACGGTACATACTATATGTAAGGCGCTCACATGAAGTATTCTGCGCAAAAGCTGATGGTGCAGCACTAATAAAAACGAATAATACGGCTAAAAGCCACATGGTGGTTTGTTTCATATGATAAGACTATACCCTATTAGACGGGTATGCAACGATTTACTTACGAGGCTCTGGTGACTACTTCAGGATCACCATTAGTGACTATGACAGTATGTTCCTGGTGGGCGCTTTTTTTCCCATCGACGGTGACGTAGGTATACCCATCTCGAAGAAGTTTGAGGCGCGGTGAGCCGAGCATAAACATTGGCTCAATTGCAAGAACCATTCCTTCTTCAATCTTTTCACCTTGTCCTTGTCGTCCATAATTATATATAAATGGCTCTTCATGTACCGCACGCCCAACACCATGGCCACCAAGTTCTTTTGGAAAATGTAATTTGTATTTTTTAGCGACCGCCTCAACTGCGTAACCAATATCACCTAATCTGTTACCCGCACGGGCTTCGAATATCCCGGCCTCTAGTGCCTCTTCCGTACACGCAATCATACGGAGTACTTCAGGATCTACGGTTCCTACAGGTACAGTAATTGCTGAATCAGTGAAAAAACCGTTCCAAGAAAGTCCTGCGTCGAGCGTGACGACATCACCATCTTGTAAAATTTTTGCATTCTCGTTTGGTATCCCGTGAACTATTTCATCATTTACTGAAACACATAACGCTGCTGGATATGCTCGTTTTGCACCACGCGGCGTGTAGTTTAAAAATGCTGGCTTACATTCCCGTGTAGCCATCATTTCGCGCGCTCTATCTTCGAGAGTCTGTGTTGAGACACCAGGAGTTACATAGTCTCTCAGCAAGTCGAGTATTTCTCCAAGATGCTTACCGCTTGTTCGAATCCCTTCTCGCTCTTCTTCGTTGTTAATTATCATGTAAATTTATAGTCCGAGCGCCAGCATAATGTCTGCGTGCACCGCATCAACACTCTGGTTTCCATTTATTGCGTGCACTGTTCTCCCCCGAGAACGGAGCATTTCAAGTTGTGGTAAGACATCTATTTTGTACCAACCAAGACGCTGAGCAATCCCTTCAGGAGTATCATCGTTTCTTCCTCGTGCCAGCAATCTTTTTGTACTTTCTTCATCAGTAAGCTCAAGTGATATTATTTGAAAGTTATCTCTTCCAAAAAAAGTCATCGCGTCATCATATCCACGAGTCTGATCTGGTCCACGTGCAAGTCCGTCGGCAATTATGTGCTCTTCACCTGTCTGTAATCCTTGTACGAGAGCATTAGTTGCTAGGTATGTAGGCATAAAATCTGGCATACGCTTCCCTACTGAGATGACCTCATTGACCAACTTTCCTGAATAACTTCCAGTTCCTACCATGGTGCGGAGCAAGTGCCCCATATCAATATGTATTATTGCCGCGTCAGACTGTGCACGTATCTTTTCCATTAATAGCTTTACCTGAGTTCCCTTCCCAGAACCTTGAACCCCAAAGAATAATACGGTGAGTGGTTTTTGCATGGGAGCAGTGTAGCGTATTTTAAAGTTTTTTCCAGGGTGCGTATTTAAATCGCACTAAACCCTTCGTTTTTTAAAATTGTGAGAACTTGCGTTACGGCCTCGTCTAACTTCCCATCTTCGTTTGTGATGCGATAGTCATACCATGGTGCGTCCTCTTCGATTTCGCGCTTTGTATGCGCAAGCCGCTCCTGCCATTCGAGGTCGGTCATTGGTGCTCGTGAGCGAATACGATGCTCAAACGCTTCTGGCGACGGAGGCATAACAAACAAAGTAAGCGCATCATAGTGCTCTTTAAGATATTTTGCTCCGACAATCTGGATAACCGCGAACATGATATTACCTGTTTTGAGCCGAGCATCAATATCCTTTTTATATGTACCATAGTAGGTATCTGTCTCTTTTCGATGGTAATGTTCAAGAATATTACCCGCATCAAGCTCTGCTAAAAACTCCGCATTGGTAAGGTAATGGTAATTGATGCCATCCACTTCTCCTGGACGCTTTTGCCGAGTTGTTGCAGTAACCATAAGCGTTGCACCGGGGATGTGCTCCATCACGCCTCGGACTATCGTATCCTTGCCACTTCCCGCAGGGCCTGCAATGACTACTACTTGTTTATTTTGATTATGCCGTTCTGTCATGGTTATGTAGTACTGTTCACTAAAAACTTTTTAAGTACCTCAAGTATATCAAATTTAATTATGGGAACCACATTAGTGTATTGATCTGTCCAGAGAGGTAACTTATCGATAATCTTTTGGTATGTACCTATATGACTCCGCACAAAAACATCTTCGTGCTGTGCAAGAAGTACCCATGTAGAATTACTTGCACGAGTCGAATTTTGAGTGTCCACGACAAGTCGAACCGCATATCCATTCTCTGCTGCGATTTTAAATATAATTGGTTCAAGTGCTAAATATCTGTTTGACGTATGCATGGCAACAACACCATGCTCAATGTCTACTCGTTCTATAAACGCTTGCAGTGCTTCTTCGGTTATTAAGTGCGTCGGTATTGCGTCATCGCTGAATGCATCTACGACGAGCAAATCTACTCGCTGCAACTTGGCTCTATTTTCATTTTCAATCTCGATTCTCCCATCACCCACTTTTACGGTTACGTCTGGGCACTGTGCGAGGTAAGAAAAATACGTAGAAGCAATGTGCACTATACGCGCATCAATTTCATAAAATGTAAATTGGTCCCCCGCCTCACAATAGCTGGCCATGGTTCCTGCACCTAAACCAATAACGCCGACACGAAGCGGACCTTTCTCTGCAGTGCGCAAATATTTTTCTATCTGCCCGACACCACTTGTTTTTGTATAGTACGTTGTTGCGTCATGCGAGAGGACCTCGTCATAATATTGAGAGCCATGCAGTGTTGAACCGTGCGTCAAACTACGAACTTCCTCGTTATCTTGTACTTTTACGACTCCGTAGAAATTTCTATTTTTTAGCAATGGTTCATAGTTTCTAATTACGTGAATATAGCTATACCCTGCTGAGAAAAATGCGAATAGCACTATTCCTTGCACAGAAAGAATTTCATACCACGCGACTTCAGCGCGTATGTAGCGTGCACCGAAGGTAAGCACTGTAAGCACGCCGGCAAGGAATACTATTATAGGAAATTCGTAATAATCTGAGAAAATAAACGGCGCTACAAGCGTTGGAAATACAGAACCGCAAAAGCCCCCAAACGATACAACAAGGAAAAAAAGCGGGAGATGCTTTTTATGCGGACGACTCGCATAGATGAGAGCATGGAAATAGACACCAACGACCGCAAGAAATAGGATGCAACCGAGTGCTTGAATAAATACGTGCACACCTCCATAGACAACCGTATGTAGAGTGAAATACGAAAGAACGACTACTAAAACCGCATTTAAAAAGCCTCCTCCTATTCCCTTAAAGGCAATCACAAATGTGAGGAGGAACACAGAAAGTGGCACAATCCATATAAGTGGCACTGGTGCAATCACGCGGGTAATGTGTGTCGTTGTAGCCACTAATAAAAACGTCGGCACTGCAGAAAGAAATACCCATTGTAAGCGCAGAAGAATCTTAGGGGGTTGCGCGTGCGCATCTTCTCCATGCGCCTTGCTTGCCACTTTTAGAAAGTCTTTCGCAAGCACATACACACCAACAGCATATACAAAAAAAAGAAGCACCCATACGTATTCTTGCGCCTGCAGATACACGTATTTTTCAATTATGAAGGGGTACGAGAGTAATGCTAAGAAAGAAGCGATGTTTGAAAGTGCATAGAGAGTATATGGTTCTGCGTGCGAGCTTTGCCCATGCCAATAGAGCACGAGCGGGCTTGTTGTTGAGACCACAAAATAGGGCAACCCTATTGATATAAAAAGAGAAAGTAGTACGAGACCTGTGGGTGACGCATGTATTTGTGACAACTCATGAATAAACGGAAACAGGGACTGCAACCCGACACTATATACTGCGAGTAGGCATATGGATGCGCCGATTACCCAAAGATGAGTTTTGACTTGACTCCTTTTACTATATTTTGTAAGCAAAAATACATATGCATACCCGAGAAAAAGTAAACCAGAGAAGAACAACATCGACGTAGCGAACACACTCGAGGACCCGCCAAAGTATGGCAACAAATGCTTCCCTGCGAGAGGTTGTATTTGAAAAATAAGAAATGCTCCTAAGAAAATGGTGGCCCCTCGCACAAATGAAGTTGATATCATAGATGCATACTACTTCACCGTCTTACTATATTCCTTCCAGCTTTTTTTAAACTGTGCATTACGCGCAAGTAACTCCTCAAATGTCCCCTCGTCTACAATGGAGCCTTTGCTAAACATAACAATGCGGTCGAAATATTTTAACAAATTCAACTTATGAATTGTTGCGAGAACCGTACACCCTTCCCATGATTTAAAAATCTCACTATAGATTTTAGTTTCGTTTTCTGAATCAACCGAGCTCGTTGATTCGTCAAGCAGTAAAATATTTTTCCCGCCGCTAAAAATTAAAGCTCGGGCAAGCGCAAGTCGTTGTTTTTGTCCGCCAGAAAGATTAACCCCCTTCTCGTTTACAACCGAATCTAGGCCATTTGGTAAGCTGTCGAGGACCTCTGTAAATCGTGCAATGTCCATTGCTTCATTGAGATCTGCTTCCGTAAAGTCCATAGCCAAAGTAATATTTTCTCGTATAGTCGACGAAAAAACTTCTGGTTCTTGCGGTACCAATGTTGATTCTAGGTCAATATCTGCAAAATTTGTCTCCCGAAAAGCATTCCCGTCAAGAGAAAACTCACCGGTCGCATTTGGATACATGCCATGTAAGACCTTAAGAAAGGTTGTCTTTCCGGATCCTGAAGACCCAATAAGCGCCACGCGCTCCCCTTGCCGTAGGGTGATAGTGATATTTTTTAAATCCGCCTTTTCTTCTCCGTAACTAAAGTGAACTCCGCGGAGTGATAGCTCTTTCCAATTCTTTACAACTTTACGTGGGTGCTTTTCATTTTGCTCAATAGCCTCTTCGATATCAGCAACACCGATGATTCGTGACTTATGGCGCAACATTTCTTCATAGTTACTATTGAATCCATAATATACGTAAATGAGGTTGGAGCTGTAGAGATATAGAGCCGTGAAAGTGCCTACTTCAAATACTTCACCGGACGATCTCACAATAAGTACGTATGCAAGAAGTGGTATAACAGTAATAATATTAAAAATCATTCCACCAGTGAACCATTTCCATTCCTGTGTTCGAATGAAAGAACCCCAAAGCACTTTGTCTGAACGCGATTCTTCCATAATTCCAGCAAAGATTGGTTTTTCGATATGGAGAATCTTTACTGAGAACATATTTGTGAGTGCGTCCGTGAGCTTCGCGGCGAGTCTATTTTCCTTTTTTTGGAGAGCGGCAAGATATTCAACGATGCGTAAATCGAATGTATACGTTATGAAAAAAGAAATAAAAATTAGCACGAGTGTTACCAATGCGATACGCGGGTCATAATATGAGAGCACAATACTTGTAACCACCATTTGTGTCACGAAGCCGATGCTCTGAAACGTATTCCCCGCAAATGAGAGTGTACCGCTCGTTGCTTTAGTAATTTTATCTAGCACTTGTCCAGAATCACGATCACTGTGCCACGCTATGGGAAGTGAGAATACCCCCTTCAATAAATGACTGCGGTATGTTTGAAGTACATGGTGTGCATTTTCTTGCTCAATGATACGAGACGGACCGTGTAACGCCCAGTATACAAACGTCACGCCTGCAAGGGTAAGTATGAGGTAGACGACGGTTGTAGCATTCGCAGAAGTGATACCTCCGTGGGACTGCAATACGTTAAGCAACTTACCGATGACCATAGGTTGCAGTGTCCAAACTGTAGTAGCTAACGCTGACAGTACTACATATATACCGACAGCCTTATGTGTTCCTACTGAGTACTTCCATATATGCCTCCACAAAAATGAAATTGGGTTATTTTTAAGCATGTCACATTTTAACACAGACATGCATACCATTGACGAGACATCCATACAAAAAACCGTCTTGCGACGGTTTTTTGTATGCCCTGAAATTATCTGAATTTAGTATTCTCGAATCGAGAGCTGTGCATCTACCTTCTTGATAACATCTAGTACTACAGAAACAACGATGAGGAGTGCTGTTCCACCAATCGCCGCAGAAGTAAGTCCAGTAGTCATTTGAATGGCTATTGGAAGTACAGCGATGATTGAGAGGAATAACGCACCGAAGAATGTTGTTCTTGTGATGATGTGCGCAAGATGTTCAGACGTGGCTGCGCCTGGGCGAACACCGGGAACAAAACCTCCACTCTTCTGCAGATTCTCCGCAATCTTATCTGGATCAAACGTAACTGCTGTATAGAAGTACGTGAAGACGAATACGAGAACAAAGTAAATTGTTGCATATATTGCTTCTGAGTTTAAGAATGCAACGACTGCTTGTGCCCCACTTGCAATACTACCTGGAGCAACCGATGCGAGCACAGTCGCTATAAGTTGTGGAATAAGCAAGAATGAGAGGGCAAAAATTATAGGAATAACTCCAGCCTGGTTAACGCGAATTGGTAGATATGTAGCTGCGCCACCACGTCCACCACCTCCCGCTGATTGTCGAGCGTACATTATTGGCACCGGACGTTCAGCCTCAGTAATAAACACAACCGCAGCAGTAGTCGCGAAGGCAAGTACCGCAAGCCCCAGATATGCTGGTAATTGTGTCGTATCGAAGGTAAAGAGCATCTGACTGAATGTACGTGGCAAAGCAGACACGATACCTGCAAAGATAATGAGTGAAACACCATTACCAATACCAAACTCAGTGATAAGCTCACCAATCCACATAAGCAATACTGAGCCTCCCGCGATGAGACATACGTTTGCGAATGTCTCTATGAAGCCGAGATGTGCAACGACACCTTGGTTCTGCAATAGAGACAAAAATGCGAATGCTTGCAAGAACGCGAGCGGAATAGAAAGCTGACGAGACCATTGTGTAAATTTTACACGGCCTGCCTCACCTTCTTCTTGGTACATGGTCTTCATTTTTGGTGAAACCACAGTGAGCACTTGCATGATGATTGATGCCGTAATAAACGGACCGACACCGAGCATAACGATAGACAAGTTAGAAAGACCGCCACCAGAGAAAAGATTCATGAAGCCAAGAAACTGGTTCTGGCTGAAAAATTCCTGAAGTCTGATTGTATCAACTCCTGGTATTGGAATAGTTGCAAGGAGACGAAATATCGCCAATGCACCTAACATAATGAAGACACGCATGCGCAATGTTGGATCTCCGAAGACAACCTTAATCTTCTGTATAAATGTGTTCATAGGTAGTTAGTTAAGCGACTTTACCGCCTGCTGCTTCGATTGCCTTCTTTGCTCCAGTTGAAACTTCACATCCCGTAACAGAAACCGCATGTGACAGACCGTCATTTCCGAGAATTTTAATTCTTGGAAGATTTCGCCCTACCTGTACTACGACTCCCTTCTCAACAAGTGCCTGTGGTGACACAGTATCACCCGCCTTGAACATTGTTGCGATACGAGTAAGCGAGAGAGGAAACGCAATCACTTTCGCTGAGTTAACAGTACGTGAGCGATTCTTTCCATATCCGCGGCGTTTTGGAAGCTTCTTAATCATGTCACGTATCTCTGGTCGCTTACGGTGTCCCGCACGCGCATTTTGACCCTTTGTGCCACGTCCAGCAGTTTTACCGCGCTTTCCTCCGCGACCGACACGCTTCTTAAGTGAGCGCCCGCCAACAGATTTAAGGTTTTGGAGTTGTTTTGGTGCAACTGTCATACTCATTATTTAAGTTGCTCGAGTGCATGAATTGCAGCTCGTGCGTTGTTAAGCTTGTTTCTACTGCGACTCAACACCTTCGCAGTAACATCTGAAATTCCTCCAAGTTCAAGTACGCTACGTACTGAAGAACCAGCAACGAGACCACGGCTTTTTGCAGGGCGAATATCTACACGAGATGCACCATGTTTGCCTGATACGTTGAACGGGATACTCAAATTTTCTGTAAGCGGGACTTTTATCATGTGCTTCTTCGCATCACGAAGTGCCTTATCAATCGCCGCAGCAGTGTCTCCTGCCTTACCAAGACCAACACCAACGCGCCCTTTTCTGTCTCCGGCAATAAGCGCTACAGAGAAAGAAAAGCGACGACCACCTGCCATAACACGCGCAACGCGTCTGACACTGATTGTTTTTTGATCAAATTCACTCTTTCGCTCTGAGCGGTCAGATTTTCCTCCACGCTTATCCCCTTCTTTTCCGCCATCGCGTCCGCCACGTCGTGGAGGTCGAGAGTTTCGGGCACTACTACTGCCACCTCGCCCAAGATAACGAGGGTTTCTTGGAGCACTCGCAGGAGCACCTGTTGTTGCAGGAGCTGCTGGTGTCACTACTTCTGGTTTGTTTGTTTCTTCTGTCATAGATAGAAAAATTAATAATTAAAAGTCGAGACCGCCTTCACGAAGTGCTTCTGCGAATGACTTAATCGTTCCGAAATACTTGTATCCTCCTCGATCAAACGATACTTTTGTTACTCCTGCCTTCTTCGCCTCTGCAGCAAGTGATTTCGCTGCTGTGAGCGCACGCTCCTTTGGAGTCTTTCCTTCTGATTTATCAGAAGATACTGATGCAAGTGTTACTCCCTTTGTGTCGTCAATTACTTGAGCATAGATGCGTGTAGCTGAACGAAACACTGAAAGGCGTGGGCGCTCGAGAGTACCCTTTGCTCGTGCACGGATGCGACGGCGACGCGCTTCTCGTTGTACTGTTTTTGTAGATGTTTTCATATCGTTCTTTTAATTACGCTGCACGCTTACCTTGCTTGCGACGGATAACCTCATCAGAATATCTGATACCTTTGCCTTTATACGGTTCTGGCTTCTTAAGCGCACGAACGTTTGCGGCAAATTGTCCCACTGCGTCACGGCTGATACCTGAGATAGTAATTTCACTTTTCTCAACAGTAACCGTAAGGTCTGCAGGGATAGCCATTTCAACTGGGTGAGATTTACCGATGTTGAAATTCATCTTCTTTCCTGCAACAGCGGTTCTGTATCCAATACCTTCAATAATAAGCTTTTTTACAAACGGAGTATTGACACCGGCAATCATATTGCGAATGTGCGCAACTTCTGTACCAGATGATGCACTACTCTGTGTACTGTTACCGATTGCAGTGATGGTTATTTCAGAACCATTTTGCTCTGCTTTTACAAAGCGACTCAATACACGCTTGAGCTCACCTCCCTTTCCTTTTACAGAAATATTTTGTCCTTGCAGTGTCACAGTTGTGCCTGCGGGAACGATTATTGGTTTTTTTGCGAGTCGACTCATAGTAGTTTCTTTAGAAAATTTCGAAGAGCGTCTCACCACCAACACCTTCCTTGCGTGCCTGGCCACCAGTCATGATGCCCTTTGGTGTAGAGAGAACTAATAATCCTTTACCGTATTTTACAGGGTTAATCTCCTTAACACTTGCATACATACGACGTCCTGGCTTTGAAATACGTTTAACTCCTGAGATTTTTGGTGTGCCGTTTGTGTACACGAGGTCAACCGCAAGCGTTTTGCGAGCGTCTTTCCCTTCTTTACGTACAGTTCCGACGAAACCTGATGCCGCGAGTGTGTCCGCAACAGCATGCTTAAGTTTTGAATATGGCAAAACTACATGTGAAAGTCCTACATCTGAAGCATTTTTGAGACGTACAATGAAGTCTCCAATTGGATCGTTTACCATGATGATTTCTTTACTCCCGGAATGTTCCCTTCGAGGGCTTCCTCCCTAAAACAGATTCTGCATAGACCGAAATCTCTCATGAATCCTCGCGGACGTCCACACTTAAAGCAGCGACGATTTATTCGTGTACTGAATTTTGGTGGCTTGTTCGCTTTAGCAACTTTACTGGTTTTTGCCATATAACTATATAAGTTTCCCTTGAGTTGCTCATGCAATTGGAAATTCCAATGCACAACGCATAATAATAAAAGTATTCCAAGCACCTTTTCGGAAACGCGACAAACTAAACAGAATGCGTACCGAAGTATACTTATCAAAAAATGATAGTAGTTGGTGAGTCTCCTTAACACAGCATGTGTCCAAAAAGGCGCTCGGCTGGAGGTACCCTATCACGACGAAGACTCAGATGCAACCGATGAGGTGGCCGCTTCCCCAGCTGGGGGTATATCGTTTGCGTGAACTTTAAAATTGAAGTAAAGGTTGGTTACATATGTAAAAATACCAACAAACCCTGCAAGCACTGTACGCGCGTAGAGGTAATACATACCCCACGTGACAACAAGGACATGCATCCCCCCCATTGTTAGCACCATGCCGACGACCGCCACAATGATAAAGTTAGTGTAGGCGATGTGATTTGGTTCAAGACTTTCATGGAACACATAACGCCTGCTCCACACATAATTTACAGTAATCGCTAAAAAGAATGCGACGCCCGCAGCATAAACAGGACTCATTCCTAAAAATTTAGTCAGACACGTGAGTATGGCAAGGTCAAAAACGAATGTCGAGACCCCAACTACGCAGTATCGTGCCAAGCGCAGCAGGCTCTTTGAACTAAAGATACGCCTAACAGTGTTCATGGTTACTATGCGAGCGCAGCCAGTCTTGCGGCCACATCGGTCACAGAAGCATTTGATGCGGAGATATAGATAGTAGGATGCGTGCCCTGCTCTGCTGAAGTGAGATAAATAACATCAATATTGATTTGTGCGTCAGCGAGCATTCTCGCTATTTTTGCTATCTGTCCCATCTTTCTCTCAAGAAGAGTTACGGAGAGTATTTCTTTTATCGATACGTTTTCACCGAGCTCTGTCAAAACAGCGGTTGCTTCAGTTGGTTTATCGACAACAAAATGTACTCGCGACACACCATGACCACTCTCTACCGAAATGCCTTCTATAAGAACTGAGGCCTTAGTAAGTGACTCTGCAAAAACCGCAAGTGTCCCAGGTTCATTCGATAAATCAACGCTTATTTGCTTCACTGTTTTAACTGCATACTCTTGAGTCATAAAGTGTGTATTTATTGTTCGATTAAGTCAGCATAACTCTAGCAACCATTTAGGGAAACGACAAGTTATACCCATTTCTATATGCTTTTTGGCAAAACATTTTTAGGTACTGCGAGTGGTGTTAAATCTGAAAACTGAACGCAACTACCTGCTGATCCAACTGGCGCATTTACATTACACTTAGTTGTATCTACTGACTCTCTCAAGACGCCGAGTCCCTGGTCCTTTTTGTATATATCCAAAATATCATTCTTAGATTTATCAGCTACACCATCGTCTGATTCTTTTTTTTCGAATGCAACGCAACCTGCATCACTGACGCCACGGGCAATCTTCCTGTCAGGGAGATGTACGACAGTCGTATTTTTGCTCAACAGGGCTCTTTTCTCAGACTCTTTCAAACCATCTAATTTTTTAGGGTCCTTTTTCCAATCATCTCCATATTCAACATAAAATATCGGAACTTCAGAGCCCAGCGATTTTCGTATTCTCTCCATTTTTTCTACTTCATTTCGAGCAATTGCACCCTCGGGAAGAATTGCTGCGATTACTGCTTTGCAATCCTGGTGCCGCGCCGCAGTAAACCACGCACCCATATTTTCATTTTTTACTATGAGCTTCATCTGATTATTTTTGAGTGTAGTGCACATTTTGACTAAATGCCCCAAGTTTGTAAGTTCAGCAGAATTATCTGGCTCGATTGCGGTAAACCCTTTTTGCTTTGCTTCTTGAATATCTTGAGAGAACTTAAGCCATGTCAGCTGACTACTTGGGTCACGCCATGGTTCGTTCCATTGATCATTATTCTTCTCCCCGCGCTGTTGAAGAAGTTTTTGTGAAGCGGCTTTCATCAGCCTACAATCACCCTTTACACCTCTATCACATCTACCAAAATTTACGTACGCCCACTTGAGCTGATCGGATTTTTGCGGAAGGAGTTTATTCGGTTGTTCCCCCGTGTTTACCGCTGAACATTTGCGAGAATCCAGCCCACAACCTGCCGCACTTTTGGGGCATTGGCATGTATTTAAATCCCATGCGAGTTTTCCGCATTTTTGCTCCTGACTTTCTTTTGGTTTGCTGTTTGAGCTCTTTTGTGGGACAAAGGGTTCAACTGCAGCGTGCGCATACGAGAAAACAAAAAAAAGAATAGCTGAGAATTTTAATACATGCATTATTTGAAAATTTGAGTAACGAAAACTAATATTTTTTACTCTAAGATTAGTATGACATGCGTAATGCTCCACAACAATATCTTCTATTTTCTGAGAAGGCTTACTAGTGGTACACTTACTCTATGACAGCACTTTCAGGACGAGAACGAGTACTTTTGAAGCGAAAACAATCGCGAGATATTCAAAATCAACTTGCGTACGGGACAATTTCTGCGCACCTTAATCATCCAGAGCGTTTTAATGCACTCTCACATCAAGAAATTGCTGACCTTATGCTCGCCAAAAAGGCACATGGGATTCTTGCTCAAAATCTTGCAAAATTGCGCAACCTGCACCCCGACACTAAGACCGCCCTCGTTAGAGCCGGCTTTGGACATCACACATCTTCAAGTCACGAGAGCTTTAGCGGAGGCTCAGATGACAGTATTACGATGTCATAAACTAAGAGCGACCTAAAAACTTTGTGTAGATTTTATAAATCTACTTCTGTTAATATCGGGTTCCCTACTTCAACCGTAAATGTGCGTCGTCCTACAATTACGCCTTTATCAGTTTCGATAGTACAGCGGTACTCCCCGTATTTGCGTAATGAAATATAACTATACCCTCTAAAACCCTTATCTCTCCCGCCGAAAATACTGTAAGGCACAGTTACAATCGTTGACCATTCCTTTTTTTCTACATCATAAAATTCCCAGTGATGCTGTAGCGCCGTAACCAACTTACTTGGTGCGTAAACCTCACTAAAACAATACGAACGAGATGGGAGGGCTGTATGGAAATGACTCGATGTCTCCATGAAAAGCGGGTACTTTGAGTCTTCAATCTGTAAGCGATATATATCATCAATGTGCACCGCGCTATGCGCAATTCCAGCACTTCGTAATGCAAGTGGCACCGGGGGCATGATATGTGTAATGTGTGCGACGAAGAAGAATATAGTTACTAAAGCAATGACTCCGACAGATACAAACCAATCTTGTGGACGCGCAATGAAGCGGAGCGCACGTTGCATGCACACAAACAAAAAGGCAATGATGAACGCAGTTAACAAACCGTTTACGAAAACATCTGTACCCATGCGTTCATACAATATTGGTAATGCCATCGATATATAGAGCGTCAGCAGTGCGTACCATACGCCGATACGCAAGGCATGCGCACGGTACCGAGTTTTTAGAGCTTCATTAGCGATAATGAGAGCGAGTAACGAAAATAAAAACAGTGCACTCCCCACAAGTGTGCCGCTACGCATATACAAAATCATGAGCCCTCCAGCTAGGTTTCCAAAACAGAACTGAAGTACTGCTATCATGATACCTGCGCGCTCATCATGCCTTCTCTCAAACAGCGGTAAGATAAAAATAATAAGCGTTGTGACAAGTAAGTACGCAGCAAAAGTGAGATTCTCAAATAACCCATCTGGGCGCCACAGCGTTATAGAGTCCCAAAGTACACCTAATATGAAAAAGAGCAGCGGCACATGCATGCCATACTGCGAAATAAGATGTTGCATACTTTGAAGAATGCGTGCCATCCGGCAACTATACCATCAAAAAAACCCCCGAAGGGGTTATTTTATTTCTTTCCTGTAGTTTCTGTCGTTTGCAACGGCATACCGATGTGACGCATAAGCGCTTCACATTCTTTCTTTGTTTTAGTGTTTGTAACGATAGTGATTCCTAAACCAAAAATATCCTTTACATCTTCTTCAGCAGCTTCAGGGAAAATTGTGTGCTCCTTTATACCAAAGGTGTAGTTACCCATAGCGTCCATACCATTTACGGATAGACCGCGGAAGTCACGCGTACGTGGGAGAGCGATATTAATGACCTTCTCAAGGAAGTTCAACATGCGTGCCCCGCGCAGTGTAACTTGGAAACCAACCTGCTCACCTTCACGAAGCTTGAAGCCAGCAATAGACTTTTTAGCCAAAGTTGAGCGAGGTTTTTGCCCTGTCAATTGCGCAAGTCTGCCACCAATCATTTCCTTTCGCTTTTTATCAGGAGTTGATCCAGTACCAGAAGTAACGATGACTTTCACCAACTTAGGAGCCTGCATTTTATTTGTGTAGTTGAACTCTCCTTTGAAAGTATCAAATGTCGTCTGTAGTTTTTCTTTAATTGATTTCATATACAGTCAGTTATCTATTTAATCTCAGACCCACTCTTTTGCGCAACACGGACGCTTTTACCAGCGTTCTTACGAATGGAAACGCGTGTTGGCTTTTTAGTTTTCGGATCAATGAGCATAACGTTAGAAACGTGTACTGGTGCAGGCTTCTCTACCACTTGCCCCTTTGCATTCGCAGTACGTGCGCGCTCACTTCGCTTGATTATGTTCACGCCTTCTACAAGTACCGAGCTTAGTTTTGGATACGCAGCAAGCACTGAGCCCTTTTTGCCTTTATCCTTACCTGCGACTACTTGTACTGTGTCTCCTTTTCTAATCTTCATATATATTATTTAAACTACCTCTGGGGCAAGTGTTACCACCTTCTTAAATTTTTCTGCAAGCTCACGTGGGATTGGACCGAACACACGGTTACCCTTTGTGTCGTAATCCGTCTTCTTTTTTTCAACGACAACAACCGCGTTATCATCAAAGCGAATGTAAGAACCGTCAGCTCGACGAAATGGTCGTGTCTGACGAACAACAACTGCTTTAAATACGTCCTTTTTCTTTAGTGAACGACGTGGTTCCGCAGTTTGTACAGAGCACACAACCAAATCACCAATTTGTGCGTAGCGCTTCTTTGAGCCGCCTAATACCTTGAACACGCGAGCAATCTTTGCTCCTGTGTTGTCAGTGACGACGACGATTGATTGTGGTTGCAGCATGGTATGTTCTTAAATTACTTAACTATTTTGAAATGCTTGTTTTTTGAAATTGGACGAGTAGATTCGATAGTCACCACGTCACCAACCTGAGCAGTATTACCCTTGTCATCAACCAAATACTTCTTGTTTATTTTCATAAACTTCTGGTATTTCGGATGCTTCTCATAACGAGACACTACAACGGTTGCCGTGTCTTTCATTGCTGTCTTAACTACAGTAGCCGTCATCGTCTTCTTCATTACGACTGGTGTAGCTGGTTTTGTTGTTTGTGTCTTTTTCATAAATATGAGTTTTGGTGAATACTAGTGTTGAATTTACTTTTGCGCAAGTGCTTCTGCTCGCAATGATGTTTGCAGTTGTGCGATCTTCTTTTTCAAGACTCCTGCGTTACCTGCCCCCTTCTTTGCACCAGCTCCACCGAAACGAGCTTCGCGCAATTTTGTCTGAAGTTTTGCAATCTCTTGTGCAGCACCTTCTGTATCAACTTTTTTTGTTACTTTTTTTGTAGCCATACTAGTGAATTAATCTCTTGTTACTACACGTGCCTTAAGCGGAAGTTTTGTGGTTGCTTTGCGGAGTGCCTCTCGTGCTACTTTGTCTGATACGCCATCTACTTCAAGGATTATTCTGCCTGGGTGTACTTCAAAGACGTATCCTTGGAGCTCTCCCTTTCCTGCACCCATCGGAGTCTCGCCTCCTTTCTGAGTAACTGGTCTGTCTGGGAAAATACGTATCCACATTCGCCCGAGTTTGCCCAATTCACGCTGTGCTGCGCGACGCGCTGCTTCAATTTGATTACTCGTTACCTCAGCTGGTGAAAGTGCCTTCAGTCCATGTGAGCCAAACGAAACAGTGAGGCCTCTGGTGTCAGGGCGAACACGCGCATAATCTTTTATGCGATTTCGTTGCCACTTGCGGTGTTTTGTTTTTTTAGGAAATAACATACAGTTTTATTTATTGCCAGCGCCACGTTGTTTCTCTTTTTCAGAGAAGATGTCGCCTCGGTAAATCCATACTTTTACACCGATAACACCATAAGGAAGATATGCCTTCTCTCGGAAGAAATCGATGTCTGCACGAATAGTCTGAAGTGGTACACGTCCACGTCGAATCTCTTCGATACGTGACATTTCAGCACCACCCAAGCGTCCTGAAATTGCAATACGCACACCGAGCACATCACGGTTTGCCATTACCTTCTCAACAGTTTGCTTAAGTACGCGTCTAAATGGCATACGCTTTTCAATACCTTCAGCAACCATGTATGCAACGATAGCTGCCTTTGATTCAGGAGAGCGGATTTCCTCAATGTCAATCTTCACAGCACGAGTATCCTCCTTGTGCACCTTACGTATTTGTCGTTCAATTTCCTTTTGGAGCTTTGTAGCACCTTCACCACTTCTGCCAATGAGCATACCTGGGCGTGATGTTGGAATTTTAACACGTATCTGTTTCTCACTACGCTCTATCTGAATAATATCAGCGTACATGCCACGAAGTCGCTTTGTGAGAAATACACGGAGCATTGTGTCTGATTTAAAGTTGTCACGGTATGACTTCTTAGAAGTTACAAACCAGCGAGACTTCCAGTCACGGATGACTCCGAGTCTGTGTGCGTATGGATGTGAGACGTGTGTCATAGTAGTAATTAAAATTATTATGCAGTTACCGCTTCAGTTGTTTTTTTCGCTCGTGCCTTTTTCTCAGCAGACTTAACCTTTCCTTTCTTTGCTTTAGGTGTACCTTCTGCAAGAACTACTGAAATATGGCTAGAAATATGTCGGTATCCTGCTCCGCGTCCTTGTGCACGAGGCATGATACGACGGAGTTTAACGGCGATATCAACACGTATATCTTTCACCAAAAGAGCAAGCCCAGCCTCTTTTGAAAGACCTGAGTTTGCAACTGCAGATTCAATTAATTTCTTGATTACTGGTGCTGACTTTTGATCTGCAAATGTAAGTGCGGAAACAGCCTGTTTTACTGTCTTACCTCGAACAAGAGTCGCTACAAGACGAATCTTTCGTGGTGGTTGGTTAAATTGTTTGAGGTACGCTTTCATAAAAGTATAAATTATTTCTTAGCAGGAGTTTCTTTTGCAGACTTAGCAGCAGATATCTCAGCAGCGACCTTAGCCTGCTCGATTTCCTTCTGCATTTTACCTCCATGTCGTCCGAAACGCGTGGTGAATGAAAACTCTCCGAGGTAATGTCCAACCATTTCTTCAGTAACATATACTTCGATAAAAGCTTTTCCGTTGTGTACGGCAAAAGTATAACCAACAAACTCTGGTGGAATTTGTGAGCGTCGCGCCCAAGTTTTAATAGAACCTTGGTTTGGCTTTCTACTTGCTACCTTCTGCGCAAGCTTCTCATCTATGAATGGTCCTTTTTTAAGTGATCGTGACATGGTTATTGTATATAGCTTCGAAGCTTGTTGATATGCGCAGATTAATTCAATCAGGTACAAGGGTGTAGAAGGCGAACCTCAAACACTTTTTACAAAAGCCCAAAGCGGGTCCGCGTATACTAAGCGAAGGACGGACGAATGTCAACAGTGTAGTACTCATTATTCGATTGACAAGAGCACTTCCCTACGGTACGTTACAAATATGCACCGATTTGGACAAAAAATGATGATGCCAAGTATGAACTCGCGAATGCGGTGTGCTTCATAATATTCTTAAGAATATAAAAAGCCCCGCTCCGCGGGGCTTTTTATATTCTGGAGCGTTCATAGTTGCTTGGGAATCATCCTCAGCAACTCGAACTCTTCAGAAAGGAGGGTACGATGGAAGTGAGTCACGAGTTGCTCACCGTCTTTACGCGCGTAGTCATGGACGCCGCCGCAAAGAATGGGTATATGTGGGCGCCGACACATGCAGTTATGTGCTCTCTTTCGGAAAACGGAACGACTTTCCATGCGTGTCTGGTCGATCTCTCTACCAGAACCGCCGGGACACCTGTTTCACTTTCTCGAAATGAAGTACTTTCTGCGGTCGACATCCGCACTGTCCTTCCTAAGTCACCGTCTGCACCCGACTACGTCGTACTCGTGCAGACGTCAGGCCCAAAAACAAATTGCACCCTGTGGGACCCATCTCGTATGGACGTCCACCGCATTTGTGGACATGTGATTTGTCACGAGCTTGAACGGTGACACTGGCGCGTAGACTCACCTCTACGCGCTTTTTTATGCCTCTGTGGCAACACAAAACCCCTTACGGGGCTTTGTGTTACTTTACTGGTGCCTCTTCGCAAGAACCACATGCGTGATTCTCTTCACATGTACAACATTTGGTACCGCACATAACCACGTATACTTAATTGGTAATACACTCATGGTATCACCGACATACATAAATTGTAGGCATAATCCACAACTAAAAAACTCCCGCTAGGGGAGTTTTTTAGTTGTCTGGATGCTATTTTTCACCCTTATTCTTTCCTACTTTTCTGCGAGATACAACGAAAACATTAGAGTACTTCTTTGGTGTTCGTGTCTTCTGTCCCTTTCCAGATGGCTTACCCCAAAGCGTCTTCGCTCGGCGTAATCCACGGCCCTGGCGTCCTTCACCACCACCATGTGGGTGATCTACTGGGTTCATGGCTGTACCACGAACTGTTGGGCGGATACCCATGTGTCGTGCACGACCGGCTTTACCAATATTCACTAAACGGTGGTCTGGATTTGATACTTCTCCAATAGAAGCCCAGCATGTATCGAGAATCTTACGAACTTCTGTAGATGGCATTTTTACAAGTGCGTAACCGCCATCATGAGCGATAACTTCAGCGAAGCTTCCAGCTGAACGTACGAGCTGTGCTCCCTTTGTTGGCTTCATCTCGATGTTATATACGAATGTTCCTACAGGAACCTTTGCAAGTGGCACTCGGTTACCTACTGTAATAGGTGCCGACTCAGCAACGAGAAACGTGCTCCCTGCTTTCATCGTACGAGGCAATACCACATACGCTCGGGCACCATCTTTATAGAGTGCGAGTCCAATAAATGCAGTTCGGTTCGGGTCGTATTCAACAGTTTCAATTACTGCAGGAATATTTTTCTTCAGGTACTTGAAGTCAACGAGGCGATATACTCGCTTCGCTCCTCCGCCTTTGTGGCGCATCGTGATACGGCCTGCATTGTTTCGGCCCACATCACGCTTTCCTCCCTTCATAAGGGGCTTAAATGGCGCGTCGCCCGTCAGGAGCTCACGGTATGAAAGTGTTGTCATACCACGGCGTCCTGGGGATGTTGGTTTATGGTGTTTCATATGGTTTTTCTAATAGGTGTATTACATGAGCGCGATAGTGTCACCTTTTTTGAGGTACACGTATGCCTTACGAGTTGCCGCAGTCATGCCCATCTTGCCTGACTTACGGTTCATGACCTCACGAGCCATAGTATTCACCACACGAACTGCGCGCGGTGTAACTTTGTAAATATGTGTAATTGCGTCAGCAATTTGCACTTTATTTGCGCGAGCATCAACATCAAAACAATATGCTCCGATATTCATTCCCTTTACTGATTTCTCAGTAATGCGAGGCTTTTTGATAACATTCTCAAGAGAAAGTGTTCTATCTCTTCCGGCTGTTCCTTTTTTTGAAGTCATGATTATTTCTTAGAAGTTGAGGTCTCCTTTACTTTTGGAGCTGTCTTTTTTACTGACTTCTCTGTAGTTTTTGAACTCAAGCGCTTAGTAATACGACCTGCGAGTATCTCACTTGCTTTCTCTGGCTCTGTAATGACCACATACTTGTATTTCAGTACTGAAACTGGATTCAATTCTGCAGTAGTTACTACATTCACATTACCAAAGTTTCTGAAACTCTTAAGTGTTGCTTCTGAAGGTGAAGTAAGCGCAAGTAACACCGCATTATTGCGACGTGTACCTACAGCTGCATACTCCTTAATCTTACCGAGATTAGTGAGGGTTGCACGCGCCTCTTTACTCTTTGGAGCGTCAAACGTAAGCATGTCAACAAATAAGACCCCTCCTGTGCGCACCTTTTCTGATAGTGCGGAGAAGAGTGCACGCGCACGCATTCCCTTGTTGATTTTCACAGAATAATCGCGATCGTTGCGTGGCCCGTGTGCTCTACCACCACCAACCCAAATCGGTGATCGTGATGAACCATGACGCGCACGTCCTGTTCCCTTTTGTTTCCATGGCTTTTTACCACCACCGCGTACCTCGCTACGGTCCTTTGCATGAGCAACAGGAGTACGTGCGTTTGCTTCCATACCACGAACTACTTGTGATACGAGCGTCTCCTTCCAAGGAGCACCAAATACAACATCAGAAACCTCTGATGAGCCTTTCTCCTTCCCCGCTTGGGTATAGACAGTTATTTTCATACAGTATTTCTTAGTTGCTTATAATTTCTACCAGACCACCGCGATTACCTGGAATTGCTCCAGTGATAACGAGTGTATTTGTAGCTTTATCAATTTGAATGATGCGCAGATTTTGTACAGTCACACGGTCTGAACCCATACGGCCACCCATGCGCTTTCCTTTTGCAACGCGTCCACCAGCACGTCCACCACCACCAAGCGAACCTGGCATGCGTAATGTGTGCTTTCGTCCGTGAGTCTTCATATCTCCGGCAAATCCGTGTCGTTTTACCACACCTTGCCATCCCTTTCCTTTTGAAATTCCAGAGACCGTAACGATGTCCCCAATTGAAAATTGAGATACATCAAGTGTTGCTCCGCGCTCTACTCCAGTTACATCAGCAAACTCGCGCACATGGCGGAAGTTACCAAGTCCTTTGAAGTGCCCGAGTGCAGGCTTATTCAAATTCTTTTCTGCTTTTTCTCCGAAACCAACCTGGACTGCTGTATAGCCATCTTTTTCAGATGTCTTTACTTGAGTCACCACAACTGGCCCCGCAGAGACGACAGTAGCAGCATGTACCACACCGTTCTCATCGAACACTTGTGTCATATCCTGCTTCGTGCCGAGTATATATTTCTTAGACATAGTCTCCGAGTATTATTTCGACTGTTATTAAATGGCGCCCTATGACACCACTTCAAAGCGCATGCGCTTTTTTGGAGTGTCCATTGGTCTCCGCAGCCAAAATTACTTAAGGCGTTGGGTACATAGACGTCTGAATCACGCTATATACATAGCATGATTACCCCGGGAGTATACAGAAAAAATGCATCTTTGCAAGATACGAACACGCCCCCTTCCGGGGGCGTGTAGCTGAGAAAGACAAGAATTAAATTTCTTGTACAGTAGGCGAAATAGAGACCACAACAGAATCTGACATCGTACGGCCGTCGAATCCAATACAGTTAAGGGTATATGTCACTCTGCCAACTATGGCACGAGATATTTTTTCACCCACTGTTCCCGTCCACGAGTCACCATTTGTACCCGTAACAGTACAAGAGCTCATCTCGTATGAGTTCCAACGAATCACACTCTTACCATCTTTACGTACAAGTGTCGGTCGAGCTGTGATTTTTGCGGCAATTGTTCCGTAGTCATTTCCGATACCACCATTATCGCCATTATCGAATACAATAGTAGTCCAGCCATCATCACCACCAGTCACAGAATCATCTTCACTGAGACATGTAGGATATCGTGTCACATTACACGCGCCGTTACAGCCAACGAGTCCTGAAGCACTGCCACATCTGTTTGTAATGGTACAACTTTGTCGAAAACCAGCCGGAAGTGGCGCAACCGCATTACATCTACCATCACAGGCGATAGTACCAGTCGCAGTAGTACCGCACACGTTAACTACTGTACATGAAGCGCCGTAATTTGAAGGAATCGGTGGCGCTGGTATTACCGGGCATGTCCCACCGCTTATAAGTGTCCCGTGTACAGGGTCGGTGCATGTATTGATTACTTGCTGCGACGTTGCTCCACATGAGTTTGCTGGAGATGTGCACGTCTGCGGGCCACAAGACTCACCACATGCGGAAACCACGTATCCAAGTCCTGTCTGTGGAGCCTCACCGGCAAATGATGGTGTTGTTTGTAATAACGCAAGATCAGGCGTAACTGATGCATCAACGAGTGATAGGTTGTATTGAATTACAGCCTTCAATTGCGCCAGTTTAATTGGAACAAGTGCCGGATCTGAGAAGGTGTAGTTTGATTTCCATTCTGCCTCAGTTAATGCACTTGCCTTTTCTGCGGCAATTACAAGTGTCGCTTGAGCCTCATCATTTTTTTTGAGTGCAATTTGGACTGCGCCGAGAGATGTGGCGAGCCACGCATTTATTCCAAACTTCTCTATAGCACCTGAAAGCGTCTCCTCTGCTCGGAGATAATCTCCCTTTTGATATTGTACCCACGCAAGGTCAAGTCGTGATTGCCAAGCAGACTGAGGATTTTTTATGTATGCAGTAAACAAAGATTCGGCAAGTTCAAAATCTTTTGTGTAACCCGCAGAAAGTCCTCCGACATACATCATACGAGTATCGTTTGGATATTGGTCAAGATACGTCTTTGAGAGCGCGAGCGCTTGCTTTGGGTTACCGAGAGCAAGCTGTGCACGTGAAAGTTCATAGAGGGCATCCTTGTTGCTACCGTCAAGCTCTAATGCTTTTTGATAAAAAATTGCTGCTTTGGTTGGATTAAATTGTGTGACTATCTGGCCTCGTGCCATATCAACGTATTTTTCCGAAGTACTTTTTTGCTGTCCTGTTGTTGCAAGTTGTGCATTTCCATCCTGGCTCTTATTGAGAATATTTACACCAGCAAATATCACCACCAGAACTAACGCGACACTAATAAAACCGTATGTACGTGTATTCATTTCCCTATAATACCCCTAAATTGGTTCTTAATTTTTTAGTACGCACCACTCTGTGGATAGAGTACCTACCCCAGCACTACAGAATACAACACTGACTCCTGCACGCCATCTATATCAAGTCTGGCTTCAATACTTTCGTCAACAAAGCCACTCATTCCGACACAACCAATACCCAGTGCACCTGCAACGAGATACATTTGCTCACCAGCTCCACCAGCCTCAAGAAGCACGTGCCGGTATGATCGCTCCTTATACTTTGTATACATCCTTTCAAATACCGCAGAAAACACGACGATAACACTTGCGGATGGCGTCTCAGGATAGAAAAATATTTTTCGTATTTCTTCTGGAGAGCTTCCTTCGGTATCAATACGATTAAGCGTGTGACTTGCAACATCATAATGATAGACGCCTGCATCTATTAAGCCAATTTTTTTGATTACAAAAAGATAAATTTCGAGTGGAAACCTCCCTCCTCCACTTGCATACGCACGGCGCCCACGCCCATACAGCGCATCTGCGTCAATTTGACCGCAACTATAGAAAAGCAAATCTGAGAGTTCCTGCTCGGTAATCACCTTCGTATACTCTCGCGTTGAATGTCTATTGCGAATGACGGTACCCAGTGACACAGCAAGGTCCTCTGAGGGTGGTTGTAGTTTAAATTTTGGTAGCCGCTCATATTTTTTATAATATGTCGTGGTCCAATCTTGAGGCCACGTCTCAGGATGTGACATTACCCCTGGGTGTCTTTTATTTTTTGACGCATCATGGTACAGCTGGAAAATTTTCATACTATGGGAAGATATGCGGGACTTTGTTAATAGTTTCGTATGAGTACTCAAGGTCATGATCTTCCATAAATTTTTTTAATCGTATCGAAAGTGGCGTCGCCATACTTTCATTCAGGTGCAACTTTAGAAACGACGGTACAAAGGCCCGGACAACGCAGTACGAACATGAGCGCAACAACTTTGATTGAAATGAGTAAAGAAAGAGGTTGTACCCGGCGCCGTATCGTTTACTCATGCGAGAAAATTCTGATTGTACAAAAGCGAGCTCAGCTTTCTTTGTTTGAAACGCGTGAAAGCCTTCAGAAAGATTTTCAATATGAACAGAGGGTCCCGACAACAATGCTTTGCGTAAGTATTCAACTCCTTCTTGAGTACAACATTGCGTCTCGCGCTCTCTCTGGTCTATTACCTTATTTGTAAAGTCGTTCGGGGTAAAGAAATCTGTACCTTTCACTCCCGCACGTAAACGCATGCGCGTAGATGTTATAAGCATCAATGCTTCAGTATATGCCTGTTCAAACAGGTATGCTGATGTTCCCGCTTTACCGCCCATCCCCACAATGTGTAATACCGGGTCAATAATAATACACACGCAACTTTTGATATTAAGGTCGTACGAAGTATCAAGAAAATATACCTCGAGATTGTATCGTCGTTGCATGGCTCGTATCTCTTCAGCAAGTTTAGTACCTTGCGTTGGTACTATCTTTCTCGGAGTTGCACCTGAATACCACCACAAAAGAAAGTGGTCACGTTCAATAAGTTCATATATCGCAGAAAGTGCGGCGTCTGTATAGTTAAACCCGCCCCCACACCCGTTCGTGGTCCCTTGATTGAGCAATTTTTCATTTTTTTCCAATGGCTTACCATAGTATATGCACTGCATTGGTATATTTTGCGTTACACCAGATGTCACATTTGGCACAGAAACGCATGGCATAACCACAAGATCATCTTCAGATTGAACGAAATGAGAGTAAAGATTCTTTTGTATGCTTGTAAACTGCGGAATCATCTCATACGTAAATGCAGGGCGTGCGTTAACAACTTGCGGATACATAACAGAATCCTCACTGTTAAATCGAGCCGCTCGCCGTTCAAGTGCCTCGCCTATCGCCTTTGAATAACACACATCAAGCCCGTCTGCGGGGAGAACCATGCTTGTCGCATGCGCAGTCACATCCTCTCCGTCCCTTTTAGACCCAACAAAAAATGTGACTTTACATGAAAAGAATTTTGGATAGTCGTTATAACTTTGCAAGAGTTCGTATGATTGCACAAACTTCTTTTTCTTGAGATTTTCGAGAAGCTCTCGGTATCCTGAATTAAAAGATGCTTCTGTAAAAAATATGCGAATATTTTTAAGTTTAAAAAATTTCTCAAGCGCCAGTCCCCACCAGCTAAAATAGTTATACTCTGGAATAAGACGCGGTACTGAAAAGTTTTTTATCTGGTTCTCATACTTATGAGCAGGGTAAAACTTTGTGCTGTATACTTCTTTTTTCATATCCTAAAACAACTGAAAAAGCACCTTTCTCCTGTAACGCAGGTATATATCAAGAAACTCTGCATACGCGCAGTATACTGCAAACTGTCATAGTTTACAGCTACGAGCACGTGTCTAGAGGGCTTGCACGAACTGCTTAAGCTCCTCGTTACCTTGCGTCAGGAATTCGAGTTCGCCATACATCCATCCTGTTTTTGGGAGATTTTTAATCCAGTATGAAAGTTGTTTACTTTTCACAGTGCGCATTAGTTTCAGCAGTGTTTTCTGAGCCTCATCAACAAGCTCCGCGTTTTTTGCTTCAGGGAATACGTTTTCTCGTGACGCACGTGATTTAGTAAATGCCGAAAGTACATATCCATAGAATAATCTTCCGGTATTGTATTCATTTGATGCTTCAACCATGCGATTAGCATAGAGAACGTATTCTGTGAGTAATTTTTCTGCTTCTTGTTTTTTACTTGGGTTACCTGCAACGAGTTGATACTTTGACCACACTACGCCAGAAGCGTACATGATGTTTATTTCGTAGCTACTTGCATATGTATCTTCATAGAGTCGTTTTTCCGCAATAAGACTCTGAATCTTTTTATCGAGGTCAGCAAAGTAGTTAGGTCCATACATACCCAACATCATTGCACCGACGTTTGCATATTTCTTACCTGTAACAAAACTGTTATTAAGTAAGTAGTCTCCCTGTAAGTTATTGAGGTTGTTTCTGAGGAGTGCGTATGACCCAGGATACAAATCATAGGAAACACTATTAATGTACGCCATTGTTTTTTGTGCTGCATAGTTCATGGTTGGCGTCCCACTTTCAAACATAACGCCGGTCGGTCCTGCATTAATAGGTTTTAACGTCTTAACGTACGCGAGATGCTTCTTGAATTGGGCAGCGAAATCTGGATTGTGTGAAACGCCGCGCTCAAGGAGCTTTGCATCGAAACCAGTAATATATACGAGTGTCGCAAGGTTCAACGCATATGCTCTTTCTCTTGCTGAATTCTTTTCGTTTGCATAAAAGTTAAAAAGCTTTGCATACAAGTCTTCTATCGCCTGCCCTTTCGACTCAACACCACTTGCAACAGCCATGCCCGACGCGAGCGATGCATACTCAAAGGTTAAAGTCTTATACTCTTCTGATGACTGTTTCAAAAAGAACGGTGTCATTATCTTCAAATTTTCAGCAGGTGGGGTCTTTTTTTGTTCCTCCTGTGTGCTACCAGTCGCAACTGGAGACAATGGTATTTCTGTAGTACTAGACGTAACGACAAACTTGCTTATGTACAGAAATACACTTACCGCCACAACGACGAACAGCGCAAGAAATATATATATGATTTTTTGGTACTTCATTGAATAGTAGTTATGTTAAAGTTAGGCCCCAGAGCAACCACCACTGCAACCACCGCTACCGCCATCACTACCGCCATCACTGCCTCCGTCGCTACCACTATCACTTCCAGCACTTGCTGCGCACGCCTCACATCCAACATCGTCTGCCTGTGCAGTGTCCGTCATTGAATCCGTGAAACTATCTAACTTGAAACTTTCTGGCGCCACTGCAAAAAATAATCCAAGTACAGATGCGGAAATGGTGTAAAAAGAATATTTAATAAATTTTCTTGTAGGTTGAAACATATGCAAACTATACCATTTTGAAAAGAACGGGATGGTATTGAGTAAATATGCTGTGGATAGGTGGAGACGATACTACTCGCATACTTTCAATACCACAACATTGAAAATAATGCACAAAAGTGATATTATACAATAAATCCAAAAAGATGTCTTTTTGGTCGGTTATCTCGGCGCCGTTTGCCAGTCGAGAGAAAGGGCTCACGCCCATGTCTAGCTTGAAACTCGCCCTCGCTCTTGCATGTGGTTTGGTTGTTGGCGCAACTGTCGCATTCGCCCAGGAAATCCTGGACCAGGAACCTCCCTACTCGGCCCTCAAAGCCGGTGATTGTGTTCTCGTCAGACCGTCGAAGGGCACCTGCCCCAAGGCCTATGAGATGTGCCAGCTCAAAGCGAACAGCCCCGACCGCAGCCGGAAGTGCCGCTGGGATATCAAGTGACGACTAGGTCGACGTATTGTGATGAGCAAAACGTCGGCCGCCCTAATTTACATAACATACTAAAAAACATGCTCCCGCATGTTTTTTAGTATCTGATTATTTTTTCTTTCGCATTTCTTTATATAGCGAATTGAGGAGGAATACTATTACTGCGAAAAAAACACACCACCACATGAACAGCATGGTCGGTAAAAAGGGCACAAGGTATTCCTGTGTAGCGGCTAAATGCGTAGGGGCATGATTCTTAAACGCTGAGTCCGTAAGTATATATTTTTTATTTTCCATGGTGGTATATTTAGTAGAACCAATTCTCCTTTGGATACCCTACAATCTGAGCATCAGATTGGAACTTTATCCACTCGTTGTGACTCCACGCGTAATATGTAAGGGCGCAAGCATTTTCAACATCAACCTCTCGGTAGAATGGCCCGCCGTTAATTGAGTGATCTAAGGTCCACCGTACCTGCTTTACATCCTTCGTGTGTGTGCACGCATATTGGATTCGCTGGAGGTAATCGTACGGGTCACAGCGGTTGCGCGCAGCGGAACTAAAGTTAGTAATATCTATTTTTTCACCATACATTGTTTCTAATGTTCCAGTACTCACACACTGATGATTTGACTCAAACATATAGAGCCCAATTCTGTTCGCCTCAAGGGTAAATTTTTGATCACCAGGAATAAAGAAAGGAACTGACTGCGCGCAGAAAAGTAAACCGACGAGGAGCCATCCTGCGATTGACTTCTTGTCAACAGGTGGATTCTGATACTTATAAAAAAGCGCGAATACGATTATTAGCGTCGGCAATACAGTCGTTGGGTATCTATAGCCCACAAGTATCCCTGAGTACAGGTGAAAAAAGATAAAATACGCGGCTACCGCTTTTTGCAGTATTGGTCTATTGCTTAATAATACCCAGGCACCAACCATTTCCATGAAAATAAGTTGGTTAGTCAAAAACGGCACTGACCAGTCTGGGAAATATGGGAGCCCACCTATAAGCGGAGTAAAGTATGTCCCGAGAACCCATGCTTCGTGAATTTTTGCTGCTGTTGAAAGAAAGTAAAACGATACGAGTGCTGCTTTAACAAAATACTCTTTATGTGACACAAACAGCAGTACTGTTGTGAACGTAAATAGATAATAGTCATAGTTCCCGCCATATTGATGGGTTAAGAAAAATACACACGCCCCATGCCACAGATATGGAATGAATAAGAGCATGTGCGCAAGTATCCACTCTTTTTTTTGTATGCAGTACCCAATAAGCAACAAAACACCCATGAGTCCCATGTATAAAGTGGTTTGAGAATACCCGTAGGGCAAATTACTGAGAAAGTAGTAGTCCGTGCAATTTTGAAAATACGGCCAACAAGTTGCACCCCCCTGTCGCAGTGTTTCGACTGTAAGCGCATTTGATTTACTCCAATCACTAAATGCGACATAGTATGAGAGTAGTGTCGCACCAAAGACCCACGTGAGTGTCGTATTATTCTCAAACTCTTCTAGTGAGAAAAACTTACGGTACCATTGTAAAAATCGAGCTTGTCTCGGTGTATCATAGAGCCAAAAGATAAATTGATTCATATATTAAATGTTACCATAAAAAATGATGGCGAGTCGGTAAACTCATATGCTATGGTTATAGGTATGGATCATACAGAAGCTCGGGACTACGCGCGCAAGACAATCATTTCTGACGTATTTTTAAAGGCGCGTGAGGAGTATATCTCTGACGGGAGAGGCGAAGAACAAACTGAAGGGTGGCTTTTTGACTTTAGGCGATGCATCATGCAGGGCAAGTTCATGGACGCACTCAGTGTTGTGTTTACTGATGCATTTAAAAGCCTTCCTCGCTATCAAGTATGTGGACTTGAGGTTGCAGCAATTCCACTCGTAACCGGGATAACGCAATACCGATATACACACGGCGACAGCGATGCCAACGGTTTTTTTATACGCAAGTCGCGCAAAAAGAGTGGCCTCCTCAGAATGATTGAGGGAACTATTCAGGAAAATACACCTATTATTCTTGTTGATGACATTAGTAATGAGGGCGGCACATTTATGCGCCAAATTATTGTTCTTGAAGACTTAGGTTATAAAGTTCACGCAGTATGGTCTATTTTACGATACAGGGACATTTCATTTTATGCGACACTACACGAACGAGGCATTGAGGTTCATTCTCTGTTTGAGCTGAATGACTTCTCTCGGGAAATTGATGTGGGTAATCTGATAAAAAAAATAAGTACTCCACCTCCACAACAATTTCATAAGGCATTGTGGAAATTTTCTGCAAATAACCCTAATTTATTTTGGGTTGTTCCCAAGAGTGGTGTCACGCTTGATGCCACAAAAGCATATTTTGGCGCAGATAATGGCTTTTTTTATGCAATTAGTCAGTCAGACGGTTCTGTGGCTTGGTCGTTCAAAGTAGGCTACGCAACTCAAGGTAAGAGTATATTCTCTACGCCTGCGATACATAATGATATTGTGTATTTTGGCTCGTATGACGGCAACGTGTACGCACTAAATGCGAACACTGGTAAGCGCCTGTGGACCTTTTTTGACGCTGACTGGGTGGGCTCATCACCTGCTCTTGCCCCAGAACTTGGCATTATGTTTATTGGCTTGGAATTTGGGCTATTTAAAAAACGTGGTGGCATCGCTGCCATTTCTATGGAAACGGGTAAAAAAATATGGTGGGATAACACCATGCAAAATCTGACTCATGCCACGCCGTTGTATATTGAGAAAACTAAACAAGTCTCGATTGGAAGTAATGATGGTATTTTGCGACTCTATGACGCTCAGAGTGGCACGTGTGTCTGGAAAGTTAAAACTGGCGATCCGTCTCCAGAAGAATTGCGCACGGGATTTAGCAGGTTTGATATTAAAGAAGCACCTGCATATGCGTCCGGCCCGGACCTTATTATCGTTGCGAACATGGAAAAGGATGTATACGCCATTAATCGTACAGACGGTTCTGTGCGTTGGCATAGTGAGGTTATGGAGTTTGGTTCATGGGGAACCCCTTGCGTACATGGCGACATGGTTTCTATATCATCGCTTGATAAATACGTATACACATTTAATGTACTGAGTGGTGCCCTTATCTGGAAAACACGCTTACGCGCACGCGTCCTCGCATCTCCTATACTCACAGAGGATGGTTTAATAATTGGTTGCAACGCAGGACGAATAAGTATTCTTAATCCAAACACAGGAGCACTTCTTGGATATACCACCGTTTCAGAGCGAATAACTAACCGCGCGCAGTATAATCACCATACAAAAGTACTTTTTGTGACGACGTATGCAAATGAACTGTATGCACTGAAGAGAATTCAAGAATAATGCACTATTATTACATTCCCCTATCTGATTCTGCATCAAAATACATTTTTTCGTACCGATGCAATACTAAATCAATACACCTAGGTGCATCATAGAAAGAAAGCTGCCCGCACACATCATGCACAGCTTGCTGATACAACAGAGTAGTTCTTGAACTATCAAGTGCACGTGCAATTCTGTTTGCAAAGGTCGCAGCGCACATAATGCGCTCATCGCTCGAACTGGTACTATCAATGCACACACCTCGCAAGTCTGGATACTGCACCGCACGTACCGCCCTTCCTGCAAAGAACTTGACGCACGCCATACGATATTTATCGTTTTTGACTTGCTTACAAAAGCGCATATTTTTTTTATAATCTTTGGGTGTCGCGTTGAAGTTCTCAAATAATACTGAATGTTGCGCGTAGCACGCCAGCTGATACTTGGAATCGAGTGTATTACATAAAGTAAAATCCATGATGCCATTTTCTACACGCACCATTTGTCGTGTGGGGAAATCTTGTCCCATTTCCATGAAAACACCCATGTAACATGAGTACTGTTTCATTGGTTCATCGGTGATGCGGTCACATACATACAATGATTCAGGGATTGCGTATTCAAGCTGCACAAAAGCTGCGTGTCCCACCCCATGAAAGCAATCGATTTCGCTTTTTGGCCCCTGGGTTGTACATATGGGTTTAAGAAGCGCAACGAGTGCATCTTTATCTGTTTCGTATTTTGCATATTCTTCAATAACGCCATGGAAAAAACCATTCCCACACGTAGCAACATTCTTAAAGTATAGGTTTTCTGAAATAGTACCAAAAGCCTTTCCTGCATCTCCATTATTTACCCTCAACTGCGCATGGCCAATACCATGCGAAATGTAGTGGCAGTCTTCAATAAAGTTTGTGCTTCTTTTCTCTAAGAGTGCAAGGTGAGAAAATGATTTTCTCACGCCATTTCGTAATGTATAGTCAACATAAAACTTCTTTAGGCAGTCTTGGGTTCGCTTATTTTTAAGCTCACCTTGGATACTTTTACACGCATTCAGCTCTTGCCACTCCTGTGCAGTAATCTCAACACCATCCTCAACATGCTCCTGCGCAGTTATCTGGTCATAATAGTAATTAAGACTCTTCACGCGAGGAACGTAGTATACCCATACAAGTCCACAGATGAGAGCTATGACTAAAATAGCAAAGATTGATAGTTTATACTTTTTTACCCATAGAAATAACTGCGGATTGTAAGACGAACCTATACTCATTACTGTATCGTAACAGATGCCTATTGTAACTCAACACCGGCAGCAACTAACAGCGATTTGAAGGCTTCGTTTTGAGACGCGATAAGCAGGAGGTCCATTTTTGCACCATCTTTAATCGCAGATTCCCTTTGCACACCTCTCAGGTAGTTATTGAAAACATTTGTAAGTTCGGTATTACCTTCAATACTTGCTCTGTAATTTTCGATGTCGGCTAATACTGCAACTATTTCGCTATTTAACTTTTTGTTATTCTCATTAAAAAGCAGAGATGCGTAGTTCACATCAAGCATAAATTTTACGGAGAGTAGATTATCTTCCTTTGATCGCAGATTTTCACGGAGTGCTTTATACGCCTCAGAAAATGCAATTTTTGCTTGTGCTGTTGTAACGGTTGGTGTAAATCGTGAAAGAACACCAAGTGCAGTTGCATAATTTGCCTGTGGCCGACTGCGGTTTTCCTCTGGAGAACTGGTGAGTTGCGTCTCTACTGCAGTAGGAAAAGCTAGAATCAATTTTTGTGCTTCTTCAAGAATTTTTGATTTTAGTGCTATATCTTCAGTAACTTCAGGGTAGTAGAGAAGTCGAGACAGATTGTTCAGTTTCTCAGAAACCATAAAGTTATCTCTCTGGAGGTCACCAATACTAAAGAGAGAGTCAATATACAATATTGAGGCGATATCTTTGTTCAATGCGTGCTTCTCAAGTAGATTTAGCAAATCCTTATCTTGTGTAAAGTAAGAAATCATAAACAAGTCAGGATTGTTTGACCTATTGTATATGTAACTAATCACATACACATAAAGCCTTCGCAGATAGCGAGGATTGCGATTTTCATCCTTGGCAACTGCACCAATCTTAAATAAGTTTTCGAAAAGCCCATTATACGCATCAATGATCATTTTATTTTTTTCTGGATCACTATCATCAGAAATTATACCTACCGATGCAAGTCTCATATAGTAAATTGCGCGTTTATACAAAACTTCACTTTCGCTGTCAGTTGCTTCTGCTTTCTCTATTTCAGCCTTCATAACAGGCAGACTCTCCCTTAAGTACTTGTACTTTGTCCCTGTCTCTTCACCTTTAAAGTCTGTGAAGGCTTCTCCAGTGTCAAAACGCGTATTTATAGAGTCTTCAGTTACTACCTCTTGTAGATTGGCCAATGATATTTTTTCTTCACCTACATCTTGAGTAGTGCTCGTATAGAAAAAATATACTCCAAAAAAACAAACGAGAGTAATGACTACAGAAATTGAAGTGAGTATTTTTTTTGTGATCATGTAAAGTATATGAAAAGTATTAACTTAAGACCCACAATCGCCACTACCACTGTCACCACTACCACTGTCACCACTGTCACCACTACCACTGTCAGCTGAGCCACTACCACTATCAATTGGAGGAGGTGTGTCGGCAGATACTGTCTGTGTATCAAAATCCAATAGTATGGAGTTGCCACTTGAGGTGTGATTTTCTTTTACAGAAAGGAAAAAGCCCAAAACTATAGCGCCAGTTGCGATGATTCCGAATCGAATAAGTTTTTTAATTTTATTTAGGTTCATACTTATGTATTATAGTAACAGTGCGCGCTTTTTAAGCAACTCCAGCATGGGGGGAAAGTCGAAATCTGCGGCGCTTGTATAAAATAACTGACTGAAATCTACATAGACTAGATGTTTGCAATACCCTGCATACAGAGGGTTCAGTGTTTTACAGACACCATCAATGGATTCATGGTATGCGGCTGTCTTTCTTGTACCATCACGCGACCCTCCCATCTTGTCTGCGATTACTGCCATGCACATAACCTGTTCGTATTTTGTACTTGTATTTGAGCACATTGCATATATTTCTTGATAATGAGATATGCGTACCGCCCGTATAGCAAACAATTTAATACATGCCATCCGGTTTAAATCGTCAGCTATCTGTTTGCAGAAACCGACATTTCTTGTGTAGTTTCTAGGCTCAGTAGAGAAACTTTCATACGCTGATGAAAGCTCAAGATAACACGCTGGCTGATATTTTTTCTCAAGCGAATCACATAAATCAAACTTCATTTCTCCAGCCTTGGCACTCACCGTCCTCGGGTATATCTGTGCATACTCCATATACCCACCAGTGTGACAGCCAAAAACCTCTACTGGATTTGGTGAAATTCTATCGCAGATATACTGCATATCTGCGATATTGTATTCTGTTTGAATGGTTGCTGCGTGTCCTATACCATGGAAGCAGTTACCTTTATTTGTAATTTTTGCACTTGAACAAATACCACTCAGTAATGCTACTAACTCATCCTTATCTGTAGTATCTTTAGCCACCTCCTCGATTACGCCATGGAAGTAGCCGTTTCCGCAAGTAACAACATTCTTAAAGAAGTTACCGGTCTGCATGATTGAAAACGCTTTATAAGGGTCCTTACCACTCCTTCTGAGCACTGCGTTTCCTATTCCGTGCGAGATATAGTGACAACTAGGCAATAAATTTTTATGTTCCTTTTGTAACCTCGCTAGGTGTGCAAAAGCATCAGCAGGGCCATGCGCCATGGTGTATGCATCATAAAAATTACGATTACACTCCTCTATCTTGTTTTTGTCGTATGCAAATTTTTTTGCACATGCAAATATCGCAGATAAATCCTCCTTAGTTACAATGACGTCTTCTCGTAAAACTTCCTGATTTTCAATCTTTGAGTAATACTCTGATATCAAGTCCTGCTGACTGCCATGCATATACTGAGCTCCCATATATGTAAGCACAGAAACACCGAGCGCAAACACTATTTCAATTTTTTTTGACAATATAAACCTATAGAGCGCTTGCATATAGCTCAGTATACCGCGATTTAATATGGCACCAAACTGTATACTGTTTCAGTTATGTACGTCGTAACAAAAAACGCCAATGCTGGCGTTTTTTGTAAGGAAATTGAAGTGTGATTTTTATCTAGACTGTCTTTACCTGAATTGAAACTCCTGAAGGGAGATCAATGTTGGTGAGAGCCTCAATCACCTTTTGGTTTGGGTTGACGATATCAATGAGGCGCTTGTGTGTACGAATTTCAAACTGCTCACGAGCGTCTTTGTCGATAAATGATGAACGGTTAACCGTATACTTACGGATATCTGTTGGGAGAGGGATTGGACCGCGAGTCTCAACTCCGAAACGATCAGCAGTTTGAATAATTTGCTTTACTGAAATATCAAGGAGTCTGTGGTCGTAGGCACGCACGGTAATGCGCAGTTTGTCACCGGCACTAGCTTTCTTTGCTACTGGCTTGCGCGTAGCTTTTTTCACTCCTTGATCTGTCATGGTACAAAAAATTAAAACTTCTAAATGAAGTTGCGATAGTATGCACTACCTCATTTAAAAATGCAAGTAAAAAGCCCCTGTTGGGGCTTTTTACGTGTAACCAGAAGGTTACTTAGAGTGTCACTTTTGTAACAACTCCGGCACCAACAGTCTTACCTCCTTCACGAACAGCAAAGCGCTGTTTGTCTTCGAGGGCAACCGGACCAACAAGCTTTACCTTGAAAGTCACTGTGTCTCCAGGCATAACCATTTCTGTTCCCTGTGCAAGAGTAACCTCGCCAGTAACGTCTGTAGTTCGCATGTAGAACTGTGGCTTGTATCCAGTAAAGAATGGTGTGTGACGTCCACCTTCTTCTTTTGAAAGGATATACACTTCAGCCTCAAACTCTGTGTGTGGCTTAATTGAGCCTGGTGCACAAAGTACTTGTCCACGGTGTACGTTCTCCTTTGCTGTACCACGGAGGAGGATACCTGCGTTGTCTCCAGCCATACCTTCTTGCAATGTCTTGTTGAACATTTCAATACCAGTGATAGTTGTCTTTGCAGTATCTGCAATACCAACGATTTCAGCTTCCTGACCTACCTTAACGATACCGCGCTCGATACGTCCAGTAACAACAGTTCCACGTCCTTCGATAGAGAAGATGTCTTCGATAGGCATGAGGAATGGCTTGTCGAGTTGACGCTCTGGGATGACAAAGTATTCATCCATTTGCTTTGTCAGCTCAAGTACCTTCTGTGCCCACTCATCGTTGATGTCAGTTGCCTCAAGTGCCTTCAATCCTGAACCCTTGATAAATGGAGTCTTTGCACCATCATAACCGTACTTAGTGAGGGTCTCACGAATTTCTTCCTCAACGAGCATAATCATGTCTTCGTCAACGTCTGGCATATCTGTCTTGTTAAGAAACACGATGATACTTGGAACACCGACCTGCTTTGCAAGAAGAATGTGCTCACGTGTTTGTGGCATAAGACCATCAGTTGCAGCAACAACGAGAACAGCACCATCCATCTGAGCGGCACCAGTAATCATGTTCTTGATATAGTCGGCGTGACCAGGGGCGTCAATGTGCGCATAGTGACGAGCATTTGTCTCGTACTCGTTGTGTGAAAGGGCGATAGTAATACCGCGCTCCTTCTCTTCTGGGGCGTTGTCAATGTCATCAACTCCACGCATCTTAACGATGTTTCCGTTGAGGTGAAGAACGTTAAGAATAGCTGCAGTGAGTGTAGTCTTTCCGTGGTCAACGTGACCAATAGTTCCTACGTTAATGTGAGGCTTTGAACGTGCAAAATCTGCCATAATAATTTATGTTAATACTACTAATTAATAATTCGTACCTGCAGTCCAGATGTATATGCGCGAGAAGCCACACACACCTGTCTACAAGCCGTTAAACGCGTGTCGTGTTTAGCGTCTTTACAGACTCTAAAAACACGCCACACCAGCGTGGGGGTATGGTATCAGAACGTGCCCCTCTGTCAATAGAATTACCTCTCCGTAGTTGTCCACACTGTGTGTAACTTACAGGTCGAGCGCGCCAACGTCTGCCATCCCCGAATACGTAGAGAGGAGCGTTGGTATTGCAAACATAAGGCCGACAAGTGGAAGCACAAACGCGACCACGGTCGCGACCAGCATGCCAAGTATGTATTTACGCGTTTTTTCTGCTGATTGATACGTTGCATCAATCTTTTTTTCTAATGCATCAATACGTGCGCTCAGTTGTGAATCCATGTGATGATGGTAGCACAAAACAGGCCCCAACAAGATGGGGCCTGTGCATGCATGTTTTAAAAATTACTTTGCCATACTCCCTAATGAATTAACTACCCAGATGAATGCTTCGTACGGAGATGCCACCTGTTGCTGAGCTGGCGCAAGGCTGGAACGGAAGTCGTTTATTATTAATGGTCCGACTGGCGCACAACGATTTGCACATTTCTCTTGAGCATATTTCTGCCATACCGATACTGGCTTACATGAACTTTCAACGCCCATTGTTTCACTGTACCCATCGTAACATTGGAAATAGGCATTAGTATATGATGCTTCTACTGGGCCTGGAGCAATTATTGCAAGAGATGCCGCTGCACCGCTCGCATTAAATGTTTGTGTGCCACATTGATTCCCTCGCACAGAAAAGGTATTTACCCCACATTTTGTACTAGTACCTGAACCAACAGAAAATATCTGTGTCTCTGCTTCAGAGTGCGTTGCAGAGTCCTTCCCGCTCCCATCTGCAGGCGCGAGGAGTCGCGCGTGGATTTTATACTTTCCTGGGAGAATATCATAGCCCGGCTGAGAGAGTATTTTTGCAGAGTATTGTACTACTGATGAGCCCGCGACTTGCCGACTCGCACCATCTCCTGGGAAGGCATAGTGACGATTCATCCAATCTGCTGATTCTAAGGTGGTGACCAGTGTAGAGCCTCGCTGTGCATTGAGTACTTTTACAGACCACTGTACCACATCGCCAACTTGTCTATCTGCTTGCACGTATGGGTCAATTGAAACACCAATTACATTTTGGTTCACACACTTTGGTGCAAGTTCACATCCGTCTGCACCGGTGCCACCACTCACCACTTCTCCTCCAGGACACAGAGGCCTGCTGTAGATAGGGCACTGGTTTGGTGTTGGCTTTTTACAGTACGGAGCCCCGTAACAACCATTTGACAGACGCTCACCCGATACAGCGCTTTCTCCATTTGCACAAAGCGGACGTTGATACTCTGGGCAAGATACCCCTACAGGTTTACATACTGGTTTTTGTGGACATTGACCGGAAATTCTTTGAGAGACATCTACCGTGCCTTCTGGGCAGGCAACGAACCCAATAGCTGGGCAAATTGGACCTGGGGTTACCGCTCCTCCTCCTTTACATACCTCTGCGATTTTAGCTCGAGTAAGTGTCCCTGCGATACCAAATGCAGGCAATCCGTGTTGTGACTGAAACTGCACGAGATACTTTTGTGTGGTGCGACCAAAAAAACCTGAGACTGCCGTTGTTTCATCTAAATCAAAAAAATCAGCAAGGAAATTCTGGAGCTCAGTAACTTGCCCGCCTGTTTGTGCATCACGCATACCGCGCTTCAGCGTCTGTGTGAGATTTGGACAGAAATAGCTACTGGTACCATCTGGTGTGTCATCTGTGGTGGGCTGTGCAACCAACGCATCAGATGTTACTGGTAACATCAGCAATAGGGTAATAAATAAGCCTAATATCTTGTGCATGTTGTATATATACTCAATAATTCTATAAGTATACGTACATGTCTAGAAGTTGCACGCAAACTGTGCCCAGGCGGTTTTTTTGACTTTTCTGCCCTACTCACCTAGTATCCAGATATTGCTCTTGAGGCAATGGCGCATGACTATGGAGAACGTCATGAATTCAGTCACGTTTACACCTCTCTCACGCAATCGGTACCGGTGTAACCAAGCGGGCAGGGACGGCACGTATGCTATCGTGAAGAAAGCACGACTTGCTGCCCATCGAAACTCGTTACGCCCGAATCCGGGCACGTCGCGAGAAATCGCGTACCCGAATCAGTATCTATCTCGCGCAGAGAGATACGCCCAGCCGAAGTACCGTGGGCATTACAATTACGGGAACGACTGGGTGCCAGTGTGAGAAGTCTCCTCGGTTCATGTACGCGAAAGCGCGCATGAACCGGACTATATAGGTATACAAAAACCGCGGACATGTCCGCGGTTTTTTAATTTCCTGTATGCGAGGAAATTATTTCTTATTTGCAACAATATCTGCTTCTACGTTCTTCGGAACAGTAGCATAGTGACTGAATTCCATACTTGAACTCGCACGTCCTTCTGTCATAGAGCGAAGCTGTGTGGTGTACCCAAACATTTCTGAAAGTGGCACCTTTGCATCCACTACCTTTGCCTCACCTCGGTCGCCCATACTTTCTACCTGTCCACGCTTTGAGTTAATGTTACCCATAACATCACCCATAAATTTCTCAGGAGTCACTACTTCAATCTTCATGACTGGCTCAAGAATAACTGGGCGCGCTTGCTTAACCGCATCTTGAAGCGCCATAGAGCCGGCAATCTTAAAGGCGATTTCTGATGAGTCGACATCGTGGTATGAACCATCGTACAACTCAACTGAAATATCTACGAGTGGGAATCCTGCAACAACACCGCGCTCCATAGCCTCTTTGATACCCTTTTTAACTGGGGTAATAAATTCAGCTGGGATTGAACCACCCTTGATTGAGTTAATAAACTCAAAGTGATCTTCACGGTCAACGTTGTTCGCAACTTTCTTCCCTTCTACTACTGGCTCGAGTGGCTTCACACGAATTTTCACGTGACCATATTGACCCTTACCACCAGTTTGCTTGATATATTTATTTTCAACATCGGCACTCCCTTGAATAGTCTCGCGGTATGCAACCTGCGGCTTACCGAGTGTTGCTTCTACGTTAAATTCACGCTTCATACGGTCAACGAGAATGTCGAGGTGTAATTCACCCATACCTGCGATAACTGTTTCTGATGTCTCAGGATCTGATGCAACTTTAAACGTTGGGTCTTCGTCTTGGAGACGTGAAAGTGCCATACCCATTCGCTCTTGGTCACCCTTTGTCTTAGGTTCAATTCGCGCAGAAACCACTGGCTGTGGGAACACCATCACTTCAAGAATGATTGGCTTGTTCTCATCACTCAATGTGTGTGATGTTTTTGCCTCTTTGATACCAACCGCTGCTGCAATTTCTCCAGCAAGTACTTCTTCAACTTCTTCACGCTTATCTGCTTGCAAGCGCACGATACGTCCCAAGCGCTCTTTGCGTCCTGTTGTAGCGTTATAGAGGTAGGTACCTGACTGCACCTTTCCAGAATAAACACGGAAGAATGTCAGCTGTCCTACGAAAGGATCGGCCTGGAGCTTAAACGCAAGCGCAGAGAATGGTGCGTCATCGTTTGGAAGACGTGTTTCCTCAGCACCTGTGTCGGGGTTTACACCCTTAATCGCTGGCATATCGACTGGAGATGGAAGGTAGTCGACAACGGCATCAAGCACAAGCTGTACACCACGGTTTTTAAGTGCTGAACCAGTAAATACAGGGAACACTTTGTTTGCGATAACTGCCTTACGGAGAAGCGCCTTAAGTTCTGGAAGTGATGGCTCTACACCATCGAGGTATGCAGTCATCACCGCCTCATCAACTTCAACTATTCGCTCAATCAATTCTGCACGGTATTTCTCTACATCTGCCTTCATATCTTCAGGAATATCTGTGTGCCCCACAACCTGCTTTCCCATTTCTCCTTCAAATGAAAAGCGAGTACGTGTCAAAAGGTCAACGACGCCATCAAATTGGTCTTCTGAACCAATCGGTAATTGCATGCGCACTGCTTTCTTTGAAAGACGGTTCAAGATAGATGCGTATGAACGTTCAAATGACGCGCCAGTTCTATCGAGCTTGTTAATGAAGCAGAGGCGAGGTACTTGGGCTTCTTCTGCATAACGCCAGTTAGTTTCTGACTGTGGCTCCACACCAGCAACTCCATCGAATACCACCACGGCACCATCAAGTACGCGCAACGAGCGCTTCACTTCGACAGTAAAGTCAATGTGACCAGGAGTATCAATGATGTTGAATTGATGACGTGCATCCAAATCGAGTCCGTTTCCGGCATATGTAGGAATCCAAGAACATGAGACAGCAGCAGCAGTAATTGTAATTCCACGTTCACGCTCTTGTTCCATCCAGTCTGTCACCGTTGCACCATCGTGCACCTCACCAATCTTGTGAGACATACCTGTATAGAAAAGGATACGTTCCGTTGTTGTAGTTTTTCCGGCATCGATGTGGGCGATAATACCGAAGTTGCGAAGTCTCTCGATTGGATAGGTGCGGGCCATAAATAAATGTTAAATAATAATTACTAAATAAAAACTAAAAGAAAAAGCGCCAAAAGCGCTCCGTAAGAGTACAAGAAACCGTCCAAAAAGCAAGGTAGCTAGTTCGCGAAAGACACTTCCCCGGGCTTAACGGCTGTAGTATTGATATAGACTAACGTGTAACTAATAATCATGAGTAGAAACCATGAACCTAATTTCTCAATACTCACCAGCTGCCAACCCTCACTTTGGTTTGGATACACCCAGACAGCCGTAAATGTGCCGATATTTTCGGCTAACCAAATAAAGAATGATACGAGAGTAAAGCCGAGGAGGAGTGGCATAGAACGATGCACCTGCGCGACTCTAAAATAAATACGTGTTCGCGCAAACAGTATCGCGATACATAAAAGTAAAAAATAACGGATATCGTAGACATAATGGTGTGAGAAAAAGTTTATGTAAATCGCTAGAGATACGAGGATAAGCTCACGCGATGTAGGATGAAACGTAAACTGAAAGTCGAACAACCTCCAGCATCGTGCAATATATGAACCCACTGCTGCATACATAAAACCCGTAAATAACGGGACGCCCCCGATACGTAAGAAACTTACTTCGGGGTATATCCACGAACCCATTGCTGTCTTCCACACCTCCATGGCCGTACCAACGATATGAAATATAAAAATAACGCGCGCCTCGCTCCAGGTCTCTAGTTTATACCTCAGCATGAGCACTTGTATGAGTACTGCGCCCGCGACAAGAAAATCGTACCGAGCAAGTATTGAACCCGCTGGATAATATACATATGTCGCCATAATAAGACAGAGCATAAGCGCTCCGAACAAACATGCCCATGCCTGCTTCGCGCCAAATCTTAAAAATTCATACACTGCAATTTTAAAACGTGCATTACCAGCCCATTCAAAGAGAAGCGTGTCACACTTTTCAAAGAATCGTGCAAGATACAGAACAAGACACATACAGTGTATGAAATCACATCCCCTGACGTTTAGCGAGGACTACTCTAAGTTTTCAATGTCTGACTCACCTTGTACGCGCACCGGTATAAACGAAGAGCCATTTCCGTATGACGAGTCATCGTCACCAAAAAGTGAAGTAAATGTGACCCCCTTTGCTATTGGAAAGAGCTGTTCAAATGATGGAGCACTGCGGACATCAACACCACGACGGAGGAGACATTGGTAAAAGAACACACGCGCAGAAACAATGTGTTCAGGTGGTAATTCGTGGAGATACTGGTAGCCACTAAAGAGAAAATCATCTGTCGCGTCGTAACACTCAGCACCACTTTGCTGTCGTGCCGATGAAAGACCGTACACAACTGCTGAGAACATAAGTAATAATGCGAAACATGCGAGAGTAAACCACTTGTTGCGGAGTATTGCCTCCTCAACTGTATTCATATGATGATGTATAGCCATACAGGTAGTATATACAGGCATTGTTAAATCGAAATGCACTTGTACACACATTTTTGCATCTACTAAAAACCGCCTCAGACGAGGCGGTTTTAAATTCTAAAAAATAGAGACGACTACCACGCAAAGTGTGCAAACGCTTTGTTAGCTTCTGCCATCTTATGTGTGTTGTCACGCTTCGCAATTGCCTCGCCTTGTCCTTCTGCGCCAAGCTTAATCTCTTCAGCAAGCTTTACGTGCATTGGCTTTCCTTTTTTGCCTCGTGCAGCACCTACAATCCAGCGAAGTGCGAGTGCACGTCGGCGTTCTGCACGTACTTCTACGGGAACCTGGTAGTTAGCACCACCCACACGACGTGAGCGTACTTCCATAGTTGGTCCAACGTTTTGCATCGCAGTTTCAAAAAGTACTGCGGGGTCCTTTTCTCCTCCTTCCTTCAAAAGCTCATACGCGCGGTACACTAC
>JBAQUX010000007.1:0-19864 GCA_049297775.1 Minisyncoccia bacterium
CATGACTACTGCTGTTTTCGCGTGCGATACATCCTCAAGGGCACTGGCCATATAAGTCGTATAGACTGAGTTTTTCGTGTAGGAATGCTCCATGTCAAATCCAGAAAGAAATATGAATGTTTCCGGCGTATATCTATGTAGATATGCGTAAAAACCTAATATGAGTGTGAAAAAGCCAAGAAAAAGGGTAGTCATAACGACTTTTTTTTGCATACAGTATCACAGTATATCCTATGTTTTGAGTCATATTTTTAAACCTTTCTGTGAGTGGGGACATATATGAATATTAAATTAATACTTGACATTTGTAACTTTATATACTATAATACATATACTTATTATATTATTACGTAATCACACATCATGCCCAACACAATCACAAAAACAATCGTCACAATTAGTCTTGCATCCCTCGTTGTATTTTTTGGCGCAGCTCTCGTGCCTGCACTTACACTTGGTGGCATTAGCTATACTAGCTCAACAGCATTTGCTGATGGTGATGGCTGTGGTGATGGTGGTGACAGTGGCGGGGACAGCGGTGATAGTAGCGGGGATTCTTCTTCTGATTCTTCATCGTCTGATGCTGCGTCAGCCGCAAGTTCTTCGGGCGGTGAAGGCGGTGGAGGTTACTCAGACTCAGGATATACGCCACCAGTTGTAGTTGCATATAACCCTGCACCCACATGTGTACTTAACGCATCAAACTCAAGTATCGTTGCAGGAAATAGTACGGTATTGTCATATGTTACAGCAAATGCGACAACTGCCTCAATAAGCTCAATTGGATCTGTGTCAATCTCAGGTTCATATGGTGTTTCTCCCTCAGTTACTACGACATATATCATGACTGTTTCTGGTGCAGGTGGTACGTCTACCTGTTCGCGCACGATTACTGTAACGGCTGCGACACCAGCTCCAACATGTACACTTTCAGCAAATCCAGCTTCTGTTGGATACAACGGTAGTTCTACACTTTCTTGGTCTACAAATAATGCGACAAGCGCAAGTATTAACCAGGGTATTGGATCAGTGATGCTTTCAGGCGGTTACTCACTCTCTAATATTTCCGGTACTCGTACATACACCATGACTGTGTCTGGTCCAGGTGGGACAAATTCATGTCAGACAACTGTCATTGCAGATACTGTGTCAAATACACTTCCGACATGTTCAATAAGTGCTTCGCCATCATCAGTTTCCTATGGTGGAACGACATATCTTTCCTGGAATACGAGTAATGCAACAAATGCAACACTTACTGATGTCGGTGGCGTCGCCCTCTCAGGGTCGTATGCGATGAGTGGTATTTATGGGACACGCACATACACACTCACAGTTACCGGTAACGGCGGAAGTAATTCATGCTCGACAACAGTCTATGTTCAAAACCAAGCATCAACTGTACCCACATGTTCACTTGATAGCACTTCTGTTACTACACAAGGTGGCCAAGCTACATTGTACTGGAGTACAAATAACGCCACATCTGTTTCAATTAGTGGTATCGGTTCAGTTGCGACTTCAGGTTCATATATGGTGTACCCAAGTGGGACAACGACATATGTACTCTCTGCATACGGAAACGGCGGCTCAGTAAGTTGTACAAAGACTATCACCGTTAATACATACCCAACATACTACGACACACCGTCATGTTCACTCACTGTTACACCTGCAATTGTATACAACAATGGTGGAGCAACATTGAACTGGACGACCGCAAATGCTACATACGTCACACTCGATAATGGCATTGGCCAAGTTGGCACAAGTGGTTCATATTCACTTGGACAGGTGACCGGTACTCGTACATACACCATGACTGTTTCAGGAAATAACGGCACACGTACATGTACAGTAAACGTAGTATCAGCACAAAACGTCAATACAGGGACATCTTCTGGAACGGTGCTCGGCGCATCTACTGGCGGTCCTACATGTGGCATTGTTGTTAGACCAACAACAATTTCAGGTGGACAGATGGCAACACTTGCGTGGTATGCACAGAACGCATCATCGGTAACGATCAACGGTATCGGTTCGGTAGCAAATTCGGGCACCTATGCAATTGCACCAAGTCAAACAACAACATACAACATGACTGTCCGTGGATACTCAGGAGAAGTGCGAACATGTGACGCAACTATTTTGGTGAGTGCAACTGGTGCATATTACCCACAGGTTCCTACAAATAATTCAGGTATAGTACTCGGCGCATCTACTGAAGATATATTACCACTTCGAGAAGTTCCATACACAGGTGCGGAAGATGTTATTTACCCTATGTTCATCGTTGCTCTCGCGCTCACTGCATTCTATGGTGTTTCAAGAATGGGGAAGCAAGTATACACATAAGTACAACCATACAGAGCAAACAAAAAACCATGGCCTTGCCATGGTTTTTTGTTGAAAACAGTACATATCACGAGGCTAATTTGATATACTGCGTACATGAAAAAAGCAGGATTTCTTTTAGTGATGCTCTATGTAATTCCGCAACAAGTATTTGCTGGTTTTGATTTGGGCACCACAGGGAACGGTATTTTTTGGGTCGCACTACTTGCATGGAGTGCATTTGTAGCTGCGTTACTACTTGAACGAAAGAGCCAGTTGAGCGCTTTCGGAGCTGGGATTATTTCTGCATTTATACCAAGGAATACGCGCGTCGTACACATGCCACACATAACAGTTTCAGAAGCTCCAATCACTACTCCTAAGATTGCACCTGTTCTTCAAAGTAACCCACAGGCGAAGGCTGAGACAGACGTCTCATCGCCAGTTGTGCAGAGTACGACCTCAGTGTCACGTCCGTCAAAGCGCGTGTACGGTGCCGCTCTCGCAAAGTCACTCGCCAAAAACTCACTTGCTGGGAAAAAGATTTTATCTCGCTCGCGTGGCCTTATTGCAACACAGGCACGTGACGCTGTTACTATTTACAAAAATATCTGGCGGGACCTTTGGCACTTTTCTTCTAAAAAGAGTCATGCACCGACACTAGAATTAAAAAAAATTGATGCAGTACTCGCAAATAGTCACATAGTTACTTCAAAAATTAAAGCAGCGCACATCGAGAGTCCTGTTGAAAAAAAGGAACCTGAAGCACAATCACACGAAGTTATGGCGCAGGAGGTACATACGATTCCCATAGAACAAGAAGTGTCTACAGATGAGCATGAAACTATATCACCGATTGAAGAGTCACATGTTGTGCCAGAAGTTGCAACAAAGATTGCACTTGTGGAGGATGTGCAGCCAAAGATGCCAGTCATAGAGTTCGTCCCAGCCCCTGAAGTAAAGGACCATGAGCGAAGCAGGGAACAGGCACTCATGAGAGCGCAACGTGCGATTTTGCGTGCACGTAACGCGCAAGAAGGATTGGAGGTCGTTCCGACTGGAGCACTGGCGATGCCAAAGCGTATACACGAAGCCGCGTCTTTCAGTACAGCGGTATCACATGCAACAGAGACTGACTCGTTTACTGATGACTTAGATTCATCTCAAATATCAGAGGAGCTTAAAAACTTTAAAGCCCGTGTTGCTGAGGTTGAGTCTCGGAATCGCACTGCCGTGCATCCAAAAACAGTTACTCCGCGCAACAACGAAGAAGTGCATCACCAACAAACCATTGCCAAAACAAAAGGTCAATCACTTGCACCTGACGCGACTCATAGAACAAAAGACGTAGTAACTCTCGATGTAAGTAGTGGGACGCCAAAACTGGTGCTCACTCGGCATAATCTTTAGAGAAATAATTTTCCTACGCAGTTTTAAGAGTTCTGTTTTTTTGCTCGTCTGTAAGACGAGAGATAAACGTATCAAGCGCCTCAACGACACCTTTAGTTCCTGTATCGCGACTCTCCACAGATACGCTCATTGAACTAACTTCTGCATCTCCAACAACCAAAATATATGGTATTTTCATTGACTTTGCTCCGCGAATACGTTTACCGAGCGTATCTGTTGCTGGTGATATATGTACTCTGAAGTTTGCCGAATTTAGCTTTTTGCGCACATCTTCTGCATATGCCATGTGTTCGTCAGCGACTGGAATAATCGAAATTTGTTCTGGTGCAAACCAGAAAGGGAAGGCTCCAGCAAAATGCTCTATTGCAACACCGAGGAATCTTTCAAGTGAGCCAGAAATTGCTCGGTGTATGACCACGGGTGTCTCTCGTTTTCCTTCTTCGTTTACAAATGAAAGCTCAAATCGCGACGGTTGCACAAAGTCACACTGAATTGTTGATAGCTGGTGCTCTCGTCCAATTGCATCTTTAAACATAAAGTCTAACTTCGGGCCGTAAAATGCTGCTTCTCCTGGTCCTTCAAAGTATGGAAGGTTTTTTTCTTTACAGACGCGCACGAGTGCCTCCTGTGCTGTTGCCCAGTTTGCCTCCTCGCCAAGCCATTTTGTCGCATCATCATCACGAAGAGAAAGTCTTACTCGGTATCCTTCAAGCATGCCCATTGTGGTGAAAAATTCTTGAATGATATCAACCATGGTACCAGCCTCTTGCTCGATTTGTGACACACGACAATAAATATGCCCATCATCTTGTGTGATTGAGCGAACTCGAGTAAGCCCTGATAGCTGACCAGTTTTTTCGTCACGGTACACGGTTGCAGGCTCGAAGTAGCGCACCGGCATATCTCGATACGAAAATTGGTTATCGGCATAGAGTTGCATGTGGTGCGGGCAGTTCATGGGTTTGACGTAAAATTTTTCCTTAGATGTGCCGCCCCATACGGAGAACATGTCCTCCATGTACTGGCCTGCGTGCCCTGACGTTTCGTACAGCGCTTCTTTTGCAAGGTGTGGTGTCCATACCCATTCGTAGCCACGGTCCTTATGGAGTTCCCATAAGTATTCCTGAAGCAATCTTCTCATGGTATTGCCATTTTTTTGAAAGAGGGGAAGTCCTGAGCCAACAAGGTCTGAAATAGTAAAAAGTTTCAGTTGTTTTGCCAAGATACGGTGGTCGCGTTTTTTTGCCTCTTCTTGTTGCCATACATAGTGTGCAAGTTCTTCCTTAGTTCCAAATGCGAGTCCGTAAATACGAGTGAGCATCGGATTTTGAGCATCGCCTCGCCAATATGCGCCAGCAATATTTAACAGTTTAAAAGCATCTACATCGATATCTTTTGTTGGATTTTCAGCATGTCCGCCGCGGCACAGGTCTGTAAGTGTGCCACAGGTATAAAATGTTATTGTTTCTCCCTTTGCTTCCAGTTCATTGATAAGCTCAATTTTATATGGATTTTGAGCAAAAAATGCTCGAGCCTCGTCAGGCGACTTTACTTCATGTGACCATTCAGTCCATTTATTTAATGTCTTCAGCATCTTTTTCTGAATTTCTTTCAGATCAGCATCTCCTGGGGCTGTCCCTCCTCTGAAATCAAAATCAAAGTAAAATCCCGTATCAATTGCTGGGCCAATTGTTGGTTTTACGTGGGGATACAATTCTTGCACCGCTGCATTTAAAAGATGGGCAAGCGTGTGGCGTATGTGCTCAATAGATGTTGTACTCATAGTGTATTTTAGTGCTAATAATATAAAACGCCCGAGTGAATATACGAACCAATAACGCTGGTCGTAAACTCACTAGGGCGATTCAAAAAATGATCCGCGGTTCCACCTAGTTTTTCTGGGTTGCCCCAGAACACTTTTTTATCAGGTTTGCGTACCCTTGATGTGTTCAAGTTCGGTTTGTAGCCGACGCATTCCTAATGTGTTTATCGTAGCGAGGGAAAGGGGTGATGTCAATGGTATCTGATAGTTATATTTTTTTAATCGCCTCGACCATAAAGCTTTTTTCGCCGTTTCTATTGGTGATTTTTCCTTTCACTAAAACGCATGTTCCAGCAACGAGCGCATCCTTTCCGGCGGTAAATACTTCTGGGAAGCAGACCGCCTCAACTGAATCTGTATAGTCACTCAGCTTCACAAATGCCATGCGGTCGCCCTTTTTAGTAAGCAAGGCACGCACTGTTTCTACGAGAGCAGGAATAACTGTGGTAACGCCCGCATGCAATTTTATTTTTGCATCGTTAATAGTCGCCTTGCCACTAATAGTTGTTTTATATGCATCAAGTGGGTGGCCAGAAATATAGAGTCCTAATAATTCTTTTTCCCAAATTAAGCTTTGCGTAAGTGAGATATCATCAGCGGGTTTGAGGAGGAGTTGTGAAGCGCTCGTATCATCCCCGCCAAAAAGAGAATCTTGAGGTCCTGCTATGGCATGTGTTTCCTTATAAAATGTTTGAATAGCTTCTAGGTTTGCAAGCAAGGTTCCGCGCTTTTCGTACGCGTCGAGTGCGCCCGATTTTATCAATGCTTCGAGAGCGCGTTTGTTAAGATTTTTGTCTGCGATACGAGAAAGGAAATCTGTAAGCGTTATATATGGTCCACCAGCTTTGCGTTCTGCGACGATGGTTGTTGCGATACCTTCTCCGAAATTTTTGATTGAGTTAAGCCCGAAACGGATTGTCGGTGTTTCCGCAGTTGTTACCACAGAGAATACTTCGTAACTCTCACTAATGTCTGGTGGTAGCACCGTAATACCCATAGCCTTACATTCATGCACAATTTCAGATATTTTTTCTACGTCCCCTGCATCTGCCGTAAGAAGGGCAGACATGTATTCGAGTGGGAAATTTGCCTTCATGTAGGCAGTTTTATACGCCAAGTTTCCATAACTTGCAGCGTGACTTTTGTTAAATCCATACGCTGCAAATGTTTCGATTTGCTCCCAAAGTTTCTGAACTACTGCAGGCTTCATCCCGCGTTCGGTACAGCCAGATACAAAATGTTCCTTCTGCGCTGCCATTTCTTCAGGGATTTTTTTACCCATCGCCTTACGAAATTTATCAGCCTCAAGCCAGGTATATCCTGCAAGATTAATAGCAATCATAAGCACATCATCTTGATATGTGATGATGCCGTAGCTCTTGTTTAAGATTTCTTCCATGCGCGGATCCAGGTACGTAACTTTGTGTGGTTCTCGTTTACGCGCAATATATTCTGGGATAAATTCCATTGGTCCAGGTCTGTAGAGTGCTACCATGGCGTTCAAATCAAATATGCTTGATGGCTGTAGTTCTGTAAGATATTTTGTCATACCTGTAGATGCGAACTGGAACACCCCCATCGTGCGACCAGATGAGAGCATTCTAAATGTCTTCGCATCGTCCATAGGAAGGTTATCTACGTCTACAGCAATATTTTGAATCTTTTTCACTCTCACGATTGAGTCAGCAAGAATTGCTAGGTTTTTTAATCCAAGAAAGTCAAACTTTAATAAGCCTGCTTCTTCAACGGAATACATGTCGTATTGCGTAATCATTTTTCCACCTTTTGGGTCGAGTTGTATGGGGGTAAAGTCAGTAACTGGTGTTGGAGAAATTACCACACCTGCTGCGTGCACTCCCACATGGCGTGCGTTTCCTTCCATTTGTTTTGCATATTCAAGTACTTCACGGACTACTGGGTCCTTTTTATACATGAGTGCAAGTTCAGGTTCAGATTCGATTGCGCCATCAATGGTGACAGGGAAGCCTTGAGCGCCAAAGGGAATTGCTTTAGCAATGGCGTCACCGACGCTGTACGACTGACCAAGAGCGCGTGCAACATCGCGAACGGCCGCACGTGCCATCATTGTTCCGAACGTACCTATTTGAGCCACATGGTCATCCCCATATTTTCTGCGCGCATAATCTATAAGCGCGTCGCGTTTGTCATCGGCTACGTCCATATCGATGTCCGGCGCGGAAGGACGGTCTGGGTTTAAGAAACGTTCAAAGGGAAGTTTAAAGAAAAGAGGGTTTACTGTGGTGATGTGTGTTAAATATGAAACGAGTGAGCCAGCGGCCGAACCACGAGTGTTTGTAAGAATGTTCGCTTCACGTGCATAGCGCATCAAATCTGCGACCACTAAAAAGTATGGTGAGTATCCCTTTTTTGAAATGACTGAAAGCTCGTAGTCAACACGAGTTTTTGTTTCTAGAGTGGGCTCAATAGAGCGTAGCGCAAACCCCGCATATGCAGCTTCACGAAGCATTTCATCATGTGATTTTCCGTTTTCGCGTGGGAAGTCAGGGAATACCCATGAGCCAAGGTTGAGTGTGACATCACAGGAAGCAACAATTTTCTCAATGTTTTCCAAAAGTCCTGGAATATTTTTAAATACTTTCTCAGCATCCGCTGATGTTATGAGAGAGAAATCGCCACTCGCATCTTCATCGGCAGTTGTGAGCGATGAGTTTGTCTGTATTTTTATGAGTAGTTCTCGTGCAAGACGGTCCGAATCCTTGAGGTAATAGACATCACGTGATCCAAATAATGGCATTGATAATTCGGTGCCAACGGATTGAATTTTTTTAAGAAGTGCGTCGTTATTTTGTGTTTTAGGATGGTATGCGTACTCTAAGTAGCAGTGCTCGCCAAAAATATTTTTGAGGTGCGCAATGCGGGCAGTATCACCTCCCTCTGTCGTTATAAGGCCACCATACGCAGGGATAAAACAGAGTAGACCTTCAGAGAGTTCTGTGAGAAGTTCAAAATCTACTCGCGGTTTGTTATAAAAACCTTCGAGGTGTGCACGACTGACGAGGCGTACTAAGTTTTTGTATCCTTGATTGTTTCGTGCCAATAAGACAATACGGTATTCAACACTATCAACACCATGCTCTTTTTCCTGGCGTTTTCGCGGAGCGAGGTGCAGCTCAGTGCCTATAATTGGTTTTACTCCTGCTTTCTTACAGTCTTTGTAGAACTCAATAGCGCCATACATGTTTCCCAAATCCGTAATAGCAAGCGCGGTCTGCCCATCGCCCACAATAGCGCTTAATGCAGTATCAATTTTTGGCAACGCTTCAAGAAGTGAGTAGTGTGAATGTACGTGTAGATGTGCAAAGCGTGACGACATGAGCGCAGTATAGCAAAACTTGAAAATACATGTGCATAAAAAAAGGCGGAGGGGGCATCAGTGTGCGATTGCCGATGTGTCCTCCGCCTCAAGCGCCTCACCTTTGCAATCTGTGGATTGCCACGCGGTCGCTTGAAGCACTTGTTCTAGCTTTTTATTGTATGCATGTCAATATCGAGTATGCATTCACATATTATTGGTATTGATGAGGTTGGGCGGGGCCCCATAGCAGGTCCGATTGTGGTGGGCGCAGTATGCATACCTAGCTCAATTACTTGGGAAAATGTACCAACACTTAAAGACTCGAAGAAGCTCACAGAAAAAAAGCGTGAAGAATGGTATCGGTGGGTTGTCGCTCAGGTAGATATACATTGGGCCATCGCGGAAGTGAGCGCAGAGCGCATTGACATCATTGGTATTACGGCCGCCGGAAATGAGGCGGCACGAAGTGCACTTCAAAAACTAATGCGTTCACCAAAAACCACAAAAGTACTTTTAGATTACGGTTTGCGTGTTGGTGACGAATGGCCTCAGACGGCGCTTATAAAAGGTGACGAAAAGGAGGTCGCGATTGCGCTTGCGTCTATTATGGCAAAGGTAACTCGTGACAAATACATGATGCACATGGCAGAACAGTATCCAAGCTACGGATTTGCACAGCATAAAGGATACGGTACGAAGATGCATTATGAGAGTATTAAAAAAAATGGACTGTGCACATTGCATAGGAGATGTTTCCTAAAGGGTTTACACTAGGTGGATGACACGAGGAGAATCAGGTGCGCATGCGCATGAGCACGTAGTAAAACGTTTATATCCATATTACAAAACAACTGCGGAGGCTGAGAGTGCAGATGCTATAAAGCGCGTAACTCTTGGACGAGAACATGATCCTGCGCGTGCAAAAAAATCACCAACGTTGATGGACTTTCAAGGAATTCCAGAAGATACAACCGATGCGCAAATTATCTCTTACGTGTCGTTTGCTACCGGTATTCCAGAAATTATTTTAAATGGTGGTGGCAAGAGTCCGAGTGAAGACATGCAAAGAGAAGTTGATAGAGTTTATACCTTGCTCAGGGAGTCATTTACTGATGGAAGAAAATACTTACGGTCAGTACTGCATTATTCCGAAAGCGAACTTAAGGTCGCACACAATCCAGAGGAAATAAAAAATGCTCATGATTTAGTGCAATTTTTACGAGAGACTCGACTGGCAAAAGACCAAAAGGGCATTGGGCGTAGTGTCGTGTATTGTCGTCTCGCCAAGATGGGTCTTGTTGCGTATCATGCACTGCGGACAGAAGGTAAAGCGCTCGTACGTGAGGCCGAGTATATTCAAAGAAAATTATTACCAAGTAAACGAGAGGTGCTTCCAGATGTACTTTATCCACTATCCGAAGTGCATTTGGTTGATGGACGAAGAATATTTACGACAAATTTCCGCCCCGCAGTAACGGGAAGCCTTTTTATTCGCGGGAAGGATTTCTTTAGCCAGATGACAAAATACGTGACGCGACCAGATTCAAGTGTTGAGACAGCGCAGAAAGATGGTGTAGGCATGATGTTTGAAGTAGATGAAGAGTCGGCCCGAGACTTTCTTCCGGTGTTATGTAATTGGCTTCATGACGATATGGGTGTCACCAGTGTTGAAATTGAAAACTACGGCTTTTATACATCGCGCAATGATATGCAATTGCTCGGTGAGAGTATGAAAAGCTTTAGACTTACTGGTCTTGTCCAACTTAAAAATGATTCACAGGCAAACAGCACCTCATCAGGTGACTATCGTGCACTTAAAATTGAAGGATATATAGCTATTCCACTTAACGGTGATGAAAAAGAACGAACGGTTCGTAGACGTTTTGAGATACAGATAGTGCCCAAAATTAATAATCATAAAAAAATAAAAGTACATCATGATGTGTATGATGTTATTAAAAAGGTGACTGCACGTACCCGCTTAGACGGCGCTTGTCCGTACACAGTCTTCGAAGAGTTTTGCAGAGAGGCGGGGAGAAAATCCGGCTTTGATTTTGAAAATGTTCTCAAGGAATTACTTGGTGATTTGCGTCTCACCTATGCTAAGAGAAAAAATAGAATTTTTGCAAATGATGTCTATGACCGTTGGTTGGCGATTGGTTGGATTGACGAAGCACTCTACACCGACCTCATTCGGACTAGAAAATAGACACCCTATTGCGTTTGTAACAAAAATAAGTATACTTCGCCCTTATGGTAGTACGCATGCGCGCAACGCGCTCACATAGAAATAATCGCCGCTCACACCACGCATTAGAAGGCGTACGTCTCTCAAAATGTTCTGATTGTGGCGCAGAACACCTCCGACACCGAATGTGCACCAATTGCATGAAGTACCGTGGCCGTCAGGTAATCGCAGAAAAGGTTGTCGCAACTCCAGTTAAAAAGGTAGCAGCTCCAAAAAAGACAAAAGTTGCAAAGGCTCCTAAAAAAGCAAAAGCTCCAAAAAAGACTACAGCTAAGTAAATAAGCATGAGCATGCGCACAAGACATTTTGCGCGAACCATAGTACTTCAGGCGCTTTTTGAGTATGATTCACAAGGTTGGGAAGGTGACATATCAACACTACTTAATAATACTATTGGCGAATATGCACCTAAGACACCGCACAGGCCATTTATGGAACGTGTCGTTGCGACAGTGCTCGCAAAGAAGACTGAACTTGATGCCATTATACAAAAAGCTGCTCCAGAATGGCCAATTGATAGAATTGCCGTTATTGATAGAAATGTGCTCCGGCTCGGTATCTCTGAGTTGTTATTTGGTGACAGAAATGATGTACCGCCAAAGGTTGCGATAAACGAGGCAATTGAGCTCGCAAAGGAGTTTGGTGGTGAGACAAGCGGTAAATTCGTGAATGGTGTTATAGGAGCTGTGTATAGAGAGATTGGTGAACCAAACAAAGAAGAAGGTGAGAAGCGTCAGGAAAAAAATATCGTTGTCCCTACTGAAGCTTTGGTAGGTGCTGTGGTATACGCTGTTTCAGAAACTGGGGATATGTACATTACCCTTGTGCACGATGTGTTCGGATACTGGACCCTCATTAAAGGGAAGTTAGAAGACGATGAGTCTACAGAGACTGCGGTACTTCGCAAGGTACAAGAAGAGGTTGGGCTCGTCGGTACTATCAAGGAAGCGCTCGGAGAGAACGAGTATATTGCACATGACCCAGAGACAGGCAGAAGAAAGCGAAAGGCAACATATTTTTTGGTCCAGACAGAGTATGCAGATTTGCATCTTAAAAAAGGTGGGGGACTTGATGATGCGCGCTGGTTTAGGCTTGCAGAAACAGGCGGATTACGTTTTTATGACGATCTTATTCCGGTAATAACGCGTGCGGTTAACGCACTTGCGAGAATGTAGTAACAGGGTATTCTTAATATATATGGCAGAGATTGGAGACATAGAAAAATTCTCAGCGCATTCAGGCGTTGTTTTTGTAAACCAAACATTACTCCGTACTGCGTTTACACACCGTTCGTATTTAAATGAGAATAAATCTGATGCACGCACAGGAGAAATATACGAACATAATGAGCGCCTTGAATTTTTGGGTGATGCAGTGCTTGAACTCGTGGTTACAGAGTTCTTGTTTGCCAAGTATCCGCTAAAACCAGAAGGTGAATTGACTGCTATTCGTGCCGCACTGGTAAACACCGTAAGTATCTCAGAGGCAGCAAAGTCACTTCACATGAATGATTTCCTTCTTTTATCGCGAGGTGAAGCGAAAGACAATGGGCGTGCACGTGATGTTATTTTGGCAAATACGTACGAGTCATTCCTCGGTGCGCTTTATATTGACCAAGGATATATCGTCTCTAGAGACTTTATTGCGCGCACGTTATTTGGGAAATTGGATGCAGTTGTAGAGCAAAAATTGTGGCAAGACCCAAAAAGTAGATTCCAAGAAATGGCTCAGGAAATTCACAGTATCACACCGACGTATCGCGTACTTCGAGAGCAGGGTCCTGACCATGACAAGCAATTCGTTTCAGGAATATTTATTGGAGACACGCAAATTGCTGAAGGCGTTGGTAAATCAAAACAAGAAGCAGAGACTGCTGCGGCAAGAAAGGGACTTGAAGCTAAAGGTTGGTAGGCATGAATGATTTACGAGATGTACCATCTGGTCCTCGAGTCTCACACGCTGAACGTGGCACTGAAAGAAAACTTGCTGACATAGCTACATTAATACGGGGTCTCGCACGACATTTTCCGCTCATACTTAGAAAGCAACTAAAGGTTTCCACACTTGATAAGGAGTTACGAGATAAGCTTGTTGTAGATATAGATACTTTTTGTAAGCGGACGTTCATTCTGGCAATTTCTATGCATGTGCGTTCACTTTCACACGTTGCAGAACAACTTGTAGTAACAAATGCAAATTCTCTATCTGCTTTACGCAATTTTGCAGAGAAGATGCAAAGAGATGTACTGAGTTGTGCAAGTACCATTGTCACTGAAGAAGATTTAATGCGTACTTCAGCATTACCGCAGCCAAAGACTGGGGCAGAAAATGATGCTGTCGCATTTAAAAATTCACTCCTGTTTCTACAGGGTACACTTGGCTACTTTATTTCAGATGCACACTATACGGCAGCATTTATGCGCGACAGTGAAAGTATGAGTATCAATGAAAGACAGGATGAATTATGGAATGGCCTCAGTCAGTGTTCCTCTGTAATGTATAAATCATCGATGGAGTTGGTAGAGTCTATTCTGCAGCACAGTAGTGCTGCAGATCTTCCAAGTGCCGTACGTTCAGAATTTGTATTGGCTTTTTCCGCTCGTACCCATGAGTTATTTGGGACAGAGCAGGGTGAATGATAGAATATATCTGTGCTAAAACAGATTGAAATAAACGGATTTAAATCCTTTGCAAAAAAATCAACGATATTTTTTGGTTCACCGATAGTCGGAGTTGTGGGTCCAAATGGTTCAGGAAAATCAAACGTAGCAGAGGCGTTTCGTTTCGTGCTCGGCGAACAGTCAATGAAAGCAATGCGCGGTTCAAAAGGCGAGGACTTAATTTGGAACGGCTCTGCAGCTGTGGTGCGAGGTAATCGTGCATCAGTTGCACTCACGTTTGATAATTCACAAAAATTATTTCCACTTGAATACGCAGATGTCATCATTGAGCGTACCGTGTATCGAGATGGGCTTAATGAATATTCAATAAATGGAACAAAGACCCGACTCAAAGATATACATGAGTTACTTGCACAGGTGCACGTCGGGGCATCGGGGCACCACATTATTTCGCAAGGGCAGGCGGATAGAATTTTAAATGCATCACCAAAAGACCGTCGTGAAATGCTCGAGGATGCGCTTGGACTCGCGTCAGTTGAGTTTAAACGTGAAGAGAGTGTGCGTAAATTAGAAAAGACTCGTCAAAATATTTCTCAGGTTGAGTTGTTACGAAAAGAATCAGCGCCGCGCGTAGCCTTTCTTAAGAAACAAATTGAACGAAAGGAAAAAGCCACAGATTTGCAGAGGGAGTTAGGACTAAAGATGAAAAGCTATTTTTCTAAGGAACATGCGTATATTTCCGCATCTGCGCAAAAAATTCTTTCAGGGAGCGAGGCGCCACGCAGAGAACTTGAGGCGTGCGAAGTGCAATTGAAGGAACGATCATTTGCATTTGAAAGGCTTGAGCGAGAAGGGGTACCCGACACATCTGAGAAGGATGCAGAGCGCGCAAAAATTTCTTCTGAGCGCACCCAAGTGCGATACCAAATGCAAGAGAAAGAGCGTGAACTGGGGCGCCTTGAAGGGAGGGTAGAGCTCGCGCAACGACCGCATAGAGAGGTTCCAAAATCATTCATACAAATTTCTGAATCATCAGTTACCGCGTATGAGTCAGACGTGCACCATACGGTAGCGGATGTGCAAGAGTCACAAAACTATAAGGATGGTTTTCATAAAATGCGTGGTCTCACTGCGTCGTTTATTGATACGTGTAAAAAGAGTTTTGGTGCGGTGGTACCTGAAGTGCCACGAGAAGATGTTTCGATTCTTTTGGGTTCAAAAGCAATAATCGAGCAAGAGCTTCGAGAGTTGAATGAGAAGGAGATGTATATCGCTGAAAAGCTCGAACAATTTGCACAAAATGCAGGACGCAGTGAGCATAAGCATGCTGATTTAGAACGAGATATTTTGCGATTGCGTGCGCAGATAAGTGAACTACGGGCAACGGTGCGCGAGTTCGACATGCGCGCTGAGACTTTAAGTAGAGATAGGCGCCTCTTTGAAGAAAATCTTAGGGAGGCAGGCGTGCTTATCGGGCATCATGAGGTGAAATCGTCACAATTCTCTGAGGGTGATAGTGAACTTGGTGCAAATCGTGATGCGCAAGAGCGTGAACGACAATCAATTGAGCGTTTAAAAATCAAACTTGAGGAAATTGGTATTGTGGGAGAAGAAGTAGTCTCAGAGTACAAGAGTGCAGAGGAGCGCGATGCATTTCTCGTGCGTGAGCTCGATGACTTAACAAGGGCGCAGGAATCCCTTGAGAAACTTGTTGCAGACCTCGAAGCAGAAATGGTGAGAACTTTCTCAGAGGGCGTGGGGCTTATTAATGTAGAATTTTCAAAATATTTCAGTTTGCTCTTTGGTGGTGGCGAGGCAACTCTTATTGAGACTAAAGAAAAAAAGCGTTTGCGCGGTGAGGAAGATACAACGGATGAAGATGCTCAGGAAGAATTAGGTGTTGATGTCCGCGTGCACTTGCCTCGTAAAAAAGTTTCAACGCTTTCAATTTTATCTGGTGGTGAGCGAGCCCTTACTTCTATAGCGCTCATTTTTGCAATGTCACAAGTAAATCCGCCACCGTTTATTATTCTTGATGAAACAGACGCTGCTCTTGATGAGGCAAACAGTTCTCGTTATGCAGATATGACACGCCTACTCAGTGAACGAAGTCAGCTTATTGTCATCACTCACAACCGCTCCACGATGAGTGCCGCCGGTATACTCTATGGTGTGACGATGGGGCAGGACGGCGTATCTAAGCTGCTGTCAGTTAAATTTGAAGAGGCGCAGAGAGTTGCTAAATAACTTACGCCAACTCACCGTCAATTTGGCCTTTTTCGATGTTTGTGTGAATTACGGTAAACGTAATAGGATCACCGAGTCTAAAACGGTCATGTGTTGATACGAGGGACATGCTTGCCTGATCATACGTAAGATAGCCTTGGGCATTTAATTTTGAAATATGAATGAACGCCTCTGCGCGGGTTTTGCCATCGCGTGCAAATACACCGTGTGAGATAATTCCAGTAATGGTGCCAGTACACTTAGTACCATGATGCTTGCTCCAAAATCGAGTCTGCATGTTTTTAATTGAGTCACGCTCCATTTCTTGCGCGCCAATTTCTTGTTCGGTACTGGTAAGACATGCACGACGATAGACTTCTCGCTCTCTCAATCTAAATTCTTTTTTTGCTAAAACTGCTTCAAGCATGCGGTGCACGCAGACGTCGGGATACCGACGAATCGGTGAAGTGAAATGTGTGTACGACTTGAATCCAAGGCCGAAATGCCCGGTATTTTTGTGGGTGTAGACTGCCTTCGCCATCGAGCGCAACATGCTCATGTGTATGAAATCCTTTTCTGGTCGGCCCTCGGATTGTTTGAGTAGTTTTTGTATGCTTTCAGCAGTTACTGTGCCCGCATGCTTGCGGACGCCATATCCGAGTGGTTTCAGTACACGCTCAAGATTAAATAGTTTCTCTCCATTTGGTGCGTCATGAGTTCGGTACATACCAATAAGGCCCTTACGCGTTTTAACAGCGTGTTCAATATGTTTTGCAACCAGCTTGTTCGCAAGAAGCATAAGTTCTTCTACTAATGACATAGTTTCGTACTGTTCCTTCTTGTAGACAGAAATTGGGTCTCCGACTTCGTTCAAGTGAAAGGCTACTTCTTCGCTATCAAAGTTAAACCCACCTGCATCCATGCGTGCCTTCTTTAATGTTCGAGCAATTTTTTGTAAGAGGGCAAGTTCTTTGTAGAGTGGCCCATCTTTGGTATCGAGCACTCTTTGAGCATCTTTATATGTGAAGCGCTTTTTTGAATGTATGATGGCTTTGCCGAACCATGTGTGGACTATCTCAGCATTCTTTGTCATCTCGCACAGAACGCTAAACGTGAGACGGTCTTCATTAGGACGCAATGAACAAAGGTCGTTAGAAATAAATTCTGGCAACATGGGAAGTACTTTGCCCACAAGGTAGACAGAAGTCCCTTTCTCTCGCGCTCGCATATCAAGCGGACTATCAAAAGAAACAAAATGGCTTACGTCAGCAATATGGATACCTACTTCAATGTTTCCATTTGGTAATGTGCGTGCAGAGAGGGCGTCGTCAAAATCTTGTGCATCTTCCGGGTCAATAGTACAGATAGGAAGTTTACGTAAATCAGCACGTTTTGGATCGGTAAGGCCACGAGCAAATTGCGTTCGCGCGGCACTTTCTTGCGTGCTCATAGTTGTATCTGCATTCTTATGTTGATGTGTGTGCACAGGCCTTACTCTAGCCTAGTTTTCAAATTTTACCTACAAATTTGTGCTTTCCCCGGTATTTTTTTGACTATTGGACAAGTATTTGGTACAGTACCGCCCATGTTAAGTATTCGATTACAAAGAACCGGAAGAAAGAACGACCCAGCATTTCGCATGGTTGTTACAGAGCACACTGCAGGACCAAAAAGTAACAGTTTTGTTGAGCGTCTTGGAAGTTATCACCCAAAAACTAAAGCGACAGAAATTAATGCTGAGCGTGTTAAATACTGGATATCAGTTGGTGCGCAAGCAACTGGCACTGTGCACAACATGCTTGTTACTAAAGGAATCGTCACAGGGAAAAAAGTAAACGTACTCCCAAAGAAGACAGCGCCAAAGAAAGAGGCTCCAAAGACTGAAGCTGTTGCTGAGGCTACACCAGTAGCAGAAGCGCCAACTGCAACCGAGTAGTCTTTTCCACACAGGTACTGCCTGCGGGGATATATATTGATATACTGTACGAGGTTCTATTACTAAAAACTTTTCTGAAAAGCATATGCAGCAAGATGAAGCATTTCTCGATTACGTAGTAAAGGCGCTCGTAGATCACCCAGGTGATGTGAAGACAACTCGTGTGGTTGACCAGATGGGAGTACTTCTTACACTCACGGTCCATAAAGAAGATATGGGTAAAATTATTGGACGTGACGGCGCAACTGCAAAAGCCATCCGCACACTCTTACGAGTTGCAGGTATGAAAAATGATGCTCGTGTTAATCTCAAAATTAACGAACCAGAAGGAAGTACATTCCAAGCTGATAGAGCCGCAGCTGAAGCGCATACCCATGAAGGTCATGCATCGCATGAGACAGCAGAAGTGCCATACGTGCACCACAACACGCCACAACAATCTAACAGAATGAAATCTGTAGACGATGTTCTGGCAGACATAACCTCATAAAAAAGAAAACCACCGCACGGTGGTTTTTTTGTGGACACAATTCAGGGCGTACGGTACCATGGCCACATGCTTTCACTCTTAGTTAAATTTTTTGCAATGGCCGGCGCTATTATGCTCGTGGTCTCATATGTCCCCGGTATTACTATTTATGGGGGTTGGGTAACACTACTACTCGTTGCAGCTTTATGGTCAGTAGTTACAAATATCATAAAACCTATTCTTAATATTTTGACACTGCCGATTACATTTGTGACGCTCGGACTTTCATCTCTTGCAATTAACGCAGTTTTGTTTTGGGCAATGTCACTCATAGTGCCAGGATTTACTGTCGAAGGAGTTGTTCCAGCAGTTCTTGGCTCTTTGGCGCTTTCTTTGTGCGGCTGGGTAATTGATGCTGTATTGTAGGCATGGAACAGCGACCAACATTCCCCGTAGGGGGCTGCGGATTTCTTGTCTCTGACGGTGAGCTTCTTTTGGGGTTGCGGAAAAATACGGCTGGCGCGGGGCAGTGGGGCTTGCCGTCTGGTCACTTGGAAAAAAATGAAACACTGGAGCAGTGTGTACTTCGCGAACTTACTGAGGAGACGGGGCTAGTAGGTACGTCTGCAACATTTACTTGTGTTACAACAAATCGTGATCCGCTTCGAGATACACACTACATCAACTTTGGATTTACTATTTCAGGTTACAGTGGCGTTCTTGAAAATAAGGAACCAGAATACTGTAGCGAATGGCAATGGTTTCCACTCACCGCACTACCTGAGAATTTATTTTTTGGCCAAAAGCCACTGATAAAACTCTTCTGTACTGGACAGTTGTTTTATGATGGGGTAGAAGAGAGTAACTAATATGAAAAAAACAAAAGCGCCGAAATATTCAATCATTACGCTTTTCCCGGAAGCAATTAAGCCTTACCTCGATGCTTCAATTATCGGCCGGGCACAAGCAGACAAGAAAATAAAAATTACCTATCATAATCCTCGCGATTATTCTGAAGACAAACATGCGCGGGTAGACAGGCGTCCGTACGGTGGCGGACCAGGTATGGTTCTAGCGCCCGAACCGTATTTGAGAGCCGCATCAAAAGCATTGGGAAAGAAGACACTGGGTAAAAAAACGCTCACAATATTTTTTACACCTGCAGGTGCACAGTTTGACCAGATCATGGCAAAAAAGTTGGCAGGATATGACCACCTCTTATTTATTACAGGACACTACGAAGGGGTTGATGGGCGAGTAGCAAAAATTCTGAAAGCGAAAGAAGTTTCTATCGGACCCTACGTACTCACGGGCGGAGAACTTCCTGCAGCAACGATGATAGATGCAATTGTGCGTAACATCCCGACAGTGCTGGGTAAAGAGGAGTCACGAGAAGATGAGCGCGTTGCCAGTCCTGAGGTATATACACGCCCAGAAATACTTGAGTGGAAAGGGAAGAAA
>JBAQUX010000008.1:0-83682 GCA_049297775.1 Minisyncoccia bacterium
GAGTACCGTTGATTCCCAAGGTAGTCGCCTCTGCAACATCCTTTTCAACACGTTCCTTCATAGAGCCACTTTCCAAGCACTTTTTAAACGCTCCCGCATCAAGTCCTGCTTCTGCGGCGAGTGTAAAGAGCTGTGCATCTTCAAGACCATTGTTTGCTGGTGTTACTGCGTACAGTGAGTTTGTGTATTTCCAGAAGACATCGTTACCACCAAGTTCCGCAGCACATTCTGTAGCTTCAGCCTCACGAGGTGCCTTTGGGTGCAACTGTGGTAGTGGGAGTTGGCGATATACCCATGCAACTTTTCCATCCTTACCGTATTCAGCCATTACCTTGTTCATTGTTTCGTGGAAGCGTTTACAGAATGGACATTCTGTATCTGAGAACTCAATAATTGTTACTTCAGCACTTGGGTTACCAAAAACGTGGTCATCGGCTTGTACTCCTGAGACTGTTTGATCGGTTGATGAAGGTTGGTTTTGTCCCTGTGCTACAGGCTGTGGTGCAGATTTTTGCCCACCACTAAAAAAAAGTGCTGCTGCAATAAGAGCACCTGCAACTACTATTGCTATCGGTACTCCAAGCTTCTGTACTGTATCTTCCATACGCATTATTATATTTATTTATAAGTTCAAGAAGTATAGCATAGGCTCTTTTGAACACCTGGGGAAATCAAAGGCTAATATTCTTGCCAAGAAAGAACCTCAGGCTCCTCTGAAGATTCTTCGTAGAGCGCTGTGATAAAGTGCATCGCTAGTTCTGCGTTTGTTATGAGTGGAATGTTTCGTGCCACAGCAAGCTTGCGTAGTCGTGACCCATTAGTGTCGTCAACCTTCTTTGTTGTCGGGTGGGTGGGAATGTTCAGAATAAGGTCAATTTTCTTTTGTTCTATGATAGTCCTTACTTCGTCAGGTGTAACAATGGTGTGCGGAATCTCAGCAAGAGTAAAGAGCGCAGAAGTTTTCTCGGTTGCGAATAGGGGCAATTTGATTGCAATGAGCGCTGACGCAATGGCATATACTAATTTCCCGTCACGCTCAGGATTAACTGAAATCAGGATGCCTTTTACTGGTGGCGGCACATCAACCGCAGTAAGTGACTTCTTTAATGCATCACTGACACGATGACTGAGGGTTGCCACTTCACCCGTTGAGCGCATCTCAACCCCGAGTCGAGGGTCGTTTCCTTTGATTCTGCCAAAGCTAAACTGAGCTGTCTTAACGCCAACGTAGTCAATATCAAAGAGCGATTTCTCTACTGGCTCTGGGTGCATCCCAATCATTGCTTCTGTGGCAAGTTCAATAAAGTTGCGTCTATAAATTTTCGAACAGAAAGGAAAACTACGTGATGCGCGTACGTTACATTCGATTACTTGGACTTTATTCTCATGTGCCAAGAATTGAATATTGAATGGGCCGGTAATCTTCAGCGAATGAGCAATCTCTTTTGCGATTCGTTTGATGACGCGAATGGTACCCACGTACAATGACTGTGCAGGTAAAATAATACTCGCATCACCGCTGTGCACGCCAGCGTTCTCTATGTGTTCTCCAATTGCATATATGAGAATCTTTCCATTATCGGCAACCGCGTCAATTTCGATTTCTTTTGCAGGCGAGACAAACTTCGTAACAACAACTGGGTGATGCGGATTAATGTCTGTCGCTTCCTGAAGGTAATGCTTTAGTTCTTGCTCGCTCCACACGACATTCATCGCTGCTCCAGAAAGTACATAACTAGGACGCACAAGCACCGGGAAGCCTACACGTTTAGTAAACGACAGGACGTCATCATAGGAGGTTAGCTCTTTCCACTCAGGTTGGTCAATATGTAACGCGTCAAGCATTTTTGAAAACTCATGCCTGTTTTCTGCTGTATCAATATCCTTGGGATGTGTGCCAAGTATTTTTACACCATTTTTCGAGAGCGGGAGCGCAAGTTGGTTTGGTGTTTGACCACCCACAGAAACAATTGCTCCTCGTGGATTTTCGAAATCACATACATCAAGAACTCGCTCTAAAGATAACTCATCAAAGAAGAGGCGGTCTGACACATCATAGTCCGTCGACACGGTTTCAGGATTAGAATTTAAAACAATTGCCTTAATATGATTATTGCGCAACGTCTGAACTGCGTTTACAGAGCACCAGTCAAACTCAACACTGCTTCCTATACGATACGTACCCGAACCAAGTACGAGTACACTAGCTTTTTTTGCTTTGGGTATCACATCATGACTTGTGCCGTGATACGTAAAATATAAGTATTCAGTTTTCGCAGGGAACTCACCAGCAAGAGTATCTATCGACTTAATGACAGGAGTGATGCGCATCTTCTTTCTGAGTACACGAACATCTGACTCTTTTTTTCCTATCATTTTTCCGATACTGAAGTCGTCGAAGCCCAGCTCCTTGAGTGATCTCAGTGAATCGATAGTTACTTTCTTACTCGCCGTTGTTTGTATATACGCGTCCGTTATTCGTTTAAGTGCTTTGAGAAAAAAGAGGTCAATCTGGGTTTTGTGGTGAATATGCTCAATGGTTTTACCCGCAAGGAGTGATTGCGCGATGGCAAAAAGTCGTGTGTCGTTCGGTTCATGAATTCGGTCAGCAATAGTGAGTGATCCCACATAGGTGTCGTCACAGAGTGAATGTGCCCCGGTGTCTATCATGCGCACACACTTTTGGAGCGCTTCTTCAAACGTGCGTCCAACACCCATCACTTCTCCCACTGACTTCATTTCACTTCCAATTTTTCTCTCAGCATTTTTAAATTTTTGTAAGTCCCAGCGAGGCATTTTAATGACGCAGTAATCAAGTGCTGGCTCAAAACATGCAGAAGTTACTCCGGTAACCGAGTTTTTAATTTCAGGAAGAGTGTAGCCGAGTGCTAATTTTGCCGCGACGAACGCAAGAGGGTAGCCAGTCGCTTTTGATGCAAGCGCGGAGCTTCGAGAAAGACGAGCGTTGACTTCTATTACACGAAATTCGCGTGACTTTGTGTCTAGCGCGTACTGAATATTACATTCACCGACAATCTTGAGATGACGAATTGTTTTTAGCGCAACTTCTCGCAATAAGTGGTACTCAGCATTTGTGAGTGTTTGAGATGGAGCGACGACGATACTTTCCCCGGTGTGGACACCAAGTGGGTCGAAGTTTTCCATGTTACAAACAGTAATACAGTTATCTGCGAAATCACGTACAACTTCGTACTCTACCTCTCTCCAGCCACCAAGCCATTCCTCAATGAGGACCTGGGGTGAACTTGAAAGTAGTTCTGGTACGCGAGCTTCAAATTCTTTTATGTCTTTACATAGTCCACTACCGCGCCCACCAAGTGCAAATCCTGCACGTATCATTATCGGGAATCCAATTTTTTCTGCTGCTTTCCGTGCATCTGCGAGGGTATGTGCAGCGATACTCTTAGGGGTCGGCACGCCAATTTCCTGAAGTCGTTCTGCAAATATTTTTCTGTCCTCTGTGTCTTCGATACTTGTGACAGGAGTGCCGAGTACACGTACTTTATGTTTTTTAAGTACACCTGTTTTTTCAAGTGTCAGACCGCAATTGAGAGCCGTCTGTCCACCAAAGGAGAGAGAGATTGCATCTGGTTTTTCCTTTTTAATTATCTTTTCAACATACTCAGGAGTAACGGGTAAAAAATATACGGCGTCCGCAAGGCCTTCTTCGGTTTGTATCGTTGCTATATTTGGGTTGATGAGTATCACTCTAGAACCTTCCTCTTTGAATGCCTTTATTGCCTGAGTGCCAGAATAATCAAACTCTCCAGCTTGACCAATTTTCAGACCGCCACTGCCGAGTAAAAGTATTTTTTTAGGAATGTTTTTCATATTATAAATCAGCTATGAATGTATCAAACAAATATGCGGCATCTGTCGGTCCCGCAGATGCTTCAGGGTGAAATTGTACAGAGTAGAAGGGTAATTTTTTATGACGAATACCTTCATTTGTTTTGTCGTTTGCATTTGTGAACCAAACTTCCCAGTCACGCTTAAGTGTTTTTTCATCAACAGCATAACCGTGGTTTTGTGAGGTGATGACGCATCTTTTCGTGTGCATGTCTATACACGGCTGATTTTGACTGCGGTGACCGTACGGCAATTTGTATGTTTTTGCACCAGACGCAAGAGCAAGTAACTGATTACCTAAACAAATACCAAATATCGGTTTTCGATATGTCATTGCTTTTTTGATTATTGCAATTGTTTCCGTGAGTTGCGCTGGGTCGCCTGGTCCATTTGAGATGAGTACACCATCATATGTTTCTTTAGTGAAGTCGTAGTTCCATGGTACACGCAAGACTGACACGCCACGGTTAACCAGCGAGCGAACAATATTTTCTTTTGCGCCACAGTCAACGAGCACAATCCGTTTCTGCTTCTTTGTTTTTATTTTCGGTTCATATACGATATTTTCTTTGCAGCTGACCGCAGATACAGGGTGTGTTTCAGCAGGGGATGCCTTCGGTGCAACGGTGCCCACACATGTAAGCGTTCCTTGCATAACACCATGTGTACGCAAGTGGTGTACGAGCGCACGAGTATCAATGCCTGTTATCGCGGGAATCTTTTCATCAATGAGCCATTGCTGAAGAGTGGTCTGAGACTCCCAATGGTCGCTTCCGTCAGTGTATGTTCCAACAATGAGACCGCGAACATGGATACGATCAGATTCAAGTGTTGTTCTATCAGGCACTCCGTAATTACCGATGAGCGGGTAACTCATGACGAGTAGTTGTCCTCTGTATGATGGGTCGGTAAGTGTCTCTGGATAACCTACCATCCCTGTATTAAAAACGACCTCACCAGAGGTCGTTGTAACGAAACCAAAACTTTCTCCCTTGAAGACGGTACCATCAGCTAATTTCAGAATCATTGGTACTTTTCGTTTTTCCATCAAGTGAAAGAATAGCGTAGGATGTCTCGTTCTGCAAGTGTAAAAAAAGTAGCTGTCGGCGGGGTACCGACAGCCATCTTCAAGCGCGATAGCTGGATTGTCTGCCGAGTGGCTCGCGATGGACCTTGTCCGGCCTTTTCAAGCCCAACTTGGCACGGGATTTAAAGATGGCATAAGTCCTCTCGTTCGGACCTTTACCTTCTTTGTCCCACCCAGAGAATACCCAGTATTCTCCAAGCTTTTTCGCTTCGCATCGTGCGCGTGTCAATTCCTTGTCGCCCTTGTCCTTCGTCTCAATCCGCATAGTTTCCCCACGGTTGGCCTGGGTTAGAGGCTGGTTGACGAACCCAGGATGAGTCTACGATATTTGCTGATAAATACAAATTAAAAGGGAAGTGTGTGGGTCATTGCGCTGTTGTTAGTTTTAAGCCAGGCGCTTGTATCGAGCGCAATTTCACGTGCCCGCCCAAAGTCTGAGTATTTCAGTGATTTATGCTCCATGGCATAGTCGAATAATTTTTTAGTTATCTCAACATCTTTGAGACAGTATTTTCGAACCTTCTCAACTTCGCCGTTTTTCCACCAAGTAATTGATTCAAGACCGCTCCCGCCCTTTTTCGCTTTTAATGTCCCTTCAGCGAGTGACTGCAGGCGGACGCGTCTCCCAAGTGTTTTGTGTACTTCAGTGAGTAAATCGAGGTGGGGAATAGAGGTGAGATCTCCTGGATAGTATTTATTCAGTAACGGCAAGTCAAAGTGCTCAGAATTAAACCCGACAAGCATATCAATATGCTCAAGAATTCCCCAGAGGCGTGGCAGTTCACTTTGTACGAATGAATCGTATGAATCTGTAAGGGAGTCGTAAATGCCAATCAGTGCTAAATCTAACTTCGCAGGGTCAGTGGTTCCCGCATCTTGGAACGTATTACTGGTTTCGATATCAAACACTACGATACGTGGAGTCATGGGATGTGATGGTATCACAAGAAGAGAGTTACACCTTGTGGGTAAGTGCTGCGACGAGTCGCTCAAAAGTACAGCGCTCTTCTGTTGATGCACCGAGCGTTTTTAACGAGAATGTGTCGGTATCTGCGCTACCAAGTACAATAACTTTTTTTAACGACAATTTTTCTGCAGACTTGAATTGGTCTGGAAGTTTACGGAGAGATGAATTTACTGCAACGCTGACACCGGCATCTCTGAGACTTTTTGCGAGCGCATACGCTTGTGTAATTGCGGGAGCATCAACAACGCAAATCATTACGTCTGTTGCCGGAGTATATGCTGGAAGAAGTCCATGTGTTTGCAAAAAGTCTTTCATGACTACGTCACCAATGGCAAACCCCACGGTAGGAATTGGTTCTTCCCCAAACAGTGTAAGCAAATTGTCATATCTACCTCCGCCGTACATTGCTCGCCTGTTATCGGGAGATGTATCAAACGCTTCCATGATGACACCGGTGTAATAATTAAAACCTCGAACGAGTTCCGGATTTACTTTAACATTTGAAACGCCCAATGATTTTAGGTAGCTCATTAATTCCACAAGGGTTGGGTAGTCAGCAATATTTTTGAGTGAGGTAAGTATGTGTGTTGTTTTGGTACCCACTGCATTATCCATCTGACGCAAGAAATCTTCCTCAGTCATTTTTGCTTTTCTGTCGAGAAGAGCCATTACTTTTTTCTGCTCATCATCAGAAAGTGAGTTTTCGGCCCAAATGGCATTCAATGCACGTCTGTCGTTTACATGAATTTCAAATTGGCTTTCAGTGGCCCCAAATGCTGTTATGCATGCATGTCCGAGTGCGACAATTTCTGCATCGCCCTCTACTCCTTTAATGCCAAAAACATCCGCGTTAAATTGCCAAAATTCTCGCAAACGTCCGCGTTGTGGCTTTTCGTACCTAAACATGTTTGGGTTTGAAAAAAGTCGTAGCGGATAGCCCAGTTCGCGTCTGCGCTGTGCGACAAGTCGTGCAACAGTCGGGGTCATTTCTGGACGTAATGTTACTTCTCGGTCACCACGATCCATAAAAGTGTATGTCTGTTCATTTACAATCTCATCGCTTGTCTTGCCTCGGTAGAGTTCGGCTGGCTCAAGAATCGAAGCGTCGTATTCTTCATAACCAAATGACTGTGCTGTTTTTGCGAATGTATTTAAAATGTAGTTTCTGTAGTAGAGGTCTTCTGGGTAGAAATCACGCACTCCCTTGTAACTTTCCGTTGATTGCTTTTGTGTTGCCATAGTATGTAATTATTTGCTAGTGATGGTGCGGGTACTTTCGTTTGTACCATGTATGGGCAATGTAGCCAATGGTAAATGATATCACAATGCACAGTATAGAAAACAATGCTTGGCGGGGGTCAATTATAGAGACTGACATACTCATTTCATCAATGTTTTTTACAGACGCACCGAGTGAGGCAAAAGTAAATGCCCCCGGGATGCTACCCAACAGTGTGGCGGTAAAGTATGGAAACCATCGAGCGCCAAGCATTGGTGCGGCGTAATCTACTATTTCAAAAGGAAGATAGAGAAGGCGCATAATAAGAATAGGAACAAATGATGCCTTCTCGATATGTTGCTTGAATTTAGAAATCATCGTACTTTTTTTGTCAGAGATGATGTCAGATCCAAAGAAGTATCCAAGCGCGTAGGAAATATTTGATGAAAGAGTTTCTCCTACGAGAATATAGAGTGCACCCGGCCAAAAACCAAACAAAAATCCACCGAGCAACGAAAGAAATACTGCGGGGACAAAGAGTATCGGTCGAAGTGCATATGCTAAAAAGAAAACCATGACTCCGAGCCATGAGCGCGTTGTATACTCGAGAATAAAATCGAGCAGATCGCGTAAGTGAATGTTCTTAATAAAAAGAAATGAGACGAATGACGCGAGGACAGTTGCCCAAATGGCAAGCCCTATATATTGCTGAAGTGTGAATGTCCCGCTGGTGCGTGTATGTTCCATGAACCCAGAGTTATTCAGTATAAATCGGTTTTTCGTTAGAGGTAAACTCAATTTTATTTTTGTGTTCGGTAACGGCGTCAACTTGCTCTAAGATGACCCCGCGCACATATTCAGGATTCTTAAGTCCATAAAAAAGCATGTTATTGCCAGAGTCACCCGCACTTTGAATCTTGATAGTTCCAAAGCCGAGCATTTCTTGTATAAAACCATGGACTTCAACACTCGCATCTTGAATACGTTCAATACGTAATGTTGTTGTTTCGCGGTGGAAAAGGTTTATCTGCTCTACGTTAACGATGCGTTTGTCAGTAACAAGCCAAATATCAAGGTAATAATTTGTCCACACTGTAGCGAGTGCAATACCGCCGGCCAAAAACCAGAGACAGGTTAAAAATATAGCTTCGGGCTGAGCAAGTACATTAGTTTCTGTCGGGGCAGCACCTAGAAAGAATAGGGGTACAAGAATCATTGCAATCGTTCCCGAAAAATCACGAGCAATTAAAAACCAGTGCTTGCGTACTTTGAGCAAGATACGTTCATCCTGGTCTAAAATATGGTGTATGAAGCTGGTCATGATTATGTAAATTACATTGAAAGTATAGCGCTTGCCATGGTGAGGCATAACACTGCGCCCGCTGAACAATAAATGAGAGCAGCAAATGTAGCTGCAACTCCGTCAAGTGTGTATCTAAACCAATGATACATAAGAATAATCCCATAGCCAAAATAGGCTATCGTCGACAATACAAGGACGAACCACCAAAAACTCGCTGCGATTTCCATGGATACAATACTACCATGCAAAGAGACCTGCATGCTATACTTTCGGCATTAAAAAATAATAACGATATATGGCAAAAGTAGACAAAATTGCATTAGTACAGTCATACCTTAAACAATTACACCAGACAAAAGTTCCACTTAATCTTGCTGTTTTTGGTGAGGTTGTAGAACGACTTGGTGCTGCGAATTACTCAAAAGACGCACAGCTTGTTGCTGTTGCTGATACAGCTGAGCTTGACCGAGTGTATAAGAGTTTTGTTGCTGACGAGTTAAAAATCACTGATGCTGCCGCGGGAATGAAGCTTATAAAGAAGGCCGTAGCAAAAATGAAGCCGATTAAACGAAAGTATCGAGCAGTGTTTTACTATGTCCTCACACAGTTAAGTAAATAATTGTAGCCGACGTATGAACTTTAAAGAATTACGCGGTAACAAGAAGGCACGTCTGTGGGTCATAGGCGGTCTTATCGTACTCGCAGGTATTGCATTCTTCTTTGCCAAAACTACGTGGGCAAAAGTTTTGATTGGTGGGGCAATTGGACTGCTCATGCTTGCGTTTGGTATGGAAGTAAACAATAAGGATTTTGATGTAGTACAGCTGGTCAAAACAGGGTCTTTCGCTGCATCACAAATTCAACGTGATCCAGAAACGGGTAACCTAATACCAGGCAGTGTTGATGCGTTTTGTACTGCACAAGATATTGATTACAATTGCGATGACTTCAGAACTCAACCAGAAGCTCAGACCGTGTATGACCGTTGTAAGGGTCTTGGAAAAAACATGGACGTGTATCGACTTGATGGAGATAAGGATGGAACAGTCTGTGAGGCGCGTCCGAAGACTGCTCAGTAGCAGCTAGTGTAAATACATGCAATATTAAAAAACCACAGATATCTGTGGTTTTTTAATGTGCCACACAATTGCCCCAGAGCCCTAAGGAATTTGCATTGGCGCTCTGCATTGCTTGTTCAAGTAGTTGGCTCTCTCGCGTATCCGGAGGGTATTTTTTTGCTCGTGCAAAACCCTCCAGTACGAGCTGTTTGTTGATGAACGTGTCGTCTATATATACGTATCGGAGTTGTCGGCCATATTTGTCAGTATTCGTTGTATCTTTCTCCAGGCGCACATACTTTTGAAAGACCAATTGTACATTTCTCTCTGCCGCTTCACTTGCGTAGCACTCTGTACCACTTCCATTACGTGCATGTAACTCAGGCGTATCTATGCCGATATAGCGCACCTTTTCTCCAGACTCTAGTTCAATGGTGTCACCATCTATTACTCGAGTTACGAGTACAAGTGTCGTGGCGGTGTTGGTTAGTTTTGGTTCAGAAGGTGTTGTTGATGTAGCGGGACTCGTCAGCGTCTCGGTTGGTGATGGTGTTGGTATTTCAGTTGTATCAAAAGTAGGAATTGTAGGATTTGCATGGCTCTTTTCTACACTCTTACCAAAAATGAGTAAGGCAATAAGTAATGAACTCACGAGACAGAGTAAGGCGCCTGATTGCAATGATAGTTTCTTGTACATACGAATCAATTTTTCGTGCATGATATCATATAGACCATGGATAGTTTCCTCAAACATTTAGATACTGAGTGGAAACAGGTACTGGGAAATGAGTTTGAAAAAACTTATTTTAAGAAATTAACCGCATATATACAGTCAGAATATACTTTCACAAAAGTATTTCCATTTCCTCAACATGTTTTTGCGGCACTCAATGCGTGTCCGCTCTCGAAGGTGGCAGTCGTGATTCTTGGGCAAGATCCGTATCATGGCGATAACCAAGCCATTGGATTTAGTTTTGCTGTAGAAAATGGCGTGCTCATGCCCCCGTCACTTAAAAATATTGTTAAGGAAGTGTCTACCGATACAGGTCTGACGCCTTCACGCATGCACGAGGGAACATATGCAATTTCTGAATGGGCTACACAGGGAGTATTACTTTTAAATGCAACACTGACTGTTCGTAAGGGGCAAGCAGGCAGTCATCAAGGAAAGGGCTGGGAAGAGTTCACTGATGCAATTATTAAAAAAATATCTGATGAGCGAGAACATATAGTATTTATGTTATGGGGAGCATATGCACAGAAGAAGGAATTCCTCATAGACTCTCAGAAACACTATGTCATTACATCTGTACACCCTTCGCCACTTTCTGCACGTAAGGGATTTTTCGGCAGTAAGCCATTCTCACGTGCTAACACATATCTTAAAAAATTTGGCAAAACAAGCATACGCTGGTAGTTGCAAGTAGAGACTGACTATGAGAGAACTAAGTATGCCTTTTTGATGGACGGGCTCAGAATAGTTCATCACGGCGAGAGGGAGACTACGATGCCGGATAAGAGTCTGGTTCTCACAGAAGTGCAGCAGAAAGCCCTTAAGGAAGGGTTGGTAAGCCTTATTCGTCGCGGCGAAGGCCAAGGCGGAGCGAATATTGCTGAGTATCGTCAGATACTTCGCATGCTTGTTGGTGAACAGCAAGTGGTTCGTGTGCCCGAACATTGCATGGAAGGAGATACTGAAGTCTAGGCACCACCCTCGGTGCCGGCCGCACCTCAGGGCTTAATCTGAGGTATTTTTATTGCTTCAAACCGAGTCCAATACGAATCATATAGGCATTCGCCATAATAAGAAGCGCAATGAGTGAGCAGAGTACAATGACGCAACTCGAAATGGCAACATCACTGATACCTAAGAAGCCGTATCTAAAACCATTCACGAGGTAAAATATAGGATTAAGATGTGTCACCGTTTGAAACCATGCAGGAAGTTGCGCGCTTGAGTAGAATACCCCACCGAGATAGACGAGTGGTGTAATAACGAAATTTGGTACGATTGAACTCGAATCAAATGTTTTTCCATAAATACCATTCACTAAACCACCAAGTGAAAAGAGCATACTCGAAAGAATTAAAAAGAGCACAATGAAGAAAGGGTGGGTGACTGGCGGTATTACAAAGAAGAGAGAGACTGCAATGACGCACATACCTACGAGAATTCCTCGCACCATTCCACCTGCAGTAAATCCGGCAACAATTACCCACGGATGCACTGGAGAAATAAGAAGTTCATCAATGTTCCGTGACATAAATTTTGCTGAAAAGAAGCTCGAAGAGACATTCATAAATGAGTTTGTGACTACAGAAAGAAGCACGAGACCTGGTACGACGAATTGCATGTATGGAAAGCCAGCTATCTCGCCAATACGCCCACCGAGCACGTAGCCGAAGACAATAAAATACAGAGCTGAGGTTATGACAGATGGAAGAAAAGTTTGCATCCAAATACGCAAAATGCGAATCGTTTCTTTTCGCACTATCGTATAAAAAGCAATTGATTGTTTGTAGTAATCCATAAAGAGTTATGAGGTAAGTTCAACGAATATATCTTCCAGTTTTCCTCCTTTTTGTTCTATATTTTTAACAATTATTTTTGATGCAGTCACAGCGCGAAGTGCTGTTGTAAAGGCACCGTCACCGCTTACGGTGATTTCGATGCTTGTTGGGCTCACTGCAACAAATCCTGCTTTCTTGAGTTCCACAAAGTGTTCGGGTGTAATTGCGTCTGCGGACTCAATAGAAAAAGTCTTTGACTGCTTTCTATTGAGCAACTCTTGCATGGTGCCGTTCGATATAATTTCTCCTTTATTTATGATGGCAACGTATTTACACAGTTGCTCAGCTTCTTCTAAGTAGTGTGTTGTGAGCAGTATAGTTACACCTTCAGCAGTCAAAGTTTTAAGGAAATCCCACATCCCTCTGCGGAGTTCAACGTCAACTCCGGCAGTCGGCTCATCCAAAACCAAGATGCTCGGCTTATGAATGAGCGCACGAGCAATAAGGAGGCGTCGCTTCATTCCTCCGGAAAGAGTTCTTGAGATTACAAACTTTTTGTCACCAAGCCCAAGTTTCTCAAGAAGTTCATGAGCGCGAGGGAGTGCAACTGAACGAGGAATTCCGTAGTAACCAGCCTGATTTACGACAATCTCAAGCGGTTTTTCAAATATATTAAGGTTTATTTCTTGAGGAACGACACCAATATGCTCACGGGTACTACTTTGTGCTGTATCGATATCTTCTCCAAGAATCGATACAGTGCCAGAAGTTTTATTTACAAGACCAGTTAACACACCAATGATAGTGGTTTTTCCTGCGCCGTTTGGCCCGAGTAATGCAAAAAACTCACCTCGTGGAATTGATAACGAGACACCCTTCAGTGCTTCGGTACCGTTATCATACTTTTTGACGAGTGAGTTAATTTGTATTGCTGGGGTCATGCTGTTGTTCATTACGCGACATCAACCAATGGCAGTTGTCCGATGTAGTCCATTTTTCCAAGCGCTACACCGTTCTTACGGAGAATTTCATACGCAAGCGTTGCATGGAAAAGAAAGTTAGGCACAGTGTAAATACAAGCACCTTCTGCTGCGTATAATCCTTTCGTTGGCATCCAGCTCATAGGAATAAGCATGTTGTCTTTTCCTTCAAATTGTTCAGGGGTAACTGAGCGTATATACGTAAGAGTTTTTTCGATGCGATTTTTTATTTCTGGCATTGTGGTCTCTGTGTCTTCATATTTTGGAATTTCGATACCTGCAATATAGCCAGTCGTTCGTTTTGCGATGTCAGTACAAATCTGTATTTGTTTAACGAGTGGGAACTGGTCAAATACTATTCTGTCATGAAGTAGCTTATTCACATCTGCGTTTCTTTGTTCTGCAAATATGATTGCTTTCTCAAGTTGCGCGTCAATATTTTCAAGTGTCTTTATAAAAAGTGGTACGGTAATCTCGTAAAGAGTGATGTTTTTCATAGAAATGCACTGTATCACACATGCACATCTTCGACACTGTGGATACATAGGGTACAATGCTGACTTATGGAACCTTCAAAAATCCTTAGAGTACAGCCCTCAGAGGATTATGCGCTACTTGATAGTGGTGATGGAATGAAGCTCGAACGCTATGGTGCATTTGTGCTTGCACGTCCGGACCCTCAGGCTTTGTGGCACCGTCTTTCCGATGAGTCAGAGTGGGTTCGTGCGCACGCGCAGTTCACCCGCAATGGTAAAGAAGGTGAATGGCATATTCGACCGGAGACACCTCGTTCTTGGACGATTTCATATGCCGGTCTTACGTTTTCAATACGTCCCACATCTTTTAAGCACACTGGTTTGTTTCCAGAACAAAAGGCTCACTGGGACTGGTTTCGAGGGTTAATACGAAACGCAGGACGACCAATAAAAGTACTTAACTTATTTGCATATACTGGTGGCGCATCACTTGCTGCTGCCGAGGCTGGAGCATTTGTAACGCACGTCGATGCATCTAAGGTTTCAAATGCATGGGCTAAAGAGAACGCTCGTCTGTCAAATATACCTGCTGACGGCATTCGTTTTATTACTGACGACGTGCTCGCCTTTGTAGAAAGAGAAATCCGCCGTGGCTCAAAGTATGATGCCATTATTATGGATCCTCCCGCGTTTGGTCGTGGTCCAAAGGGTGAGGTGTGGCGGATTGAAGAATCACTCGCGCCTCTCATAGAAAAAACCATGCAACTCCTCTGCCCTACACCACTTTTCTTTCTTATGAGTGGGTATGCTGCAGGGTACTCTCCGATGACATTTGAAAACATGATTCGTCCTCTTTGTGAAAGTCGTCACGGAACTGTTTCTTCAGGTGAAATCGCACTTGTTGAAATTCATGATGGTGCAGAGCGGCCACTTGCCTGTGGTATGTACGCAAGAAGTATCTTCTAAATTAGAGAGTGCTAAGCGTCTTTGCGATTCCGTCTTTTCAAAAATTCAAAAATTACTGGAGCAAAAGAAACAAGAATAATGACAAGAATTATCGGAATAAGGTATTTCTCAATATCTCGTACAGTAGCACCCAAGAAGTATCCAAGGAGTAGTAGTGTAGATACCCAAATGGTTGCACCTATGATGTTATAAAAAAGAAAGGTGTGATAGCGCATCTCACCTATTCCTGCAAAAATCGGAATAAACGTGCGGACAATAGGCACAAATCGTGCAAACACAATTGATTTAGCCCCGTACTTCTCGTAAAAATCGCGCGTACGTTCGAGATGTTCAACTTTAAACAGTTTACGGTTACCCTTTAGGAAAAGCTGTTTGCCAAACGTGTGGCCAAACCAATAACCGAAACTATTACCAAATACTGCGGCACACATAAATATTGCAAAAAGTGTGTAGAGATTAAATAGACCTTGTGTTGCCAGTATGCCCGCAGTAAAGAGTAGACTATCTCCAGGCAAAAATGCTGCGAGAAAAATTCCTGATTCAGCAAATACAATAGAAAAAAGACCGAGATAACCAAGTGTTGTTACGAGTTCATTAATACTGCCATCAAAAAAAGGAATCATTTGCGCATCATATAGCGACAGAGCAGAATGCACAAGAATCCAACTGCGCACCCAGCAATGATATCTGTCATATAATGCACACGAAGGTATAGTCTGCTTATAAGCACTATTACCCATGCTGATAGAGAAAGAATAATAAAAATATTTTTCTGCATCGATGTGCGTAGCTGTGGATATACTGTTATATACAGTGATCCAACAAGTGCTGTAATCATTGCTGCGTGTAAGCTAGGGAATGATGGCGTGTGTTCTGTTCCAAGTGCAATAGCTATAGGTATCGGGCGCGACACAAGTAGTGTGTATTTAAGGATAAGTGTCGCGATTGCAGTAGTAATGATTGTTGCTAGTTCAAATTCTGTGAGGGCACGAATACGTTTATTCTTAAAAGCGAGAATCGTTAGAAAAAAAATGAGAGAAAAGAAAATATATTCTGAAGTAAGTAAGGCAATGCTATGGAAAAATATATCTCCCCCTGGCGTTCTTATACTTGAAATAAGCGATTCAGTACTCGCATTTATATCCATAATTTTAGTATATATGGAATAAAAATAAGTATGCCTACTGAGAGTGCACCAAGTGCAATTATAAGTACTGCACCAGCAGCCAAATCTTTTATTTTCTCTATATGTGGATCGTGGTCAGGGTGAAATTTATCGCAAATTTCTTCGAACGCTGTATTTATAATTTCTATCGAAAGTACTACTGCAGAAATTGTAAAAATCGCAATCCACTCAGTTGTCGTTATGCAAAAGTAAATTCCTGCGAGTAGTGTTGTAAGGAATAAGGCGAGCTCAATTCGAAAATTCTGTTCTTGCCGGAGTGCAATATGAACGCCCGCATATGCATACATGAGTTTTTCAATCAATTTCATAAGTGATTTTTAATAAAGTAAAAGTAAACAAATGCCGAGAATAATCCTGTATACACCAAACGGTACAAATGAATACGTACGCACAAATATGAGTAAATATTTTATTACCAGTAGCGACGAAACGAATGCGACGACACTCCCGACAAGGAAGGGGATAAACAGGGCCGTGTCAGTTATGGTCTCAGGGTGCTTTAAAAGTGAATAGAGTGAAGCAGCGCCAAGTAGTGGTACTGCAAGGAAAAAACTATAGGTGACAATTGTTTCTCGAGAATTACCGAGTAAGAGTCCTGTGACGATGCTTGCACCAGATCGAGAGACACCAGGAATGAGGGCAAGGGACTGACTGAGTCCCATTAAGACTGCGTCTCTGGTGCTCATCTCATTTTTAATATTTCGCTTTTGTGATTTAGTCCACTGCTCTATAAGTATGAGCACGCATCCGCCGAGAATGAGCGCCCATGCGATGACATGCATATTGCTTAAAAATTTTTCTGCAACATCTTTCAGTAAGAATGCAATACATAATGCGGGTACTGTGCCGAGTAGTACGCGAGTAAATATTACCTTTGAAAAGAATTCTTTGTAAAAGAAGACCAGGACGGCAAGGATTGCTCCTCCTTGTATTGCGATTTCCAATGTCTGAACGCTACTCGCATTGAGTGTGTTTCCCAGTAGTGCATTTGTAATTACTAAATGTGCGGTTGACGAGACAGGCAAGAACTCAGTGATGCCTTCAACGAGGCCTAATAGTAATGCATTCATGCTTGAAATCATGAACATAAGTATAACAAATATGTAAAGAGATGGTATGTGATACAGTGTCATCATGAAAAAAAATATTCTTCCAGTTCTCTTTTTTACACTACTTGTTGACATGATTGGTTTTGGGATGATTATTCCCATCGTTCCTATTCTGTTCACAGAGCCTACATCTCAAAGTTTTCTCCTTACGGGGTTTACGGTAACACAACAGTATATGTTTACCGGTTTTATTACTGCCCTCTATGGAATTATGCAATTTTTTGCCGCACCAATTCTTGGCGAGCTATCTGATGTATATGGACGCAAGCCCGTGCTATTGCTTGGGGTTTCTGTACTTGCATTGTCTCAGCTTATGTTTGGGCTTGGAATAACTGCAGGGTCACTCATTATCGTCGTTCTGAGTAGGGCAATTGCAGGTCTTGCAGGTGCAAACTTTAGTGTCGCACAGGCATGTATTGCAGATGTCACTGAACCGAAAGATCGAGCGAAAAACTTTGGTCTCATTGGTGCTGCGTTCGGTGCAGGATTTATTTTGGGCCCACTCCTTGGTGGTTTTATCGCAGATATGTTCCCGCACGTAGGTGCGGCACCCTTTTTCTTTGCAGGTATCTTAGGTCTTTGTAATGTCGTTTCGGTTATGTTCTTTTTACCGGAAACTCACCACGTGCGAAAGGAAAAGCAACGCATTTCTGTGTTCAAGGGAATACGAAACATTCAACAGGCTCTTAAAGATGTTGATGCACGTGTGGTATATGCAAGTAATTTTTTCTACCAGACCGGGTTTGCATTCTTCACTTCATTCGTAGGCATACTGCTTGTAGCACAGTATGACTTTTCTGCATCACAAATCGGCATCTTTTTCGGAATTATTGGTGTGTGGGTGATGATTACGCAGTTGTTTATTTTGAGGTTGGTTACAAAAAAATATACAGAACGTCAAATTCTTAAAGTTACCTTGCCGCTGCTTGCGTGTGCGCTTGCGTCTTACCCGTTCATGCCATCAAGTGCATTTCTATACGCGTGTATCCCATTTATTGCGATACCTAACGGTCTTTCAATGGCGAACATTACGGCGCTTATCAGTCGTAGTGTTTCTCCTGAGCGACAAGGAGCGGCACTTGGAGTGAATGGCTCAGTAATGGCTCTTGCTCAAAGTTCTGCACCGCTCATTTCAGGTATTGCTGGCGGACTCCTTGGTATTTACGTGCCGTTCATGATAGGCAGTGCGTGTGTGTTTACTGGCTGGGCAATTCTTTCGGGCACTCGAATTCGCATCACGTAATCTACTATTTAAATCCTGGTGAGTATATGGTACTCTCTAGGCATGTTTAAGCTCGCAAACAATAAATCAAGAGAAGAGTTACTTGCCGACCTAGAACAAGAAAATTTTCAACGCACCACGCTTTCTTTCTATCGATATGTGCATATCACAGAGCCACATACTTTGCGGGACAAGATGTATGAAAAACTAGAGTCACTCGGATGCAGAGGTCGTATCTATCTCGCACATGAGGGCATCAACGCCCAAATGAACGTACCTACACATCATTGGGATGCATTTAACGAATACATCCAGAGCCAAGCAGAGTTTGCTGGCATTCCATATAAAATTGCAGTCGAGCAAGACAATTTGTCGTTTCTAAAGCTTACGATTAAAGTAAAAGAAAAAATAGTTGCGGACGGTATTACAGACCCAACGTTTGAATCATGGACTGCGGGAGAGTACTTGTCACCAAAGGAATTTAACGAACTTTTAGAAAATCCAGAAGCTGTTGTTGTCGACATGCGTAACGCATACGAAGCTGAAGTGGGAAAATTTGAAAACGCAGTGGTACTTGATGTAGATACATTTAAAGAAGAACTAAAAATTGCAGAAGTGGCCCTGAAGGGAAAGGAGAATGCCCCGATTGGTTTGTATTGTACTGGGGGTATACGTTGTGAAAAAGCATCGGCTTGGTTGAAACATAAAGGTTTTAAAAATGTGCGTCACTTGCGTGGAGGGATTATTGATTACGCTCGTGTTGTACGTGAAGAACATTTGCCAAACAAATTTCATGGCAAGAATTTTGTTTTTGATGAGCGTCTTGGTGAGCGAATTTCAAACGAGATTATTGCTACGTGCCATATGTGTAAAAATACTAAGGCTGACTCACACTATCACTGCAAGAATGAGGCGTGTCACATACTCTATATCTCTTGTGATACATGTCTTTCCGTAAACAAAAACTATTGCGGTCTATACTGCAGACTATATGACAAGCTCCCAGTAACGTTCAAGAAAGCATTAGTTAAAAACTCATATAAGAAGAATCAGCCACAATTTTTCAAAAAGAATAGAATGAAGGCGTCGTAACAGAGCGGACAGTAAGATTTTGGCAGTTCATACGGTATACTATATATATGTTGTATATCTCATCCTTATTATTACTCTGTGCCTCGTTATTTTCTCAGCCTGCTGAAGCTGCGCTAGGGATGACAATACAAGGTGTGACGCTCCCACCGAGAACTATTGTTGATTCGGGTACAGAGTTGCATGTAAGTGCGTGGGTACCGTATTGGAGAAAGGAGAATGGGACGGCAGAGGCGCAAAAGGCGATGATTTACATAGACACGTTTAGCCCATTTATGTATGAAGTAGACTCGACTGGTGCCATTGCAAGTAAGGCAGACCTAAAATTGGGCAACTGGTCATCTCTATTACAAACTGCTCGACTCTCGGGTAAAAAAATTACACCAAGCATTATTTGGCTTAAAGGTGGCGAGATTCATACAGTCCTCTCTGACTCAAAAAAAAGGAAAAAGCATATCGATTCAATCGTGACAATTATGAAAGGCAGTACTGCATATGTAAGTGGCGGCTACGACGGTATTGATATTGACTACGAAGGAAAAAACACCGAGACGCGAGCCGGGTTCTCTGCGTTTCTTACAGAGTTGAAGGCCGAGCTTAAAAAAATTGATAAGTCTTTAATTTGTACGCTTGAAACAAGAAATGCAAATAGACCGTACGAAGAACAGATACAAAGAGAGAAAGAATATGTAAATGATTATAAAGTTATTAATTCAGTGTGCGATGTAGTTCGTGTGATGACGTATGATCAGCGTAACGCTGACCCGGTACTTGGCAAGTTGCACGAGACAGAGCTCTACATGCCAGTTGCCGATGTCGCATGGGTACAAAAAGTTTTGAAAACACTCGTCAAATTTATAGATCCTAAAAAAATTGAACTCGGTATTCCCACATATGGTCATGCATATAAAATTACGAAGAAGGGAACCGGTTGGAGCTATGAACGTATGCGCTCACTTACCTATGTGCAAGCAATGGAGCGTGCGCGTCTCTATGGCGGTTCTCCAACGCGTGGCGCATCAGGTGAATTAACCTTTACCTATAAAATTCCAACAGGAGAGTTTGCAGGAGAATATCTTGCGGTACTCTCAGACGCACAAGCAGTCCGCTCAAAAATTGAACTTGCAGAAAGAATGGGTATACGAGGCGTAGCGCTTTTTGCACTATATGGCGAAAATGATCCACAGCTTCCACACGACCTTTAGTTCTATACTTGTATTTTTGCAAAAATAAGCAATACTTATACTCAAATGAATTTGAGTATTGTAAATAATACATTCATTAAGCCGTATTATTTATTATTTAAATCTGCAAAAAAATGAAAATCGCGTTACTTTGTGGAGGGCCTTCACTTGAGAGGGGTATCTCACTCAACTCGGCACGCTCAGTGCTCGATCATGTGCATAGTGCAGAGATTGAAATAATTCCTATCTATTTCGACGAGAAGAAAAATGCATATAAGGTGTCGCCTGCACAGCTGTACTCTAACACTCCTTCAGACTTTGATTTCAAGCTACATGAATCTGCAACTCCACTTACGCAAAAACAGCTTGTAACATTTTTAAAAAAATCAGTAGACCTTGTTTTTCCTGTGATGCATGGCCCATTTGGTGAAGATGGTGAAATTCAAAAAATTCTCGAAAAAAACTCAATTCCGTTTATTGGCTCAGGTTCAGTTGCGTGCAAGCAAGCATTCGACAAATTTACGGCAAATGAATTTATTCGCAATAATGGTTTTACTGCGCCTCAGTCTCTTGTGCTTAAAATTTATGATAAGGACCACAAACGAGACATCACTGCCTTTTTTAAGAAACATGCAATCACTCGCGCAGTTGTAAAGCCTGCGACAGGCGGCTCAAGTATTGGGGTCTTTTCTGTAACCTCCGTCGCGGAGGCATGTGAGAAAGTCTCATTGCTATTTTCAAAACGCATGGACACTCGTGTGGTCATTGAGCCATTCGCTGCCGGTATTGAATTTACTGTAATCATTTTGCAAAATAAATTTGGTCTTCCGGTTGCCATTCTTCCTACGGAAATTGAAACTGATTACAGAGAAAATCAAATATTCGACTACAGAAGAAAATATCTTCCTACTCGACACGTTACATACCACTGTCCGCCACGATTTAGCCAGGAGATTATTTCGCGCATTCAGGCAGAGGCCGAACAACTATTCTCACTGTTTCAGTTGCGAGACTTTGCGCGTTTTGATGGGTGGCTCCTGAATGATGGAACTGTGTGGTTCTCAGACTTTAATCCAATATCTGGCATGGAGCAGAACAGTTTCTTGTTTCAACAAGCTGCGCGCGTCGGGCTTTCACATAGTGACATGCTCCGTACCGTTATTCAGTCTGCATGTATTCGATATGGCTTAGTCATGCCAAAGAGAAACGTCATGACAAAAAAGCGTAAACCTATCGGTATACTTTTCGGCGGGACAACATCAGAGCGACAAGTGTCACTCATGAGCGGAACTAATGTGTGGCTTAAGTTACGTAACTCTGATATGTACGAGCCAACACCATACCTCCTCGATAATGATGGGGCAGTATGGCAACTACCATACTCGTTTACACTTAATCATACAGTCGAAGAGATATCTGAGAACTGTTCACGTGCAGCCGCAGATGAAGAAACTTTGGGCTGGTTTGTGCGCGCAGTGCGACATAAGTTATCTCTGAAAGAAAAATATGTTCCGGAACTTCCCAAAAAAATGACGCTTGAAGCATGTATTGCGCGTGCACCCTACTTATTTCTTGCGTTACATGGTGGAGACGGAGAAGGCGGTGTATTGCAAGAACAACTTGCACGAGCACATATTCTTTTTAATGGCTCAAGCGCATCTGTGTCTCGTCTCTGTATGGATAAGTATGAGACAAACGTTCGTATACGTGAATTTAAAATACCTGGCGTCAGTACGACAATTGGTATGTTGGTGCCAGCTGATATGGCGACAATCGAAAACGCAGCGACTATCTGGAATCAGGTACGCAAAGAACTAAAATGCGACTCCCTTGTGGTGAAGCCTCGTGCGGATGGTTGTTCATCTGGTGTAGTGCACTTGTATACCGTTGGAGATTTCACTCAGTATATGAAGTGCGCTACGAATGGTCAGCAAACAATACCCGAAGGCACATTCTCTGTTCAGTCAGGTATAGTGGAAATGCCAACAGAGCCTATTACAGAGGTTCTCTGTGAAGCATTTGTGGGCACAGACACTATCAGAGTTGTGCGAGGGCAGTTGCATCATGAAGTAAAATCGGGATACGTTGAGGTCACCGTAGGCGTTCTTGAAATCGCTGGAAAAATCCACGCGCTCAACCCCAGCATTACCGTTGCCGATGGAGAGGTGCTTTCTCTTGAGGAGAAGTTCCAGGGAGGTACTGGGGTAAACATAACTCCGCCGCCTGAAAGCCTTATCAGCAAAGGTGTGCAAAAGAAAATCAAGGAACGTATCACTCGCGTCGCAGAATGTATGAAAATTTCTGGATACGCGCGTATCGATGCGTTTGTGCACTGTAAGACTGGGGAAGTTATAGTAATTGAAATAAATACACTTCCTGGACTGACACCGTCAACAGTACTGTATCATCAAGGACTAGCCGAAAAACCTCAAATGTTCCCTCGAACACTACTTGAAAAAATTATTAAAAGTTCAGGCTATTAACAGTCCTATCCAAAGATGCTTGAGTATATGAGGAATATGCCCGCACCACTCATTGCGATGATTGTAACCAGTCCTAAGAAGTTACTTGTTCTACTGTTAACATAATCACCCATAATTGTTTTATTGTTCGCTATAAGAAGAATCACAATCAAAAGTATTGGCGCAAGTAATCCATTTAAAACAGCTGAGTAGTAGAGCATGAGCATTGGTGGTATCTCAAGTAAATTCACCGCAAGGCCGGCAAGGGTTGCAAGTGCGATGATCGCATAAAATCCATGTGCATTCGCATAGTTCTTTTCTAGTCCTGTTTTCAATCCAAGCGCTTCAGATACTGCGTATCCTGCTGACCCCGCAAGTACCGGTACAGCAAGTAAACCAGTCCCAATGATACCGAGAGCAAAAAGCAAAAAAGCAAAATCACCGGCAAGTGGGCGAAGTGCCTCTGCCGCTTCAGCCGCAGTCTCTAGTTGTACACTTCCTGATAGACCGATAGTTCCCGCAACAGAAATGATGATGAAAAATGTAACCATTTGAGAAAAAAACATACCGAGTGCAGTATCCATACGCATATGATTCATGTCGCCGACGGTGAACTTCGGAGTGCCTTCGCCAAAATCTGAAATTTCACCTCGGACGATTTCATCTTCTACCTCTTGACTTGTTTGCCAGTAAAAGAGGTAGGGTGATATGCAGGTACCAAGAAATGCGACAACCCCGAGCATGTATGTTTGCGAAAGGTTTACATGAGGAAACACTAGGTGTGTAAGTACTTCGGTCCAATGCACACCGATAATAAATGCAGTTATGATGTATGCGAACAATGAAAATGTGAGATATTTTAAGATTGTTTCATAACGGTGGTACGGAATATAAATTTCAAGTCCGATGACGCCAATAGAAAAAACAAATAGTGCGAGTGTATACGGTACTGGTATAAGTAATTGCATCGCGGATGCCATAGCACCCAAGTCTGCGCCTATATTTACAACGTTTGCGAGGACAAGAACAATGGTAGTTCCAAAAAGTATCGTTTTCGGATAGTTGTTTTTAAGTACACCTGAGAGCCCGTGTCCTGTAACTATGCCAATACGTCCGCACATTTCCTGTACGACAGTCATGAGCGGATAGGCAACAATAACTAGCCAGAGTTGGTTGTATCCAAAGAGTGCGCCGGATTGTGAGTAAGTGGCAATGCCTGAAGGATCATCATCTGCTGCGCCAGTCACAAAACCGGGACCGATTTTTTTCCAAAAGTTTTTTAATTTGTTCGAGGCATCTTCAATCACGTGACTATTGTAGTATGCATTTATATATACTACAATCACATGAGCTTTCATCGAGAGTGTGGTAAGAGGTATGACTCAATGACCCACCGGCAACCGGCTGATACGGTGCCCCAATCATATTGATGAGTACTCGGAAAGCGAATCTTATAAAGCGAGTGTCAGCACTCATAATTTTCGTACTATGCGTTCAGCAGAATGTGTTACACCAAGTCACCCAGATAAACTGTGTGACAGAATAAGCGATTCAATTTTAGACGCATGTTTACAGCAAGATCCATATAGTCGTGTTGCCGTTGAAAGTATGGGCGGGCACGGACTCCTCGTAATTATGGGAGAAATTACGACTACCGCATCGGTTGATTATGAAAAAATTGCTCGCACAGTCGTTGGCGAAGAAATAAAAATCATCGTGCATATCTCATTGCAGAGTAGAGAGATTGCACAGGGGGTTGATGTGGGGGGTGCTGGAGACCAAGGGATAATGGTGGGATATGCGAGCGCAGAAACAGAGGAGTACATGCCCGCCGAAGTAATCTTTGCGAGAAAACTTGCGCAATTCATGTATAAAAAATATCCAGTAGACGGAAAAACACAATGTACTTATGATGAGATGACGGGAAAAATATTGTCACTGGTTGCGTCATTTCAAGGGGTAACAAAATCTCAATTGGAAGCAGATGTACAAGAATGGCTAACGCTTATGAAGCACGGTGATGTATCGTCAATTTTTTGTAATCCCGCTGGTGATTGGAACTCTGGTGGTTTTGATGCCGACACAGGGCTTACTGGAAGAAAAATTGCTGTAGATTCATATGGACCACGTATCCCTGTTGGTGGCGGTGCATTCAGCGGGAAGGATGCAACAAAAGTAGATAGAAGTGGCGCGTATATGGCACGAAAAATCGCTGTTGACTTGTTGCGAGCAAATAACGCAAAAGAAGTATACGTATACCTTGCATATTCGATTGGCATTGCAGAGCCTGTGCAAGCTACAGCAGTCATTGATGGTGTAGAGCAAGAGATTCTCGGATATGACCTGACCCCTGAAGGCATTATTTCTCTACTTAAGTTACGGACACCTCAATTTGCACAAAGAGCAATGTGGGGTCATTTTGGGCACGAGACCATCTAGATGCTATCTGTTGTTATTGCTGTATTCGGTACATTGCCCAAATACCTGCAAAGCCACCGACTGCAGTAAAAAGAACTGAGGACATATCAAATCCAGAAGTGTCGCCCCAGAGATATGGTATGTATCCACCCAAGAATGAGCCCGCAGTCATACCAAGCATAATAAGTCGCTTATCCATGTATACAGTGTTCATTCCAAGTGCATAGGTGTAGTATGCTTTTACCATGAGTGCACTGCAGACGATTATTTTTTCAGTATGTCTGTGTGCGTATGCAATTTCTTTTCAAACTTCACATGCCGCAGCAGGGTATTTTGTTGAGGTTGTGCATGGATGTACTACTTCGGGCCCCGCATGTGCAAAAATCCGCGCTCGCCCGAGTGCAACGAGCGCACTCATAAAGGAGGCGCGTATTGGTGTTGTTTTAGAAGTGGACCAGGAAGTGCATGTTGGTGAAGATGTTTGGTATAGGATTCGTCATGATACACAGCTAAGATATCCCGAACGAGTAACGGGGCGATGGTACATACATGGAAAATTTGTACGTGTTTTATTACAAGAAGGGAAACAAGAGATACAGCCAAGAATGCAAGTGCCAAATGGAAAAAAAATCGTAGTAACTATTAGCGAACAAAACCTTGTTGCGTATGAGAATGATGAAGTGTTCCTTTCCGCAAAAGTTTCCACTGGGCTCAAGGTCACACCTACGCCACGGGGCGTATTTACAATTTTTAAAAAGCAGCCCTCACGGTATATGCAAGGACCACTCCCGTATATATCGCAAAAATACTACGATTTACCCGGAGTTCCGTGGACTATGTATTTTACTGAGCAAGGAGCCGCAATTCATGGTGCGTATTGGCATACCAGTTTCGGAAAGCGATACTCAAGTGGCTGTGTGAATCTTCCACCAGATACTGCGCGCATTTTATATGAATGGGCAGAGCTCGGAACACTTGTGGTAATAAAGTAAATATTCACTCACGGAGTGCTGTGCGGTATACTGACGGTATGTCTACATTTTTCTCGTCAGTACGACCATACCTTTCGCTCGAGTCAGGAATCGCCGTTGCCGTTTTAACAGCGTTGCTCGTTTATTTTTTTAGTGGCTATGCATTGTTTGCCCAATATATACTCACCGCGGTAATCGTATTCGGCATAGCACCACTCATTGTAGATATCACCCGAAGTATAGTTGCAAAGGAATTTGGGGTTGATGTGATTGCACTTCTTGCCATCGTCGCCTCATTGTTAATTGGCGAATATGCTGCTGCGGGCTTGATTTTGCTGATGCTCTCGGGGGGAGAGAGTCTTGAACGATTTGCAGAAGGAAAAGCTCGCGGAAGTCTTGAAAAACTACTTGCTGGTGCGCCAACAGTTGCGCATAAAATTGTAGGCGACAGCGTTGTTGATGTGTCTCTCCATGATATTGCGATAGGTGACGTGGTTTTGGTAAAACAAAAGGAAATTGTTCCTGTAGATGGAACACTCGTACTTGGCACCGCAACGATTGATGAATCTATGATAACAGGAGAACCAATGGGAAGAGAAATCTCCGTGCATGACCGTGTATACAGTGGTTCTGTAAATGGTGAGAGTATCATTCATGTTCGTGTTGATAAGGCGCACGCAGATAGTACGTATGCATCAATTGTGCGTCTCGTGCAAAAAGCTGAAGAGGAAAAGGCGCCAATGGTTCGTTTGGCAGATAGATACAGTATCGTATTTACCGCAATTACCTTGGTGATTGCTGGTATCGCATATTTTGTACTCGACAGTTCTTATCTCGCTGTTGCCGTCCTAGTTGTTGCAACACCATGCCCACTTATTCTTGCGGCACCGATAGCGTTTATTGCTGGAATGAGTCGCGCTGCAAAGAAGGGTATTATCGTGAAGCATGGCGGAGTTTTTGAAGGTGTCACTAACGCAAAGGAATTCTTTTTTGATAAAACGGGCACTCTTACTTTTGGAACTCCGACACTCGTCACTATCACACCAGTAAAGACAGGTCTCACAAAGGAACAAGTACTCACTGTAGCAGGTTCACTCGAACAACTTTCTACGCACATCATCGCACGGAGCGTCCTTGCCACAGTGAAAATTCAGAAAACAGTACTTACGTATCCAGATAATTTCTCTGAAACTTTTGGTAAAGGTGTTGTGGGTACGATTGACGGTAAGGTCTCAATGATAGGCAAGAAGGCGTACCTCAGTGAGCACGGTGTTACGGTTTCAGAAAATCTTTTGCAAGAAGCCGAAAAAGTAAAAGCGCGTGGTGGTATTTTTGTGTACGTGGGACAGGGTACAGAAGTTATTGGTACACTTGAGTTCGAAGATAGTACCCGAGAAAGTGTTGGGCAGACATTGCAGTCAATCACTGATGCGGGATATACGACTGTTCTCGTCACCGGTGATACAAAGGTTCGAGCAGAAACGCTCCGCGAAAAATTACACCTTGGCATCATCTATGCAGACTGTCTACCAGAAGATAAAGTTGCAAAGGTTGTCGCTTCAGAAAATGCTGGTCGTCCAGTGGTAATGATTGGTGATGGTGTCAATGATGCACCTGCCCTTGCCGCTGCATCAGTTGGTGTTGCACTTGGTTCACATGGCGAGACTGCCTCAACTGATGCAGCTGACGCGGTAATTCTTGTAGACGACATTGATCGTGTAGCAGACTTAGTGCGCATCAGTAAGGGAACCATGCGCATCGCGCGACAATCAATCTTTGCCGGTATTGGGTTTAGTGTGCTCGCGATGATAATTGCCCTGTTGGGATACTTACCACCAACTACCGGTGCGTTAGTGCAGGAAGCAATCGATGTTGTGGTTATCTTAAATGCACTCAGAGTATTGCGTGTGTAGCGATATATATATGTGCAATTAAAAAACACCGATTCGTATCGGTTTTTTTATTGCGGGCGCTCTTACTGGTTACTTTTGGTCTTCGGCTGTCGTGGTAGGTTGTACTACGGTCTCCTCGTTTGTAGCGGGAGTATCATTTTTTTCAACAACGATTGAGCATTTTGTAAGTAATGCTGCAACAGCGGCTACCGCGGCAAGAACTGGAGCGATAATGGCACCGATTGCACCAAGCACGAGGGGAATCTCAAGTAATGTCTCTCCAGATTCTTTCTTAATGGTAATGCGCCGTGCGTTACCTTCAGAAATAAGAGCTTTCACTTTCGCGTAAAGTTCTTTTCCGTCAATTTTAAATTCTTCAGTCGTCATATGTGTGTAATTAGCGAATAATCATAATCAGTATACATGAAAAGTTTACATTGATTCGCATCTTTGATGGGTGCTTTATTTTATGCTGGGTATCATATGTGTAAACATCGCACACTCTCTCGTCGACTCCTATTTCCGAATGTAATTCAAAACCCCTAATGCTTTCGCATTAAGGGCTAAGAATATGCTGGCTCCGGAGACAGGGATCGAACCTGTGGCCAATTCCTTAACAGGGAACTGCTCTACCGCTGAGCTACTCCGGAATATTTTCCATACGCGTTAAACGTGTTGGAATGTGTGACATTGTATAGGAGATTCTCTCAAATTCAAGCATCTGTGTACGTATGTAGAGAATGCTATTTGTATGTTGTATTGTATACTTTAGGTATGAAAGATTTAATACAGCGTGGATTAACAATGGTAACAGGAAAAACACCTGAACAACGTGCAGAAATTGCTACAGTAAAAGCCGAATTAAAGGATTTACAATCACGTTTGCGAAGTTTAGCGATGAGTAGACAGTCATTTCAGCCAAGCAGTACTTCTGGCATGCAAAGTGACTTCGACACATCGCACCCTACACATGGCGATACTCTCATGCAGGAGCATGCCGCACTTATGAGTGTGTTTACTGACCCAGACGAGCATGTGCGTGCTGAGGCAACGACGTTGAATGAACAGATTCAACAGAAAATGACACGCTTAACAGAATTGGGACAAAAGAAAAAATAACCATGATTCTTTACGTAAAGACCCACTGTCCGTGGTGTGAACGAGTACTTGAGTACGCACGACTCCACGGCATTACTTTTGATGAATTACGAAATAAAATGGATGCGGGAGTCCAAGACGAATTGATTGCGCGCGGAGGCAAAAGTCAATTTCCGTATCTAGTTGATGGAGAGACAGAAATGTATGAGTCAGGAGATATCATAGAATACCTCAGTAAAAAATTTAGTACAGATAATACTGCACCTGAAGTGAAGCATAAGGTATGCATCCCAGATTTAGATTTGTAGCATGGGAGCGGTTACGATTCGCGTGAAAGCATATCCCGAAGCACGAAAAGAAGTGTGGCAACAGGTACAGGAATTACAGTTTGATGCATATGTGAAGGAACCAGCGCAGGACAATCGTGCAAACAAGCGCATTGTCACTCTTATAGCACGACATTTCAGCGTACCTTTACAGAATGTGCGTATGCTTACTGGTGCACGCACACGGGGGAAAACTTTTACTGTGACACTGCTATAATACATACATTATGAACATCTCATACAAAACAGACAACTTCGATTTAACAGATGAGATTACCAGCTACGCTGAAGAAAAGGTGGTAAGTTTAGAAAAATTTATAGGCGACCAGGATGCGCATGAAGCAGAGATTTTGGTAGAGCTAAGTAAGGATGAGAAGCATCACTCAGGACTAATATATCGTGCAGATATCACGGTAATCACCGCTGAACAACGTACTCATGCGGTGGGACATGGTAGTGGAATGAAGGAAGCGCTTGATTTAGCTAAAGATGAGCTCAAGCGCCGGCTCACTCGTCGCAAAGGTAGAATGATGCGACTCGTGCGTCATGGACAGAAGCGAATCAAAGATATGTTTCGCTAAGTCTAGTTTCTCGCAAAATCAGAAAAATACATCTCGTTTTTTCCTTCAGGTACAACCCTGTCTAGTATCAGTGTGCCAGCTTCTATATGAGCAGAGATAATTTTTAGTCGTATCTTTTTTCCGTTTTTATCGAAAATGGTGTATGCACTTGGCCAACCATCATATGCACAAATTTTTTGTAAATTTATTCTTGCATCATCTGCAAGGTTAATTTCTGCATCCTTCTTTTCTATCATTTTGCAATACGTCGCTTCCTCGTGATTTTGTTCATGTGGAGTAATGGTACCTCCGACATATGCAGGTAATACTTCAGCAAGTAGGCGAGCTCCTTCGTTTGCTAAAAGGGTATCGAGTTGTGACCCCATCAGTGGCCACGTCTCCAGCGTAATCGGCTTTTGGGCAATGACGGGGCCATGATCCATCTTGTGATCAATTATCATTATAGATACTCCTACATGCTCTCGCACATTCGTAAGTAGTGCTGTTCGTATCGGTGACGGTCCGCGCAGTTTGGGAAGGAGTGATGGGTGCATATTAACGACACCGAGGCGGGGTATGTTTAGGAATTTTTTTGAAAGAATTTGTCCGTATGCGGCAAGTACAAATACATCCCATTGCTGTAGACTTATTTCATCGAGTACCTCATCAAGTTTTTCGGGTTGGAGTGTAGGAATATGGTGAGTGTCTGCCCAGATTTTTACTGGCGGGGGAGTGAGTACTTGTCCGCGTCCAGCTGGCCGGTTAGGTGCAGTAATCACGAGTGTTGGCGGGAAGCCTGCCTGCGTCAGAGCGTCAACACACGCCACTGCAATCTCTGGAGTGCCAAGAAACACATAGCGAATTGAACTCATACACTATGAATTAGGATGTTTAATTTTCGCGTGCTTCCCAGCCTCTTCACGTACTTTTAGTTCTTCGTCAGTATGCATATCTTCAGCTGTATCAATATACAGCGTGCCATTTAAGTGATCGATTTCATGCTGAAAGATTTGTGCCAGCAATCCTGAAGCACCGCGCTCAAATTCCTTGCCGTTTTCATCATATGCGCGCATGGTAACTTTTTCTGATCGCGGGACATACCCCCACCATCCTCGTACGGACAGACATCCTTCATGAAGTGATTCGGTGACTTTTGAACGTTTTGTAATTTCCGGATTGATACACACGAGCGGTTTTGTTTCTGAGGTGCCGTCTTTTTTTTCAAGGACCTCAGGAGCGACAACAAACAAACGAACATTCTCACCAATTTGTGGCGCAGCGAGGGCGGCGCCAAGCTTTTCTGCAGCTAGCGTGCGGACCATATTTTTTATGAGTGACTGAGTTGCACTTGCGGTAATTTCAGAAACTTCAATTTCTGAAGAGCGGGCACGAAGTACCGGACTTCCTTCCTGAAGAATAGTGAGTGTTGACATGGTGCAAAAGTATAACAAAAAAATCCCAATAAAAAAATCCCCGAAAGGATTTTTGAAAATATAAAAGAGGGGGTGAAGGGTAGTGCGCGGGGCGCTCACTACTCCTTCACCTTGCGCTTCTCTCTCCCCCGAAAGGAAGCGACTACCAGCGTCATACGCGACCACAACTCCCTAAGAGGGCGACGGGAGGGGTCAGACGACAGGCAGGTGAGACTCTACGCTTATTTTATTGTTTGTCAACAATTTTGACATGTTCAGAGATGAGCGGTAGTGTGCGCTTGTCGAAGAAACGGTATTCATCCCGTGGTCGATGGGTCTGGGTGAGCTACCCATACTAAAAGCTCGCACGCATGATAAGGAGTTACTCATGCGAGTAGTACAAGCCTTGGCTGTAACGATTGGCGTCGTTGCAGTCTCAGCAATCATCACTGACCAAGCACACGCGCAGTCGTGGTGGATGAAGACTATCAATGCGCAGAAGTGCGCAGAAGGTAATCTTAAGAAGTGTGGTAAGCACGGGGTTGCCCCCGCCCATACCGCGCCGAAGCCTTTGCAGAAGAAGGCACGCTGATAGTAAGGCAAAGCTACCCTACGCAGGGTCGTCGTAGCACGATAAGCTGACCCATGTTCCATGGCAGGTTGTACAACTTGCCATGGTTCTTTTTTTTGACTCAAAAACAAAAGTATGATATTTGTATGCGTAAGAAGTTCGTCGCCAAACGAACATCTTGTCCCAAGGCCTGCCGCCAAAAGGACGGCGCTGCTTCTCACGAAGACTCCCAGCGCCATTTTTTTTACATTCAAAATTCTGCAACCGCAGAATTTTTTAATATCAGCAATGTTATGAGATTTTTATTGAAAATTGTTGCGGGAGTGCGCGCAGTGCGTTAACCAGTTGTTCAGATGGCCACGTGCTTCTCGGCACGTAAATTTTTGTCTCATGGGAGACCGTAGTGCTCGAAATGCGTGTCAGTTCTTTATGGGCACGCGGTTTCCAGGGCTGGAGAGTGGTAATCATACTTTTAATTGCAGCAACAACTGGTTCACGTTTTCCTGAAATGGTAAGGGTTATCTCCGTTGCCGAAGGGGGAAGTCTTAACGAGTTTCTGAGAGGTAGTTCCTCACGCAGGAATGAAGTGAGTTCACCATCCCTCAGTTGTGTTATGAGCGGTGTGTCACCCGTTTGAGAAGTTTCAATAACAAGTTCTGTATGCACTTGTTCTCGAATGTGTGCCATAAGTCTGATGGTATCTTCATCGGCAGCAAATGTTGGTGCTGACAAGAAGCCCTCAAGAGATGGTATGAGTACGGTATGAAATTCATGTACGTAGGGGAGTAATGCTACCGTTCCCACAACGCAGACTGGCTTCTTGCCTTTAGCAAGCTTTTGCAAAATTTCATTATTCGATTTTTTGTTTGCCTCAAAAATAGCAACATCCATATCTCCAAATTCAGCACTGAGCATGCGTGCGACGGATTCTGTAGTAACGCCATACATTTTTAACTTCCAGCCACCACAGTTTTTGCAAGTGGTGTGTGCACTTTCAGATGCTCCACAGCGTGCACACACGAGAATGCGTTCATCGGTCCGGATGCGCGTACTCAGTCTCTGTGGTCCGCCACATACAGAACAAATGCACCGCGTGCCACAATCTGTACAAATAACACTTGTCGCAATATTTTTACGAGCAATGATAAACGCCATGTGCACATGCAGGTTTTTAAGTTCGACAATCTTAGTGTGAAATGCAGAAGAAAATGTTTTCTTCGATTCTTCAGGAGATTTAGAAGTTATAGTTGTTGTTGCTGTCCCGCGTATTTTTTGTTGTAGGGGTGCGTACGCTTCAATTAAGCCAGCTTCAATTTCTGCAAATGTCTGCATTCGCAATAACGTATCTGCATATATGATGCGTGCTCCAGAAGTTTCAGCAATAATTTCTGCAACCACTCGCATATCCAAAAATGGTCGTTCCATGCGTACATATGCGGTACTCGCCTCCGCCTCAATAACTATCGTCGTAGGAGTTACTGGTAGGGAAAGATACTGTGGTGTGCCAATGATTACGACCGCTTTCGCTGTTTCAGTAGCAATACGAGACCAAAACTCAAGTAATTTCTTTTTTGTCGTACCTGCGTGTAAAAAAATTACATGTTTCTCTATACCTTTTTCAATCTCACTTTGTAGTTGTTGACCAATGCGTTGTTCAGGAACCATAAAGAATATCGACTCCTGCTTGGCAAGTGATTCTCGTGCCAAATTTTTATAGCTAATGCAACGTTCTTTAAACTCTGATTGCAATGCATACCTCCGAATAATGCTGGTCTTAGTGCTGATACTTGCAGGTGGCAGTGTCGGCAGTATCTGATAGTTATCAATAATTACTTTAGGGAGGAGAGAAAAAAGTACAGAGCCACTGGTAGCAGCGTGAAAATTCGCGATACTTTCAATTGATGCAATAAATTGTGCCGAGAGTATTTGTCTCGGTGCATCAGCGCCCATCTTCTTCAGTTGAAAGTTTTGGTTTTTTAAGTGAGTCTTTATGTCTTCAACTGCATGCACAGATACTACCAATGCGATGCATGAGGCACTGCGAACGGGCACCGTTACGAGTGCCCCAGGGTGCACCTCTCGAATCGTGAAGTACGTCAACTCCTCAATTCCCATACCGCGCTGAATTGGAATGACAGAAACTACATTCATAGGTAGAGAATACCATAGAGATACTCAAAATCAGCCTACTTTCTATGTTCTTAAAAAACTGGTAGTATACGCCGTATGTCATTCTTTTCACCACAGCTCGGTATTGACTTAGGAACTACGTATACGCTCGTCTACGTTCCTGGTAAGGGTGTGGTCTTAAATGAGCCTTCTGTCGTTGCTATTGCTGAACAAGAAAATAGAATTCTCGCTGTTGGAGATGAGGCAAAAGAAATGATTGGTAGAACACCAGACGATATTATTGCGTACCGTCCTATGAAAGATGGTGTCATCGCTGATTACCGTGTCACTGAAGCAATGCTCCGCTACTATATGAGAAAGGCCTTGGGTAAATGGAATTTATTTAAGCCAGATGTGCTTATTTCTGTTCCTGCAGGTGTCACATCCACTGAACGACGTGCAGTTATTGAGGCCGCACTTAAAGCTGGTGCAAAAACAGCGCAAGTAATTAAGGAGCCTATCTTAGCTGCAATTGGTGCCGGTATTCCAATTCAAGAAGCACGCGGACACATGATTGTAGACATTGGAGGAGGAACTACTGATGTTGCCGTGATATCGCTTGGTGGTATCGTTGCCTCAAAATCAGTAAAAGTTGCCGGAAATAAACTTGATCACTCAATTGCCGACTATATAAAAAAGCAACACAATCTTGCCATTGGAGATAAAATGGCTGAACGCATAAAAATCACTGTGGGCTCAGCAATACCGCTTGAAGATGAACTTAAAATGGTAGTGAAGGGACGTGACCATCTGACGGGGTTACCGCGCTCAGTTGATTTAACGAGTAATGAAATAGTCACTGCACTGCAACGAGATTTACGTGAAATGGTCCAAGCAATCCGTGACGTACTCCAAGAGACGCCTCCAGAACTATCTGCAGACATTATTGATAACGGTATTACGATGACTGGTGGTTCTTCTCAACTCAGAAATCTTACAGAGCTCGTCTATCGTCGCACCGGAGTAAAAGCAGTGCTTGCCGAGGATGCACCATTCTGTGTTGCGAAGGGGACCGGAGAAGCATTGAAACACCTTGATGTCTACAAAAAAGCAATCACCTCAAAGCGCTGGTAGTATGACGCACTTAGCGCACCATGCATATATTGGGCATGGGTCTACACAAACACTTGCTGAAACAGTAAGAAATTTGGAAAATCATTTTGGGATTACTGTGTCTCAAAATCACAATGCACATGTGTTTTCTTTGCAGTATTGTGGCGTTGATGATGTGAGAGATGTTATCGATCGGGCATTACTGAGGCCAATTGAAAATGTACATGGTGGTTCAGGATATGTACTTCTTGTTGCAGACGGCATTTCATCTGAGGCACAAAATGCATTACTCAAAATTCTCGAAGAACCTCCGGCACATGTATTTCTGTTTCTCTTTTTTCCAAAGCATCAAATGATTCTGCCAACGGTGTACTCTCGTGTACAACACTTGCCTCAAGTAGAGAATGCGAGTGCTCTTTCAACAGTTGACCCTCATGAGTTGCTCAGAGCAACCATTCCAGGAAGGCTTAAGCTCATAGATGTCATCACAGAAAATAAGGATAAACACCAGGCGCTGATGCTTCTCACCGCGCTTGAAACTGTGCTGGGTGAACAGTTACGTGTGGCGACTGATGCCCATAAATTAGCTATCGCTCAAAAAATTGCACGTATTCAAACAGCGCGCAAAGACATGGTAATGAGTGGCTCCATGATGAAGATGATCCTCGAAAGCATTGTCCTCTGCATATAACTCTTCGAATGGTGTCTAGAGCGCACAATATCTCTATGGTAGTATACCTTCATGCAATATAATTTTTCTGTATTACAAAAACGAGTTACTGAAATTCAAAACTGGTTAGTAGATGAACATAAATCTATACGAACTGGGCGCGCAACACCAACATTACTTGATGGTGTAAAAGTTGATGCGTATGGTTCACGTATGCCACTAAACCAAACCGCAACAGTTATGACTGAAGGACCTACGACGCTTCGTGTGACGCCATTTGATAGAAGTCTCATGAAAGATGTAGAAAAGGCTATCACCGCTGCTGACCTTGGTGTCAGTATCGGCGCAGACTCAAACGGTATACGTGTTACGTTTCCATCTCTTACGTCAGAGCGTCGCACGCAATTAATTAAGCTCGCTAAGCAAAAAATGGAGGAAGCACGCATTACACTTCGTGGCGAGCGTGATCATGTGTGGACTGAAATTCAAAAACAAGAGAAGGAAGGAATCATGTCTGAGGATGATAAATTCCGTTCAAAAGAAGCTATGGAAAAAATAATCACTGGTGCCAATGAGAAATTTGAAGAGCAATTAGAAAAGAAGGAAAAAGAAATAAACGAATAGCTTTCATGAATGTCCTTATATTTATAGCTGTACTCGTCATTTTGGTTATTGTGCATGAGTTTGGGCACTTTATTGTCGCAAAACTATTTAAAATAAGAGTTGAGGAGTTTGGAGTCGGGTATCCGCCACGCGCGTTTACATTTGGTAAATGGGGAGAGACAGAGTACACATTAAACTGGATTCCATTCGGTGGTTTTGTTCGTATATTTGGCGAAGATCCATCAGCACACATAGATGGCCCAGAAAAGAAGCGTTCATTTTTGTATAAGCCGTGGTATGTAAAAGCGGCCGTACTTATTGCTGGCGTGGTGTTTAACATGGGCTTTGCAGTCATTCTATTTGCACTCTCTGCGTCATCAGGAGCGCCAGTAACTATTGACGAATCGAGCGCTCTTGCCTCGAAAGCTAAGGTGGTTATCACGCAAGTATATGAGGGCTCGCCAGCAAACGTTGCCGAGATTATGGCTGGCGACATTGTTATGCGTATGAGTGCAGAAAACAATAAAACAAAAACACCAGATACACTTGCAACTATTACACCTGCGACATTCTCAGAATTTATTGCTAGTCACGGAGGTAAAAAAGTTTCAATAGATGTCACTCGTGGCATCGAAGAAAAAACTATCGAATTAACCCCAGCGCATGGTGTGCTAGAAGGTGATGCGGGGAAGCCAGCTATCGGTGTTCAGCTCGGATTCATTCTGAAGGAGTCAGTGCCTATCTATCAAACAATCGGTATCGGGTTTCGAGAAAGCAAAGATTGGTTCGTTGATATTGTAGGAAACGTTGTGCATTTGGTAACCGGTGCGTTTACTGGCACAGCAAATATAAAGGAAATCTCAGGCCCTGTAGGCATAGCAGTGCATGTGGGCGAATGGTCAGCGCTCGGCTTTGCATACCTTCTGTACTTTACGGCAATAATTTCTGTAAACCTTGCGGTGATTAATCTCATTCCAATTCCTGCACTTGATGGAGGCCGACTTCTGTTCGTACTTATAGAAGCAGTGATTCGTCGTGATATTCCACTTAAGTTTGCGCAAGCATTAAACGCTGTTGGTTTTGGTGCCCTTATTTTACTTATGTTGCTCGTCACGTATAACGATATTTTCAAACTCGTTAAGGGATAACATTAAAAACCCCAGATGATGGGGTTTTTAATTACAAAACAATTATTTGGTGTAAGCAAGTTGCAAATATTTACGTGAGGAGTACGCTTCAAAAGTCAGAGTAAGTCCTCTGATACCACCGTTTCTGGTTAGACCCAGGAACACTTGCGAAACGTCATCAACCTATGAGGTATGAAGATGACACCGAGAACGTACACTGCGAAAGCAACCGCCCGCATCGTGCAAGCTGCTGTCAACGCGCATCATGGCCAGACCGCCGACACCGCCCTCGCTGCGATCAACGAAGATGGCAAGGATGGTTCGACCCTGATGAACGCGATGAACGCCGGCGCCGGAACGACGGATGCTCGCCTCGGATCTGCGGCCCGCTCGTGGGCCTGACCTCAACGCAAGAGCTAGCCCGTAACACGGCCGGCTGAACGGGCGCGGCTTGTGTTTACACGAGTCGCGCCTAATTTTTACCTTAAAAATTTCATACTGTTAAGATTTTGATATTCAGAAAATTGCGCTATAGTACGTCTACTATGCGTCAATCACACCTTTTTACAAAAACTCGCAAAGAAGCTCCCGCAGATGAAACTTCTAAGAATGCGCAGCTCCTTATTCGAGCAGGTTTTGTGCACAAGGAAATGGCTGGCGTCTACTCCTACTTGCCACTTGGGTTAAAAGTGCTCAACAAAATAGAAAATATAGTTCGTGAAGAAATGGACGCCATTGGTGGGCAAGAGATTGCGATGGCAACATTGCACCCATCAGAACCATGGAAGCAAACAGGAGCATGGGACAAAGTAGATGTGCTTTTCAAAATAAATTCTCGTACCGAAAAAGAATATGCGTTAGGACAAAGTGAGGAAGAAATTGTTACGCCTATAGCGCAAGAGTACATCGCTTCATATAAAGACCTGCCAAAGGCAATCTATCAAATAGGAAATAAATACAGAGATGAGCTTCGTGCGAAATCAGGAGTGATGCGCGGACGAGAATTTCGTATGAAGGATATGTACAGCTTTCATACTTCTCAAGCTGATTTTGATATTTTTTATGAAAAAGCTAAGCAAGCATACCTAAAAGTATACGCACGGTGCGGACTGGTAGCGAAAGTCACTGAAGCATCAGGTGGAAGTTTTACAGAGAAGCTCTCATATGAGTTTATGGTACTTACTGATGCCGGTGAGGATGATATTGTGTATTGCGATACCTGTACTCATTGCGCAAACGTTGAGGTTGCAACACAAAAGGTGGGCGAGACTTGTGCAAAATGTACAACAGGGACACTTAAAACAGCGCGTGCGTCAGAAGTGGGTAATATTTTCGACCTCAGTACAAAATACCCAAAGGATTTTAACTTTAAATACAAAGATGCTGAAGGGAAGGACCAATACCCAATTATGGGATGTTACGGCATTGGTACGACTCGACTTGTGGGAGTTCTAGCAGAAGCATTGTCTGACGCTAAGGGTATGGTATGGCCAGAATCAGTTGCACCGATGCAAGTGCATCTTATTGCTATTGCAAACGGCAACGAGGACGTACTTGCAGAATCTGAAACACTGTATGAATCGTTGCGTCAGCAAGGTATTTCAGTCTTATTTGATGATAGAGCCTCAGCAAGTGCAGGAGAAAAATTTAAGGACGCTGAGCTCATTGGTATTCCGTGGCGCGTCGTAGTCTCTGCGAAAACAATGGCAGCTGGACAACTTGAGTGCGTACGACGAAGTACTGGAGAAATACTTTCTGTGAATGAGACAGACCTCGTAAAAACAATAACTCGTCATGACTAACAAACGAAAGAAAAACGAAGAATCACTCGTGCAGAGATTTTTCAAAATATTCTCAGATGATATCGGTATTGATTTAGGTACTGCAAATACACTGGTGCACGTGGCAGGTAAAGGCATTGTCATAAACGAGCCTTCTATTGTTGCGATGAATCAAAAAACAAACCAGGTGGTAGCGGTAGGTAAGGAAGCAAAGGAAATGCTTGGTAGAACACCTGCACACATCGTTGCAATTCGTCCGCTTGTTGATGGTGTTATCTCTGATTTTGAAGTTGCAGAGGAAATGCTCACGTATCTCATTAAGCGCGCGCAAGTAGGCAAGAGTGGCATTTTTGGTCCGCGTGTTGTCATTGGCGTACCGTCAGGCATTACCTCCGTTGAAGTACGTGCAGTGAGAGACGCCGCATACAATGCAGGTGCAAGAGAAGTACACATCGTCGAAGAACCAATGGCAGCTGCAATAGGTATTGGGCTTCCGGTCCGCGAACCAACAGGTTCTATGGTTGTAGATATTGGAGGAGGTACTACAGACATTGGTATCGTTTCGTTGGGTGGACTTGTTAGTGCTCGAAACATAAAAATCGCTGGTGATAAATTTAATAGCGATATTGTGTCATATATCCGCAACGAATTTAAAATATTAATCGGTGAGAAGTCAGCAGAAGATTTAAAGATTGAAGTAAGCTCTGCACTCGCATCTCGCGACTCATTGGAGACTGTAGTGCGTGGACGTGACTTAGTTACAGGATTGCCGAGAGAGATTGTAGTTACAGATTCAGATGTGCGTGAAGCAATTACTCACTCTATCGAAGAGTTGGTTGATGCTATTAAGGAGATCTTGGAAACGACACCGCCAGAAGTGGTCTCAGACATCCTTAAGTCAGGTATTTACTTGGCAGGCGGCGGAGCCCTTATTCGTGGCCTCCCAGAACTTTTGCAAAAGGAGCTCGGTGTGCCAATTTTTGTTGCTGAAGATCCACTTACTGCGGTTGTTCGTGGTACGGGGAAAATGCTTGCAAATATAGAAGATTATCAAGAGGCGTTTGTTCATTACGATGATGCTGTCTCGCCGCAACACTAGAGGTATGCATGTGCTCTGGACGCGTATCGGTCGCGTCCTTGCTCTTTGCGTTGTGCTTGGTGCGCTTGGGCTCGTTACTTTTAGTGAGAGTGCAGGGAATCGACTGAGAGATATGTTTGTCTCTACCGCAGTGCGCGCGGGTTCAGTAGGTGATGCCGTACCACTGGCGAATATGCTTGTTACAAAGAAAGAACTGTTAAATGAAAACGCTCGACTCACTGCGCTTGTCGCATCATATGAGCGCACACAAAAAGAGCTTTCATTGGAAGATCATTCGCTTAAATCATTATGCTCTTTGGTTAACGTACCTCTTGAAAACGCATACGGTGACTCTGTAAATGCAAAAAAGATTCTTACCATTGACCCTATTCAAAACTTTGGGTTGGTTGTAGGATTCGACAGATATATTTTTGGAACACTCGTAGTTTATTTCTCTCCGACAGAAACACCACCGCAGATAAAAGATTTTGTCATCGCTGATGATGGGTATGCACTCGGAACAGTTCGTACTGTGGGGCAATCGTCTGCAGTAGTTGATTTATTTACTGCGTCAGGACATACGCTACAGGCAAAAATTGAAAACTCTGATGTAGTACAATTTGTAGGTAAGGGTGCAAACACTCTTGAAGCGCATGTGTCACAAAAACTCAAAGTCTCTCTAGGAGATACGGTTGTTCTACCGGGAACTTTTGTTCCAGTAGCTGTAGTTACAGAAATACTTGCAACTCCTGAAGATGCTACACAAACTATTCGTGCTCGTCCTAAAACAAATCCCGCTTCTCATTCTGTAGTTACATTTGTTCGCTATGAGAATTGATTTTCATAATTTTATATTCGGCGTCGCGACAGCGCTCATGCTTATTTCAAGTGTTATTGGCTCTGGTATCGCGCTCTGTGCCATTTCAGTATTCGTGCTCTTTAGATTTGGTGCTGTGCTCACCGTTGCCAGTATGTTTGCGCTGTATATTCTTTTGTACGCAACTCCGCCACTTCCATATATCATACTTATACTCATTGCGTGTGTCTTAGCACTTTCGCTGAGGATGCGCAGATACACCATTTTTGTACAGTAATACGGGGAGCTTTTTCATTCAGTGCTTATGAGGTACACTCATGGGCATGAAGCGATTCAAAATTCGGAAAAATGTTCGCCAACGACTCATCATTGACACAGATGCGATTTTTTCTGACTCCTTAAACTTACCTGGGTTTGATAAAGATAAGCTAGAAGGGAGAGTAGTGAGTTCACTCAAGACCTCAGAAATATATCTTGTGGGGGCCATTTTTCTACTTTTTGCAACAGTAGTTTTGTTTAAATCATATTCATTACAAATTGTTCGTGGTGATGAGTTTAATCGCATCTCTGAGGAGAACCGCCTAGAATACAGAAGTATCTTTGCGCAACGTGGCATTATTACTGACCGATATGACACTAAGCTTGCATGGAATACGTTGCCAGAAGTCATACCTGCAACTGAAGACGAAGTGGTCACTGACACTGTTCAAAAGAAGTACGAATTTCCTCATAGAAAATATATCGAGAATCCTGCATTCGCCCACCTCATTGGCTATGTGGAATATCCGAAGAAGGACTCCAAAGGAAACTGGTGGAGCACAAAGTACGTCCCGAAATCAGGTTTAGAATTTCAGTATGATGCTGAGCTGAGTGGCATAAACGGTAAGGATATCTTGGAAGTGGATTCACGCGGAAAAGTTATTTCACACGACATGATTGACCCTCCAGTAGACGGGAAGACCCTCCAGCTTTCGTTGGATGCACATCTTCAGGAGTTGCTCTTCTCAGCACTGCAGACTGGCGTGGAGCGGTCGCATTTTAAGGGTGGTGCTGGGGTGGTCATGGATGTACATACTGGCGAGGTTCTCGCTATTACAAGTTACCCATCTTACGATTTGAACGTTTTTACTGAAAAGAACGACCCGGCTCAAATTCAAAAGTATCTCAATGATACTCGCTCTGTATTTCTTAATCGAGCGGTGCAAGGTGCGTACTCACCAGGCTCAATTATAAAACCATTTATGGCAATTGCTGCGCTTGAAGAAAGTATCGTAACTCCTGAGTGGGGTATCGTGAGTACTGGCTCAATAAGTTTACCAAACCCATACACGCCGTCGAAGCCATCAATTTTCCGCGACTGGAAGGCACATGGTTGGGTAGATATGCGCCACGCAATAGCCGTTTCGTCTGATGTGTATTTCTATGTGATTGGTGGCGGTTACCAAGGTCAAAAAGGTATGGGAATAGCAAAGATTGATGAATGGGCAAGAAACTTCGGTTTTGGTGCTCTCACAGGGATAGCATTTCCAAACGAAGTGCCCGGACAGATACCAACACCTGAATGGAAGAAGCAGGCATTTAAAGATGAACAGCGATGGAATATCGGTAACACATATCACTCATCGATTGGTCAGTATGGATGGCTCGCTACACCGCTACAAGCTGTGCAATATACTGCAGCGGTAGCAAATGGAGGCACACTGATTACGCCAACCCTTAAAAAAGGTGAACAAGGTGCAATGACTCACATACCAATGACAAAAACTGACATGTCTGTTATTCACGATGGTATGCGACTCTCTGCAAGTATTGGAACAGCAAAGTCACTGAAAATGGCTGGGCTCGACTTGGCTGGTAAAACAGGCACAGCGCAAGTAGGAGCACGGAACGAAAAAATGCACTCATGGGTAATAGGTTTTTGGCCCTCACAAAAACCTCAGTTTGCATTTGTGATGATGATGGAGAACGCTCCCGCAAACACATTGGTTGGCTCGGCGCCCTCCATGAGGCCATTCTTTGAAACGCTCATTAGGGAGAAATCCCCATATATTGACGGCAAATATCCTCAAAAAATTATCCCCGAAAAAAGTGTTGAAATTGAGCCATATATCGAAACTGTGCCATCTGAGGAAACACCCATTGCACATTAGGTAATTATCTGTACAATACTGCCCACTATGACAGACCAAAAGCAATATATAAGTAAAGAAAAACACGCCTCACTTAAAGAAGAGTTACACCTCCTTAAGACTTCAAAGCGCAAAGAAATTGCAGATGCACTAGAATTTGCACGTTCACTTGGTGACTTGTCAGAAAATGCTGAATATAAAGAAGCGCGCGACCACCAGGCAGATTTAGAGGAGCGCATAACAGAAATTGAAGAGATACTCGCATCTGCAAGTATTGTGAGTGGTCACTCAAAATCAGAAGTTTCGGTTGGTTCAACAGTAACTATTCAAAAGAAAGGTACAAAAGTATCTCAGGAGTATCACATCGTGAGTCCGTCTGAGGCAGACACGAGCACAAAGAAAATTTCATATGAGTCTCCACTTGGTGCTGCAATGATGCATAAGAAAAGCGGTGAGTCATTCTCGTTCAACACTCCAAACGGAAAGGTAGAATACACTATCCAAGAGATTAAGTAGTATCGAAATTTTTGTAACTTAATGGTACTATACCGCAATGGCACTTGAGGATATTCGAGCTGAACGTATAGAAAAAATTAATGCACTTCGCGCTGGAGGTGTTGTTCCATATCCTGCAAAGACCGTTCGTACCCATACTGTCGATGCGCTCCTCTCAGACTTTTCACAGTTAAGTGCAAACGAAACAAGTATTACGACAGCTGGAAGAATCATGAGTATTAGAACTCATGGTGGCTCTACGTTTTTTGATGTGTTCGACGGCACTGCAAAAGTTCAAGCATTTCTTAAAAAAGATATTGTTGGAGATGCGCTTTTTGAACAGTTCGATGTCACGTTTGATGCGGGTGACTTTGTGCAAGTAACCGGAGTTCCATTTCTCACACAGCGAGGTCAGCAAAGTATACTCGTCTCAGCGTTTACATTGCTTTCAAAAAGTATTTTACCAGTACCCACTGAATGGTTCGGTATTGCAGACGAAGATGCCCGTTTTAGAAAGCGTTATCTGGACATACTGCTTAATAAAGAACTCGCGCAACGGTTTAAACTTCGCTCCAAGTTTTGGAATGTGATGCGCACATTTCTTCTTGAAAAGGACTTTATTGAAGTTGAAACACCGATACTAGAAACAACAACGGGTGGCGCTGATGCGCGCCCATTTATCACGCACCATAATGCCCTCGACTTAGAGGTATGTTTACGTATTTCTGTTGGTGAGCTTTGGCAAAAGCGACTCATGGTTGCGGGGTTGCCACGTACGTTTGAGATTGGACGCGTGTTTCGCAATGAAGGTATGTCAGCTGAGCATGCGCAAGACTATACTGCGCTCGAATATTACATGGCATACGCCGACTTTACCGAAGGTATGGCAATGACCAAAGAGCTCTATACCCGCATTGCAAAAGAAGTCTTTGGGAAAACGGTATTTACCATCAGAGGATTTGAGGTTGATTTTGAAAAGGAGTGGGAGATGTATGATTTTTGCGATATCTTACAGAAAAATTTTGGCGTTGACCCGCTCGATGATTCTCTCACACCAGAAGTGCTCGGAGCAAAATTAAAAGAGGCGGGTGTATCGTTTGATCCAAAGGAGCTTAATCGCTCTCGTGCAGTAGACATGCTGTGGAAGGTGGTACGAAAGACACTGAGCGGTCCTGGATTTCTTGTTGGTGTGCCGGTGTACCTAGAACCACTTGCAAAGCGAAGTAGTACCGATGCGCGTGTGGTAGAACGATTCCAAGTAATTCTCGCAGGAAGTGAAATGGGCAAAGGCTTTAGTGAGCTGAACGACCCAATTGACCAGCGTGAACGTTTTATGCAACAGCAAGCATTGCGAGATGCAGGAGATGAAGAAGCGCAAATGGCTGACATGGAGTACGTAGAAGCTATGGAGTACGGTATGCCACCAACCTTTGGTTTCGGTGTGTCTGAGCGATTTTTTAGCTTTCTACTCGATGTCCCTATACGTGAAGCACAGCTCTTTCCATTGATGCGCCCAAAGGAAGCAACACTTTCAAAAAAGGAGGCAGAAGCATTGTATCGCTCAAAGAAATTCGTTGTCATTGCCGATAGTTCTCTTGGTTATGGCGTCACTGCAAATGCCATCGGACAGTTAGGAATTTCTATGGGAGGACTGCATAAACAAAAACTATTTGAGAAGGAAACATTTCATGATGCGGATGGGGTGACGCATTATGCAGACGGCCTGTACCCAATGATTAACTTGGTAGGCGACCAATCCACCATGGCAACGTTCATCGCAAAGTGTCATGAAGCGAAAATCCAAGCGTTTGATTTCTCAGACATTATGCGCAAGGCTCATTCTGATGCAGAAATGGATAAGGGCTATAAAGCCGTCACCACAGATGCAGTGCCATACATTGCCGTTGGCGCATTAGTACCAAAGGATTTTGAAAAAGACTGGCTCACAGGTCTGAAACTATTTTCATAGATGCAATGAAAAGGGTCAACTCAATTGACCCTTTTCATTTTATGAAAGATATGAGAGTATCCACCCAGTGCAACTTTAACCAGGGAGCCAAGGATGCAACGAGAGCTTGCAGCCGAGATTCTTGCCTTCACATTCCATGAAGGTGTAACGATAAAGATGATAGAAGACGTTTTAACCTCTGAAGGCAGTGGTGCAGCGTATGCTGTCATTCCTGTTCAGGAGGTCCGGAATCGGCTATCGGCACTTATCAGTCAATGGGGTTACTCAGAGCTGAAAGGTGCCGTTGCCGTGGCCAAAAAGGTCTGAAGTCGTCTCCGTTACGATGCACGTACCGACGAGTTGCTCACGCGACTCGTCGGTATCTTTGTATATAATAATTTGATTTATTTAAATTTAGTGTTATAATAATTATCTGGTCTCCATCGTTACTACCAGAGAGGAAACTGCGTGAAGCTGCAACATTGGATATACCTCGCTATAGTCGGCCTGACTGTAGTCGTAGGCGCAACACTTTTGCTTCACGGCGAAAGGATTGTGAAAAAAATTCAACAGGACCATGAGGTCCCAGCTGAGCTTCGCAAGGAGCTGCAGCGTTAAACTTCACACACCTTGCACGGAAAGGAGAACATGTGCAAGGTTCATTAAATTTTAAAAAACACCGCAACGGTGTTTTTTTGTGCGTGCTTATCCACATATGCATATGGGATGTACTGTGTTGATGTGGGATGAAGTGGTATAAATATGGATAGCGGTGGGAAAAAGTGGTAAACTCATCGCAACCACTATGTTAATAGGCGAATACACACATACGATTGATGATAAAAAGCGCTTAGCGTTGCCCAAGAAAATTGCAAAAGAATTGGGAAAGAAAATTGTTATCACTCGTGGTTTGGATGGAGCACTGTTCATGTATTCAGCAAAGTCATGGGATGTCATTGCAAAAAAATTGCAACAACTCTCATTTACTGGCGCAGATACTCGAGGATTCAATAGATTCATGCTCTCAGGTGCATCAGAGATTGATGTAGACGGAGTCGGAAGAATATTGATTCCAGAATATCTAAAAACATTTGCAGGACTCGGTACAAAAGTAGTTCTTGCCGGTGTTGTCGATAGAGTTGAAGTATGGGATGCCGAGAAGTGGGCAACATACAAAACAAAAATCGAAAGTCAGGCAGACGCAATGGCAGAAAAGTTGTCAGAAGTCGGTATTCTCTAATTATGTTCTTTACGAATTTGTTTTCAGTTGTTTATGTATCCAAGCGGCTGGGGGATTGTGAACTATCACTCGATAGAACACGGGCATCTCGCCTAATTACTCTATGAATGTCATGCGCACTCATCTTCATAGCAGTTCTCCCAGCGGCTCGGCTTCAGAAACACGAAGTCATATTCCAGTTCTTTTACACGAAGTAGTAGATTCTTTAGCTCTAGATCCAACAGACATCGTCTTTGACGGCACATTGGGTGAGGGAGGTCATGGAATTGAGCTCGCACAAAGGCTTGGCGCCAACGGTATCTTCTGCGGAGTTGATGCCGATGGTGAAGCGCTTGAACGAGTGAGAGTTAAATTCCGTGACGTGCCTTGTACTGTAATTCTAGAGAAGGAGAATCACAAAAATATACGAACCTTTGCGAGCACGCACAGCATCACTGCATTTAATAAAATATTACTTGATTTGGGCTGGGGTACGCACACGCTGAGTTCAGCACGTGGATTTTCATTTAATACCGAAGACCCGCTCATCATGACCTATGATGATGCACCTACGGGAGATGCGGTAACCGCATATGATGTCATCAATCATTGGAGTGAAGAAACACTGCACACCATTTTTAAACACTGGGGCGAAGAGCCTCGTGCACGAAAAATTGCTGAACATATCTGTGAGGTACGCAAGCGCGAAGAGATACGCACCTCGAAACAACTTGGTGACATCGTTGCGGAAGTAGTGCCCAAAATGGGCAAAACTCATCCCGCAACAAAAGTATTTCAAGCACTCCGTATTGCAGTAAACGACGAGATGCGCATCCTTAACGATACGCTCCCAGAGTTTATTGATTTACTCGCACCAGGCGGAAGACTCGCGATAATCACTTTTCACAGCATAGAAGACAGAATCGTAAAGTATTTCTTCAAGGAGTCTGTAGAAAAAGGTTTGGGTACACTACTTCATAAAAAAGCACTGCAAGCGACTCGCACTGAGCAGCTCGCAAATCCACGTTCACGAAGCGCAAAATTAAGAATATTTATAAAAAAATAACATGAAAAAAGCACCGAAAGCACAGTTGATGGATCATTCGCACATTGTGAAGCTACAGTCTGCACTTATGGTAAGTGCGCTCATCTGTACGCTCATGTATGTGTATCTCGTTGGACTTTCGGTGACATACGCTGTTTCTGAAAAGGAGCTCGCACAAGAAAAGAAGACTATTTCAAATGAAGTACTCGTACTTGAGTCAGAATTTCTCGCACATTCGCAAGACTCTCTCGCTGAAGATAAGGTGCCAAGCAATCTCGTTGCACTTACAGAAAAATCATTTGTAGAATCAAGTAGACTTGGTAGTGCAAAAGCATTAGTTGTGGCAAACTAGGCGCAATGCGACAAAAAACGTCTGCCAGAATCAGAATACTTTTTTTCGTAATTTTTGCATTCATGCTCCTTATGGTGTGGAGGCTCTACTCTCTGCAAGTTATTCACCATGAAGAGCTATTACTCCGTGCTGAGAACCAATACTTAGGTGCAAACACAAAGATATTTGAGCGCGGTTCAATCTTTTTGCAGGGTACAGGAGGAACATTGGTCTCTGGCGCAGCATTACAAAGTGGCTGGACAGTGGCAATAGACCCAAAACGAATTACAGACCCTGCTGCAACCTTTGCAAAAGTGTCACTCTATCTTCCGTTGCTTACGCGCGATGATTTCTTTCTCAAGGCATCTAGAAAAACTGACCCGTATGAGGTGCTCGGATTACGCATACCTGATGCAATCGTAAAAGAATTGCGCGCTGAAGACCTGGACGGTCTCATCTACTCGCCAGAGCAATGGCGTTACTACCCAGGAGGGACGCTCGCATCACAAGTAATTGGTTTCGTTGGCTTCGTGGATACTACGTTAAAGGGTGTGTATGGACTTGAGCGGATGTTTGATCAGGTGCTTACCAGAAAGACGAGTGCACTCACTACAAATTTCTTCTCAGAACTTTTTGGCGATGTAGAAACCGTAGTTACTGACGCAAACGCACCACAGGGCGACGTAGTCACCACCATTGATGCGGCGACACAATCATTCTTAGAGAAAACGCTTGTCGCAACAAAAGAACGCTGGCATTCAAAGCGCGTCGCAGGAATTATTATGAACCCGAAAACTGGAGAGATTGTTGCGATGGCAACACTGCCTAACTTTGACCCGAACACGTATCAAGAAACTAAAGATATATCACGGTTTTCAAATCCAATGGTTGAGTCGGTGTACGAAATGGGTTCCATTATAAAAATACTTGATGTCGCGGCGGGTATTGACTCAGGGGTGATTACAGAAAGTTCTACCTATTACGACTCGGGGAGTATCGTTCTTGATACTAAAACCATTCGCAACTTTGATAGTAAGGCTCGTGGTACCGTGTCTATCAAAGAAATTTTGAGACAATCGCTGAACGTGGGTGCAGCACATGTGGCAAAACTCTTGGGACATGAACGCATGCGCGAGTATTTCCTAGAAAAATTTAAACTTGGTGAAGAGACGGGTATAGATTTGCCTGGTGAAGTAGCAGGGTTAACTAGAAACCTTGAGAGTCCTCGCGCTGTGGAGTACGCAACGGCTGCGTTCGGGCAGGGAATAGCTATTACTCCAGTAGCAACCATCCGTGCGCTCGCATCTGTAGTAAATGGTGGATACTTGGTACAGCCACACGTGGTGTCAAAACTCGTGTACCCCGGTGGTCGCGAAAAAGTGTTTAATTATGACGATGAAAAAGAAAAAGTCTTGAAGCCTGAAACAAGTGAGATAGTTTCTCGCATACTGGTATCCGTGGTAGATGAAAAATTGGCTAACGGCAAACATAAAATGCCTCACCATACGGTAGGTGCAAAGACTGGAACGGCACAAATTGCTATCCCGGGCGCAGGGTATAGTCCTGATAAGTTCCTGCACTCGTTCTTTGGTTTTGTGCCTGCGTATAACCCGCGATACGTAATCCTGCTTATTAACATTGAGCCACAAGGAGCAAAGTACGCATCAGACACACTTACACAACCATTCGTTGACACGGTACATTTCTTGGTAAACTATTATGCCATCCCGCCAGATAGGTAGTCATACTGAGACGAGTTTAATAACGCAACGAATTAGATTATACTAGCGCCATGTCAGCACTTAAGAAGATTCTCAAGAAAACACTTATATATTTGTTAATTCTAGAGGCACGCATTGCACTCAGACGACACCAACCAAAAATAATTACGGTTACTGGAAGTATCGGTAAGACCTCTACAAAGGACGCAATATTTTCTGTACTCTCTGGCTCTTTTGCCGTACGTAAAAGTGATAAAAGTTTTAATACAGAAGTAGGTGTGCCACTCACTATACTGGGGCTCACCAATGCATGGAATAGTCCACTCGGTTGGGCAAAAAATTTAATGAAGGGTCTTTCGGTTGCATTGCTTGATAAAAACTACCCGACATGGCTCGTGCTTGAAGTAGGAGCAGATGCGCCCGGTGACATAGCATCAGTTGCAAAATGGATAACACCAACGATTGCGGTCCTCACTGCAGTGCCTGATGTGCCAGTGCACGTAGAGTATTTTCCTTCACCTGAAGCAGTGCTTAAGGAAAAACGTGCACTCCCCGACGCGGTAAAAAAAGATGGACTCGTAATCATTGATGGCGACTGTGCGCACACTAAGAAAATTAGTACCACTTTTGCACCACGAACCGTAAAGACTTATGGATATGATAAGAGTAACGATATTCTCATTTCTTCAGCGTTTGTAGTATATGAAAAAACAAAGCCTGTTGGTATGGATTTTATGATTACCTCTGGCGATGCAGAAGTAGATGCATCTACTCGTGGCGTGGTTGGTAAACAAGGGGGCTATCCTATCGCTGCCGCTGTTGCTGTGGGTAAATTCCTTAATATTCCCCACGAGACACTCTCGACACGATTACGCGGACACGAGGCTCCTAAGGGCAGAATGCGTCTTTTAGAGGGCATCCATGGCTCAGTGGTGATAGATGATACCTATAACGCCTCGCCTGAGGCCGTAAACGCTGCATTGGAAGCACTTTCTTCTATTACATGTACTGGTAACCGTATTGCTGTTATTGGGGATATGGCAGAGCTCGGAAAGTACACACAGCAGGCACACGTGGAAACGGGTGAGTACGCCGTCTCTCGCTGTGATGTGCTCTGTACTATTGGTATGCGTGCAAAGGATATGGCAGCAGCAGCAATCAACGCAGGCATGAAGGAAGACGCAGTATTTGAGTATAAGCATGGCGAATGGCAGGAACTCATTGAAAAGCTTGAAAGCATGATTACACAACACGATATCGTGCTCCTCAAAGGTTCACAGTTTATTCGTTTGGAAAAAGTTGCAATACATCTGCTTAAAGAACCGGGAAGAGCAAAAGAATTACTCGTGCGCCAAGACGAAGAGTGGCAGAAGCGCTAAGACTTCTGTATATCTTCACAATTGGCAATAAGCGAGCCATAGAGTGCAATAAACACTGCGTGGGGCACCACGCGCATGCCATAACTAATACATACACGGACAACTGGGTTTTTTACAAATGTGCCAAAGCGTACAATGTGGCTGACAAGTCGTGCAGTACCAATGCGCTTGTTGCGCTGTTTCTCGTAAGCACGCAAGTGTGATTCGGTATTCGCTGTATCACCAGCAATTTTTTGTAATGTAAGAGAAAGTTCATATGCATCTTCCATAGCCAATGAACCGCCTAGTCCTGCGTGTGGCCCCAGTGCGTGCGCAGCATCACCAATGAGGATACATCGCCCACGGATAATCTCTTTCGTTTTAACTTCAACGATATCACTCACAGTCACCTCGCTATCTTTGAGTCCACGGAGTGCGCCAGGTAGTAAGAGATGTTCATCCTCAAAGTACTTTTGCAGACGCTCAATTCTTCCAGATTCCGCATCTATGGTTCCTGGAATTGCTGGCGCATCAAGCCAGAGTGTCGTTGATGTGGGTGAACTAAAGGTAACCGCAAGTTCTGCAGCGCCCACGTATTCAGATACGGTGTGCGGGGTATCAAAGGTGTGAGGAATAAAGGTGTACCACACACGCCAGTTTTCAAACGCGCGCTCATCTTTTTTTGATGTTTGTGTGCGCACTACTGAATTTACTCCATCAGCACCAATGACAAAATCATAGTGAGCTACTGCGCCATCAAGAAAGGTAACGGTAACTTCATTTTTAGTTTGCACAATACTCGTTACCTTTTTGCCAAATTGTATTGGTTGCGTGAGTGAGCTCAGTAACAATTGATGTAAGTCACTGCGAAGTATTGATGAAAAGGGGCGAGATATGTTTGGAAATGCCTCTTTCAAATTGATGTTGTACAGGACTGAACCATTGACGTCCTTAGTGGTAAGGGCATCAAGTGACGTGCTCAGCTCATCAAATCGCGTATGCAGTTGCAAGTGCTTCAACACTTTACGACCATGTGCCCAAATACCAATGAGATACCCCTTACGAAGATATGACGGTTGCAACTCGACGAGGGTATACTCAATTCCAGCCTTTTCCAAAAATGCTGCAAGTGTTACACCGGCAATACCGCCACCAACGATAAGAACCCTCATGAGCGGTGCTCAAAATATTTAAAGAGACGAATGACGACGAGTGATGCATTGCCGTACATAAAGGGAAGCCAGATAGGAAGATTTAAAAAACTGTCATCAGCAAACACCCACAGTCCGGTAAGGTGCGCAACAACGTCACCAATAGGCGCAAACACTGCCATCATAAGGTATACGTAGGTTTTCTCTCGCTTACCATCTATGTAGAGCATGAGTCCACTAATGATAAGAAGGGCAGGGAGTAAGAGGTAGATACGCTCCTTAAGAATGATGAGAACTGCGTATGACCCAAAGAACAGAAGTAATGTAACGAGAAACGACAAGCCCTTATTCATAGAGGAATTCTAGCATTACGATATATCCTTGGCACCTTGTGTATGTCTAATAAGTAACCGTTCTCAATCTAATCACCCTTTTGAAAGGTGGGGTAGATTGGGCATCTTTTAACATTGGCACGCGTCTAATAAGTAACCGTTCTCAATCTAATCACCCTTTTGAAAGGTGAGGGAAGATGTGGTATTCTCCTATCCATTGGCCCTATCGTCTAACGGTTAGGACAGATCCTTCTCAAGGATTAAATCAGAGTTCGATTCTCTGTAGGGTCACACGAGTGTAAAGCATTCAAACTGCTTTGAATGCGGGCGAAGTGTGAAGTCGGAGACATGTTTTGTAATCAAAACAGTCGAGACGAGGTCAACAAGCACTTAGTTGTACTCAACTTAGTGACTTGGACCACATAGACTTGGAATGCGTAGCATACCGAAATGCATGCCTATGCAGGTTTTTTGTATTGTGTTACAACCAGAGCGCGGTTTCGTAACAAGCCGGAACCGGCGAGGCGCGTTCCTTAATGACTGAATATGCAATGGTATAATATAATGGTGGAAAAAGTAAATGAACACTTGAAGGAAATTGGACATAGTATTTTTGAAGCAAAGTCTGCGTATACTATTTGGAAGGCAATTTCTTATTCTCGTTCAACAGCGATAGTATCAGAAGAATTAGTAGAAAAATACGTTGCGGCTCAGAATACAGCACCGGCATTCTTTACAATGACTGAAAGGCTTGGGCTAGTAACTTTCGTAATCTCTGTCCTGCAACCCTTTGATAGGGATATGAGGACTCACTCTTTTTTCAAAGTTGACGAAGCGGAAACTAAAATTTTTTTAAAGCAGAATGAAGAAGTACTGAAAGCACTCAGACTATCAAGAGATAAGGTGTTTGCTCACAGGGACATAAGTGGTAATACGGATTACATAAAAATCACAATACCAGGCATTGATAAATTAGATACTTTCTTTAATAATCTGTTTCTGTTTTACAATAAACTTACATCTAAGCACTCAGCTAGTCTTGCTATTTTTGACACCAGCACCAATGACCTCCTCAATGAGATTGAACGTTTGTTCATGAATATAACAAGAGGTGAGATGGTAAGGAAAGCAGAAATTGATATAAAGTGGGGTTGGGATGAAAGTAGTCAGAAAATCTCACATGTTTTTAAGGCAGAGCAAAAATCACTCTAACGAACGTTTAGGTACACTTGAGTGCCCTTTACTGAGGGCAATATTAAAGCATTCTTATTTTCATTAAAAAATTCACATATGCTACGATACCTCTATGCATAAATACATACTCATTACATTACTCATCCTCGGTGTTCACACTACTGCACATGCCTATGACGCACGCCCGAGTGACATAGATACATACATACTCAATCCATCAAAAGACATGGTTAAAACCGCAGAAGGGAAAAGCTACTATGAGAAAATTGTTGACCAAGAAATTCAGTCAACGCAAATACATATTTTGGTTTTACAAGACTATTTAAAGACGCTCAAGGCGAAAAAAGCTGGCGCCGTAACCGTTGACCCACGACCAGAAATTGCACTCGAAAAGGCACGTGGCTGTGGTATTACACAACCGCTGTACTCAGGGCAACCAAAGAATTACTCTGCAGGCCTTAATACAACGGCATTACAGAAAGCACTCAATACATGGCAATCACAGCGCCCAGGGAAGCGACTTGAATATCCGCAATTAGTTGAGGATGGTATATACGGAGTAAAAGTAACTGAGTTTGTAAAGTTCTATCAACGCGAGAACGGCCTACAAGAAACGGGAAGCGTGGGTCCAAAGACTCGTGCGCTGATGAACGCAACACTGTTTAAGTGTTCGTAATACGGAAGTGTACTCAGAAATTTCTCCGTCTATCCACACCACTGTTTCTCACTCCAGTGCTATACTTTTATAGTGGATTCTTTAGAAAATATTCTCTACTCATTTTTCACGCTCCCTTTTATTTTTGGGTATCATGTAAACCGTTCTCTCACATCCGTTGGGCATAAGGGTCCGGTATCTGAGCACTTTGATGGTAAACGTTTTTGGAACATTGGCGAACGAGAAGGCCTCTTACCGACACAGGCACATGTGGCACCCCGGCACCATACAAAAAATAGAAGCCTCTTTGAGTGGATGCTCCATCACAAGAAGCATGCGTGGAGCCCAAGTACGGTACCTGAGGTGAGCGTGCCAGAGCGCAGTGAAGAGTTATTGATTACCGTTATCAATCACTCGACGGTACTGATACAGATGCATGGCATGAACATCATCACGGACCCTATATACAGTAAGCGTGCATCGCCATACAAGTTTATTGGTCCACTTAGATTTGTGAATCCACGTATTACGCTTGAAAATTTGCCACCCATAGATTTACTCCTGCTTTCACATAACCATTATGACCATATGGATATGGATACACTAAGACACATTGCAAAAACGCATAACCCGCATATTGTCACTGGTCTTGGTAATAAGGAATATTTACGGCACCGCGGTGTGACCAGAGTAAAGGAGGCAGAATGGTTTGAGACACATAGTTTTATCATTGGTAAGACCGCAGTGCATATTGATTTAGTGCCTGCGCAGCATTTTTCGGCACGAAGTTTGTCAGATAAAAACAAAACCTTATGGGGTGGCTTTGTCATACGTGCCCACGACAAAAAAATATACATGGCAGGGGACTCAGGATACGGGCCGTTCGTGAAGAAGATTGCTGAGCGATACCCCAGTGGTTTTACCGTAGGACTGCTTCCCATAGGTGCATACATGCCTGAGTCATACATGCGACGTGTACACATGAACCCACGAGAAGCATTACAAATAATGAAGGATTTACAAATTCAAAAGGGAATAGCCATTCACTTTGGCACGTTTCCTCTTGCTGACGATACACAACGAGAACCACTTGAAGACTTAGCTGATGCGCTTCAGTCAGATGAGTTTGCTGGCCTGCATTTTGAAGTGCAGAAGTAGTACACATGCGGTGAGTGGCACTAGATGCCCGGGGTGTCCAGAAGAATCAGTCTTCTCAATCGAGGGTCATGTACGTGTGTGGTGTCTAAATCTTTGAGGCGAAAACTGTCATCACCAATCTCTGTATTGTGTGCGGGTACTACATGTAGATTGCCGTCTGCTGGGTTTCTGCCAAACATTATTTTAATACCCTCTTTTTTAAAGCGTGCAAGGAGCGCATCAATAGGTGTTGCCATGCCGGGGTACTCATCATCAACGACTTTGAGTCGAGTATAGGTTTCTGGGGCAATCCCTGGATATGCAAACACGATGTTCTCCTGAATACAGTCGAACGCAATCGCAACTTTTTCTTCAGTGAGCACTTTTTTAATTTCAGCCTCGCTCGCAGTATGTACATCTTTAGGTTGTGTAGTAAATCTATTGCCTTCGTTCATACTGCAATGGTACCACGTATACAAAAATGAGTCCGTTGTTGTTCTCCAAAAACAACAACGGACTGCGTCACCTCCTAACCAAGAAGCTGCAGAGCATATTGCAACAGCTGACACGCGCTGTGGTATCGCTGTTGCTTAGAGCCTACCGACTCGGACAGATATACCAGCCCACAGTGTGTACTGCCACAGCTCCGTAAGGGAGGCGGCAGACTCGTGCGAGTGCTGATAGACATGCCTTATCAAGGCTCTTTGCCACTACCATGGCACGGTACTCCTTCTTCTGGTGTCGTCCGGTTGATCGGAAGCTCTGTGGACGACAGAGTCAGTATATTCTTCATATACATTTGTGCAATAAAGCGCAGTAGTCCGTGGTCTTGAAAGGTCGTATACTATTGCCATATGCATTACTTACATACTATGGTTCGTGTTACCGACTTAGAAGCATCACTCGCATTTTATTGCGGGATTTTAGGTCTTGAGGAAGTGAGTAGGTGGGAAAGTGAAAAGGGACGTTTTACCAATGTGTTCCTGAAGGCTCCGGGGGATGTGGTGGATGTGTCAGTGCGGAAGGCGCCACTCCTTGAGCTCACCTGGAACTGGGACAGAGAAGTATATACTGGCGGGAGAAACTTTGGACATCTTGCCTATGCGGTAGAACATATATACGACTACTGCACACATCTGCAAAACAATGGTGTTGTGATACTCCGTCCTCCGAAAGAGGGCAAGATGGCATTTATAAAAACTCCTGAAGGTATCTCTATTGAACTGCTCCAGATAGGTGAGCCTTTGCCACCACAAGAGCCATGGCTCTCTATGGGGAACACGGGTTCATGGTAACCTCATGTATGTAGCGTATACTTACTGTATGCAAAAAAAATATCCGTACTACTACGCTGTACCGTTTTATCTCATTGTTAATTTTATTGCAGGATACGCCATTACTTTTTTTGTTGATATCAAAATGGTGTATAGCACGCTCGTGCTTCCGTCATGGGCACCAGCAACTGCACTCTTTGGTATCGTCTGGACGGTAAACAATGTGCTGGTACTTATTGGAAACATCTGGACACTCAATGCTCCTGCATCCTCAGAGCGAACGATGCTCATCCGTCTGCAGATTGCATCGTGGATTAACTACCTTCTCTTTCAATGGCTTTCATTTGGTACTGGTATTCCAGCACTGTTCTTCTTTCCTGCGTTATCAATGTTGTTGCTCACCATTGCGAGTATGTACTATGCGTACCGCATTGATACGAAAAATTCTTCCTTCTTTACTACGGTTATTTCACTCAAATCAATTACGTGCACCTTTCTCACGCTTCTAGTGTGGCTCTGCATTGCAAGTGCACTCGGCTACTTTGTGATGATGCATAACTAAGCAGAGTATTACGCCTGCCACTTCCACTCACGCACTTCGGGCATGTCCATACCATGCTCACGGATATAGTGTCTGTGCGCAATAAGTTTGTCGTCCATGAGTTGACGCAAATGTATTTCCTTTGAATTTCTCTCAGGAAGTCTATCTATGACATCTTGCACTAAGTGGTATCTGTCGAGGTCGTTTAAGACGGTCATATCAAACGCTGTCGTGATAGAGCCCTCTTCCTTGTATCCACGCACATGAATGTTGTGCTGGTATTTTCTGCGATAGGTGAGGCGGTGAATAAGCATGGGGTATCCATGAAATGCAAATATGACAGGCTTATCCTTGGTGAACAGCTCTTCAAATTGTGTATCGGTGAGACCGTGCGGGTGTTCAGCTATAGGTTGAAGGCGCATGAGGTCTACAACGTTAATAACACGCACACGAAGTTCTGGAAGGTGTGTACGCAGAATTGATACGGCTGCGAGGGTTTCTAGTGTTGGTACATCACCAGCACACACCATGACGACGTCTGGATTTTCTGTGGCATCATTGCTTGCCCAGTTCCAAATATCGATACCTTTTGTACAGTGCACAATTGCTTCATCAATTGAGAGCCATTGTGGTGCAGGGTGCTTACCCGCAACCGTAACGTTTACGCAGTGTCTACTGCGCATGCAATGGTCTGTAACTGAAAGGAGGCAGTTTGCATCTGGCGGTAAGTATATACGGATGAGTTCTGACTTTTTGTTTACCACATGGTCGAGGAATCCCGGGTCTTGGTGAGTAAATCCGTTATGGTCTTGTCGCCAGACGTGTGACGCGAGTAGGTAGTTCAACGATGCAATCTTTCTTCTCCACGGAATGTGCGCCGTAATTTTTAACCACTTTGCGTGCTGGTTAAACATGGAGTCAATAATGTGAATGAATGCTTCGTAGCAGTTAAAGAGCCCGTGACGACCGGTAAGAAGGTATCCTTCAAGCCACCCTTCGCATTGGTGCTCGCTCAACATCTCCATGACTCTACCGCCTTCTGCGAGAAATTCGTCATCATCAGTATGTGTTCCTTCCCATTGTCTGTTTGTGACCTCAAAAAGTGCACCGAGCCCGTTTGATATGGTTTCATCAGGACCAAATACACGAAAGTTTTTCTCCTCTTTATTTTTTTCAACGATATCTCGCAAAAAGCGGGCGAGTACGCGCGTGTCACCTTCACCTTTCTCGCCACGCGCTGTTGTATCAGCATAGGCTTTGAAATCTGGCATCTGTAAATCGCGCAAGAGCATACCACCGTTTGCATGAGGATTTGCTCCCATGCGCCGCTCTCCCATTGGTGCGAGTGCTTGGAGTTCTGGGATAAGTTTGCCTGATGCATCAAACAATTCTTCGGGCTTGTAACTTTTAAGCCATGTCTCTAGCTGTGCAAAATGCTCTGCAGATTCCTTAGCGTCTCCAAGCGGTACTTGGTGTGAGCGAAACGAGCCTTCGTTTAGTTTTCCATTAATTCGCTTTGGGCCAGTCCATCCTTTTGGAGAAATAAGAATAATCATAGGCCATCTCGGTCTCGTAAGAATGCCACGCTTGCGCGCATCTGCCTGGATGCGACGAATGTCTACAATCACTGTATCAAGTGTTTCTGCCATGGCATTGTGCATCAGTTCTGGGTCTTCGCCTTCAACGATGTAAGGAGACCATCCGTATCCTTTAAAAAGCTGGACGAGTTCCTCACGAGATATGCGCGCAAATATCGTTGGGTTCGCAATCTTGTATCCATTTAAGTGCAGAATCGGAAGTACTGCACCATCAGTTACTGGATTTAAAAACTTGTTTGAGTGCCATGCAGTTGCCAGTGGTCCGGTTTCAGCTTCACCATCACCGACGATACATGCAGTGATAAGGTCGGGGTTATCAAATACTGAACCGAATGCATGACTCAGTGAATATCCAAGTTCGCCACCTTCATGAATAGAGCCGGGGCACTCAGGTGAGACGTGACTCGGTATTCCGCCTGGAAATGAAAATTGTGTAAAGAGGCGCTTCATGCCTTCTTCGTCTTGGCTCACGTTTGGATAGACTTCGCTGTATGTACCTTCAAGATACGTATTACTGACGAGCGCTGGACCACCATGGCCAGGGCCAGATATGTAAATCATGTTCGCATCGTACTTGTTTATGATGCGGTTGAGGTGCACGTAAATAAAGTTTTGGCCTGGAGTAGTACCCCAGTGACCAAGTAGCATAGGCTTTACGTCATCTTGTGAAAGTGGACGTTTAAGCAGGGGATTGTTGTATAAAAATATCTGACCTACCGATAAGTAGTTTGCGGCTCGCCAATACGCATTAATTTTTGTTGATACCTCTGTGGGCAAATATGATGGTGTGTTCATAAAAAATATTAAGAAATAAAAGTCATAACGTGCTCTGCTAATATCTGGTCTTCATGTGTCGGCATAACTAATACCGTAACAGTCGCGCCTTCCGAAGAAATGACATCCGCGTTTGCAGTATTACGTGTAGGAACAATAGTTATACCGAGATACGCAAGTCCTGCACAGATACGCTCGCGAATAATAGGAGATTGTTCGCCGATACCTCCGCTGAAGACAAGCGCGTCGATGCCTCCAAGTACCGCAGAGTACGCACCGATATACTTTTTTACTGTGTAGCAAAATAGTGCAACTGCCTCGGCTGCTGAGTTGTCTGTGGCCTCATTTTCAAGTAGCTTGCGCATGTCTCCACTTGTGCCAGAGACACCCAGCAGTCCAGATGCTGTATGTACTAAGGTGTTAAATTCTGTACTGCTGACGCCTGCTGTTGCTTCAAGAAACGGGGCAATGCCAGGATCGATATCTCCAGCGCGTGTACTCATCATTATTCCTGAAGTTGGGGTAAGCCCCATACTCGTGTCGTATGAGGTGTCATTTTTAACAGCACACAGACTCGCACCATTTCCAAGGTGGGCATATATCACTTTATGTTGCGCATGGTCGGGGTACTTCTTTGAGTATGCAGTGTGCAAATACTCGTATGAAAGGCCGTGAAATCCGTACCGACGCAAACCAAGTGCCTCATACTTTCGAGGAAGTGTCGTAAGACGAGCAACACGTGGCATATGGTAATGAAACGCTGTATCAAAACATGCGACATGTATGCTTGAAGGAAATTGTTGTGTGAGTGCTTTCATGCAGGCTAATTGTGCAGGCAAGTGTTCGGGTGCAAGGTGCGCAAGTGTGCCAATGTTATGTAGCACTTGTGCATCCACCCGTGTCGGGGCCTCAAAGAGAGTGCCACCATGCACGACTCTGTATCCAATAGCGGATAGAGTGCCTGCATCCTGTGGTACTAATTTTGCAACAAGCTGTGCTAACGCCTCCTCGTGTGTGGTTGTATTTTTGAGAGCAACGCGCTCTGTCTGCTGTCCATTGTGAATACGCATGTAGACATCACTTAATCCTATGCCTTCAATAGCACCAGAAGTAATCGGTGTGTCTGTATTTTCTGTGGTATACACAGAACACTTAATGCTTGATGAGCCAGAATTTACGGTCAATATATAGCGTGCGGTTTCTTGCATGTATAAATTATACAATACATATTGTGCCTAAATGGGACTGGCGAGTGATACCTGTGCACGATTTTCTACTTCTTGACCTCACCTAAAATTTTATATCTATTTCGAGCCAGAACTCCGTAAAAATATCTGAGTACGTGAATACATCCCGGGAGTTTGCCTATGAAGACGAGTGGTCTCAGATACCAATAGGATTTCATAATTTCAAGAATCGCATCTGCATTCTTGTAGACAGTGCCATCTGGTTTAGTAATGTATATTTCTTCAAGCATTTTTGTTCTATCAAAATCGGGAGGGAGCACTGCGGTATGTACATTTATCATTTCATAGGCTGCACCTTCTGAAGAGTTGCCAACCATATCAGCTGATAACTGACACATCTTGCATTCTGCGTCATAGTAAATTTTGGTTTTATTTGGTTGATTGCTCATAGGGCTATTTATTTTTTTCTGCAGATAATTTAACCAAATCGGTGAGGCCAAGTGCTACGCGTTTTCCTTTTTGCATGACTATGGTGCGTATTTCACATGAGCCACTGGTATCAGTCACCATTTCAGCGCGTACTGTCATTTCCACATTAGGTTCGATAGGGCGGATGTACCGTATGTTGTGCGTCTTTGTAAATACACGCATGTGTTCTCCTGCAAGTACTGCGCCGAGTGCGCCAGAACAGGCGTCAATAAGTGCCGCGGTAACACCGCCATGTATTACATGTTCAGATGTGCGAAGGTTGTCATTGGGAATAAGAGCGATACTCACTTCTCGAGTGTCAAAATTAATCCTAAACGAGTCGTCTGAAAGACAGAGATTCTCATAGAGGGGACGCGCAATTTCAATATGGCGTTTCAGAAAATCCATGCCAGGACGTTCTGCATACTCAGTCATACTTATTGAATTCTTAGAAATATCAGTGCTTTCTGGCTTTGGACTATCTATCATACGCATTAGTATATCCTACTGCGTCGCACACTCTATACACAGGCGTGCGTGTGTATGTAAAGCATGCTTTACATTTGATGCTATACTCATGACTATGCATTTCATCATGACACATAAGCTCAGCATCGTATTATTCATTTTCTTATTAGTATTGTTCTTTGCAGAGTATGGCCCACGTTTACAATACGAAATAAAAAAAATTCGCGGTGAAAGCACTCAGGTGCAGAAGCTCATCAATGGTAGTGTCATGTACGTTGCTGGTGGATGTTTTTGGTGTGTAGAGTCAGATTTTGAAAAGTTACCCGGAGTGCTTGATGTGGAGTCTGGGTACGGAAACGGGGAAGGTGCATCTCCTACCTATGAAAATTATACTGAGGGGCATTTCACTGAGGTAGTAAAAATAACGTATGATCCTGCACTCCTAGACGTTAAAAAAATTGTGCATTATCTTATAGCGCATACAAATCCTACTGATGCCGAAGGACAATTTGTTGACAGGGGATACTACTATCGTCCTGGTATATACGTACAAAACGAAACTGAAAGAGCGGATGCAGAGAGTGTTATACACGAAGTTGATGGCTGGGGGCTTTATGAACAAAAACTCGCACTGTTCGTTGAGGACTTTAAAAACTACTATCCTGCAGAGGAATATCATCAAGACTATCATTCAAAAAGCACCCTCAAGTATTCGTATTATAGAAACGCCAGTGGACGCGATGCGTACACAGAACCAAAATGTGAAGAGCGTATACAAAAGAACCTCCCCACATGCGCATCACTTTTAGAAAGTAATACACCAAAAACTACTATGAATACTCCATTTGTACAACCAAGTGACGAAGAATTAATTAAAAAATTAGACCCACTTTCTTACAAAGTGACACAACAAGAAGGCACCGAGCCAGCATTTAATAATGCCTACTGGAATAACGAAAGCGAAGGAATATACGTTGATATTGTTTCTGGCGAGCCACTGTATTCATCACGAGACAAATATGATTCTGGCACAGGGTGGCCGTCATTTACAAAGCCAATTGCTGAGAATGTTATCCAGACTAAAGTAGACAGAGGTCTGTTGTACTCTCGCACTGAAGTGCACAGTACGAATGCACAATCACATCTCGGTCACGTATTTGAGGACGGACCAGCACCTACAGGCCTACGATATTGCATGAACTCTGCTGCGATGCGCTTTGTTCCGCTGGAAGACATGGAGAAGGAAGGATATGGACAGTATATCTCTGCAGTAAAATAATCATGGCATACGATTTCGATGCAATTGTTATTGGTGCGGGTGCGGGTGGACTTACGGTAGCACGTGGACTAAACGCTGCTAAGAAGAAAGTGCTCCTAATTGAAAAGGGTAACTTCGGTGGTGACTGTACCAATGTTGGCTGTGTGCCATCAAAGGCATTACTGGATTATGTCTTTAAGAATCCTCGTTGTGGTTTGGGTGACGCACTACGATTTGCGCGTGAAAAGCGTGATGCGGTGCGTACAACCGAGACCGCAGCAACACTCACTGCTGAAGGTATACATGTGGTTGTAGGTGCTGCGCAGTTTTCATCGAGTCATAGTGTTGTGGTTGATGGTAAGACATACACTGCGCGAAACAGTATTGTGTCTACTGGTTCGCACCCACTTCGTATTGCTGTGCAAGGGGTGCCTGCTGAAAAAATAATAACAAACGAAGAATTTTTCGATGTACAGAAGGACTTGAAAAGCATAGTCATTCTTGGGGGTGGGTATATTGGATGTGAACTTGCTGAGGCGTGTGCGCGTGCAGGAGTTTTGGTCACGGTGCTACAACGTGAAGAGAGACTTGTTCCGCGTGAAGAGCCGACGGCGAGCGAATACCTTTTGCAGTACTTTAAAAGACTCGGCATTAAAGTGCACTTGCAGTCATCAATTACATCAGCAAATGAGCATGAGATTACCTTCACTTCAGAAGGAAAGGAAGAGAAAACAGAGTACGATGCAGTGCTCTTGGCGCTTGGTCGCACAGTAGATGTTTCATCACTTGCACTAGACACTGCGTCAGTAACAGTTAAGAAAGGAATAGTGGTAGACGCGTACAACAGAACCAGTTGTAAACATATCTATGCGATTGGTGATTGTGTTGATGGTAATCCTCAATTTACACATGTCGCAAACAATGAAGGCAGGCAAGTGGTGCGGAATATTCTGTTTCCTTACGTTACATCTTCATACCGCAAAGAACCAATACCAAGTACGCTGTATACGCATCTAGAAATTGCAAAAGTCGGACTTACCGAAGCTGATGCACTTACAAAACTTTCATCAACAGCAGTTGGGGTGCAACAACTCAGTTTTGAGCATAACGACAGGGCGCTCGTAACTGATACAGGAGAAGGCTGTATAAAATTAATCTACACAAAGCCGTGGGGAAGAATTATAGGTGGAACGATTGTTTCTGAACATGCAGGTGAAATACTGCCAAGACTTACCTCGGCAATACGTGCGCGCGAAACAGTATTTTCAGTTTCGAGGCAAATATTTGGGTATCCTACACGTGCAGACTTACTAAAACGCACCGCAGATAGAGCGTCACTTTCGATACTGGTGAGCTTGAAGAGTGAAGTAAGCATGCTTATCGGACGCAATACGACGGCCATTATCGCCTCTGTATTTTGGCTTCTCTTAGTTGCACTATTTGGATATGTAAAATTTACTTCCGGACTCACCATACTTGGTATGTTCAAAGAATTTCTTATGTTTAGTGCGCATAATCCTATAGCGCCACTGGTGTATATCGTAGTCTATGCGCTTCGTCCGCTCGTATTCTTTCCTGCAACATTATTAACATTTTCCTCGGGTGTTTTGTTCGGGCCGTTCTATGGATTTCTCTATACAATGATTGGAGAAAATATGAGTGCAAACATTGCATATGTAATGGGCAGAGTTTTTGGAAAAAGTCTTTTTAGAAATGCTGCGTGGATTGAGTCATTTAGAGAAAGAATTGGCCAAGACTTGTTTAGAAACTTACTCATTGCACGCTTCATTTTTCTTCCGTTCGACATGACTAATTATGCATCAGGAATACTACGTCTCCGCTGGAAAACATACGCAATAACCACCGCACTCGGCATCATTCCTGGCGTTCTCGTGTTTGTACTCGCTGGTGCAAGTGTAGATATGGCGCAGTTTGTGGCAGACCTAAAAATTAGTATTAATACCAAGCCATTATTTATTTCAGGTATTATATTTGCACTTGCATTGTACCTTTCTAAGTACCTCAAACGAGCAGAAATAGCCCGCTAGGCATCGTGTTCGCAGATTATGCCTTAAGGTATGCGTATATATCTTCAAGTGCGCGGACTGCGTCTCCAGCGGCAATATTGTTCTGGTGATACTTCACATTGGTACAGTCACCGGCCGCCCAAATTCCTGGCACTGATGTCTTTTGAGTCCACGGGTCTATAAGTACTTGCTTTGTAGGGGAGAGATCAACAATTGTTCCCAGAAAATCGGTGTTTGGCAGTAGTCCGATTTCAATGAAAATTCCAGTGCACGGTATCAATCGTTCCTCCTTCGTAATTGCATCAATAACTGACAAGCCTGAAACGAAGACATCACCGTGAACCTCTTTAGAAATAGTATTATGCAATGCCGTCATGTGCTTGTTCGCCGTAACTTTCTCTACAGTAACTGGGTCAGCGCGAAATTCTGGACCACGATCAATCAGTGTGACGCTCTTTGCATATGCGAGTAGCTGGGCAGCGCTTTCAAACGCTGCGTTGCCACCACCTACTACCACTACATCTGCATCAGTAAACAGCGGGCCATCACATGATGCACAATAGGTAAGTCCCTTATGTTCAAAAATATCTGCACCGGGGACATCGAGCTTTCTTCGTGCAGAGCCTACGGTAAGTAGAGCGGTGCGTGTAGTAAATGTTCCTTTGTCAGTCGATACTTCAAAAAGCTCACTTGACTTTATGACGCCAGTTGCACGAGCCGGTGTAAGTATGGTGACATCATTTGCGGCGTACTCCTCTAGGTGCTCCTTCAAAGTTTTTGCGAGCTGTGCACCTGAGATGTGAGGCGTACCAATCCAGTTTTGAATGTCGTCAGATACAGTGCTCTGTCCGCCCCACGCGTCTGTGATAAATAGCGTCTTCAGTTTTTTTCTTGCAGCATAGACACCAGCAGCAACACCTCCGGGACCTCCACCAATTATAATTAAATCAAATATATCTTTCATAACTCCATATTACTCCACATCGGTGGTACTTCCAATGTTACTTATTCGTTCCATGTATGTTGCAATGCTTGCGTTCGCGATAGGAGTCATTTCTAAGTCCTGTGATGCAATCGCTTCGTCCTCAGTAGGTGGCACAGGCTTTGTTTTAGACGCGTTTTTTAATGTGAACATCTTTGTAATTTGTGGCTCCGTAAGAAACTGTGCTGCAATCGCAATGACCGCTCTTAGTTTTTGTGACCCCACGCCTGCATGGTTTTGTAGTAGTGCGTGATATAGATTGTTTTGCGCAATGTAATCAATATACCGATGAATATCAAAGTCGTCACCTATGTATGTTGGGTCTTTTGCAAGGACATCATAGTAGCTCATGTCCCTTTGTACATGTAAAGATTTTCTTATTACATGCTCTTGCATGTCGTGTGGTTATTTAAGGCGAGAACGACGGAGGAATGATGGTAGTGATCCACCCCATTCGTTGGTATCTTCTGGCTCAGGAGCTGCAGCTGGTGCTTGACGTTGGGTTGGCGCGTATCTTGATGACTCCTTTGGTAGCGGTGGTAAATCTTCGTCATCATCAATGTGCGCAAATGAGTCGTCCTTATCAATAAGTCTACTCTTTGCTGACATGACAGAATTGTATATTTTACCTTCTTCATCGGCGCTCTTGCTTCGTGGCGATCCGAAGAAATTCGCATCTCTTCCGCGTCCGTTTTCATTTTTTGGAAATCCAGTTGCGATAACCGTAACTTTAATTTCACCCTTCTTCATGGTTGGGTCAATCACCGCACCAAAAATAATTTTTGCATTACTATCTGCGGCTGCAGTGATTATCTTTGCAGCTTCTTGTACTTCAAACATTGAGAGGTCGTCTCCACCAGTGACTGAGAAGAGCACGCCTGTTGCGCCATCTATAGTTACATCGAGAAGTGGGGAATTTATTGCCATTTGTGCCGCCTCTTCCGCTCGCTTCTCTCCAGAAGCGCGTCCAATACCCATGAGCGCAGAACCGGCATTTTCCATAATTGCGCGGATGTCTGCAAAGTCTACGTTTATGATACCTTGCGTTGTAATAAGGTCAGTAATTCCTTCTACAGATTGTCGGAGCACTTCATCGCAGAGTGCGAAAGCATCCTTAACACTTGTCGTGCGCTCAACAATCGTAAAGATTTTATCGTTTGGAACCACAACCAGAGCATCAACTTCTTGAGAAAGTCTCTCAAGTCCCTCTTGTGCAAGTCCCAGTCGTTGCTTTCCTTCGAAAGAAAATGGTTGCGTAACAACACCGATGGTGAGAGCTCCAACATCCTTTGCAATTTTTGCAACGATAGGTGCAGCGCCAGTACCAGTACCACCGCCCATACCACACGTGACGAACACCATGTCTGAGCCTTTGAGTGCCTCAACAAGTTCTTCACGAGTTTCTTCTGCGGCACGTCCACCAATACTTGGGTTCATTCCAGTTCCCAGACCGCGCGTTAGCTTTTTTCCGATATGAATTTTCTTTTTTGCGAGTGACTTTTGCAAATCTTGCGAGTCAGTGTTCACCGCAATAAATTCTACGCCTCGTACTTTCTGAGAAACCATGTGGTTCACCGCATTACCACCAGAACCACCAACTCCGATGACCTTGATGCGTGCAAATGTCTCTATATCGCTCTGTACTTGCTTCATGGGAATTTCTAAAATGGTTAAATAAGTACATTCATAGTACCACAATCTAGGGTAAAGGCACAAGATATGAGTACTTCAATTATAGCCATATATTACAGGCTTAAATAGAAAATTTATATATTCAAATTATGGCAGAAACTGCGAGAGCCATCTAAAAAAGTTTTTTGAAGCGCCTTTAACTGAAAGTCGAGGAGATTTTTCTTGTTCTTGCTGGAGTCCGAATAGACACATGCCGTGCGCTGTCGAAAAAATACCATCCTTTTGGTGTGAACGAGAAGTGCTGTGGTGTAAGTGTGGTATTGAGACAGGAAGACGAAGGAGAGATTTTGCGTCGTCAGTGAGGTGCTGCAATGCAGCGCCACCACCACTCATGTACACACCCGCTGGGAGTAATCCGTTTCTTGGCAGAGACTTCAGGTATGCATAAATATGCTTGAGCATTTCTTTTTCCTTTTTTTGAACAGCATCAGTAACTTTCTTCTTTGGGAAGGAGAGTTGTGTGGCGTAGTTTTTCTTAATCCTGTCTGCGTCTTCAATAGGAATTTTGAGTGAGAGTGCAAGTTCGTTCGTAATTTGAGAGCCACCGAATGGTAACACCTTAAGACCTTTTGGTATGCCATCTTCAAACACTGCAACGGTGGTTGTTTCTGAACCGAGGAGTACGAGTGCCGCGCCAGCAATTTTCTGCGCTTTACTTACGGTTACAAGACTTGCTGCGAGTGGGCCTGCCATAACGTCAACTACTTCAATATTTGCAGATTCACATGTCTCCACAAGATTGGAGAGGTGCTGTTCAATGATGTTTACGATAAGTAGTTGTATGCTGATACTCTTACTTTTCATACCAACAGGACTGTTAAACATTTTTGTATTTGCAACAGTAAATTCTATAGGAATCTCATGAACAATTTTTCGGTTTAATAGTTGCTCTTGCGCATTTCTTCTGGCAAGCGAGATAACTTTTTGTATATCGTCATCGGTGATGACTCTGCCTTCCTTGCTGAGCAGTAGTTCTGCGGTACAAATAATTTCTTGCAAACCGACGCCGTTAAGGGACACATATGCATGTGTGATAGGTACACCTGATTCAGTTTGCGCCAGAGTAATTGCTTGAGTGAGTGCGTCTGCAGCTTCTTCAACGTTTACAATATATCCTTGTCGTACACCTCGTGATTGTGCGATTCCTGTTCCGATTACTTTTGGAGTTTGTTGTAGCTCAGAAAATTCACATACCATTACTTTGATACTTGAACTACCGATATCTATCCCTGTAACTGTATGTCTCATATAATATTCCTAAGCGTTCGTATATTTTTTCAGATATGTCTGCTCGGCTTTTTCCATTGTAGCGCCATGATCGAGCCCTTTCAAATGCAGTAATCCGTGGATAAGTAGGAAAATCCTGTGAGTGCTTTTGGAGTGCTCGTATTTGTGTGACTCCTTGTCAGATTTACGAATATTAAGAAACATTTCTCCTGACTTTGAGTCGAGAGGGAATGAAAGAACATTAGGGACATACGTTTTCTTTCGAAACTTTTTATTCATTTTTTGTGACAAGTAGTCACCACACACAACCAATGAGCATTCGTACTTCTTGCCAAGGATATCCTCGGCAATAGAAACATATAGTTCCGATTCTTTTTTTGATAGTGCAACCGTTTCAGTTATTGCGATGAGAGACATTGATGCACTATATCAAAAAAAAGACCGATATGCTCGGTCTTTTAATTTACTTTGTTTTTGGTGCGAATGAGGTTCGCGGAGTCTTTGGCTGAAGTTTTCCTTCTTTAATAAGAATTGCGTTTCCAGCACGTCTTTTAATGCGTCGTACCGCAAGTGTCTTACGAGAAAGTTTTGAGTGGTCACGCTCGTGGTATCGCTTGTCGCGAAGTGAACGAACCATGCCAGTACTCTGTATCTTTCTTGTAAACTCTTGCACCATACGTGCAGCAGTCTTAGTGCCTGTTTTCTCTATTACTACGTTTATTGTCATTGGGGCGTATCCTATCACATTTATAGTGCTTTATGCAACTTATAGTGACCGGTTTTGCTCGTGCGTACGAGTAAACTCGGACACTGCCTATTTCTCAAGCTTTTTTAGGTATGCACCAAGTTGCGCAAGTGGAATGACCTTCTGTGAACGTGTTTTATTTTCTCGGACTATTGCAGTCCCATCAACGGCTTCTTTGTGTCCCATGACGATTACATATTCTGACTGTGGCGCATCATGCATTTGTTCAGATAGGGTATCGTGAGTGAAGTGGTGTCGTACCTTAACGTGCGCGTCTCTCAAGTTTTGAAGCACTTTTAGGGTCATCTTCTTTGCTTGATCGCCAATTTGTGCAAAATGAAACTTAGTAGTACGAGTAGTTTTTTTCTTTTGTTCCTCGTATTTTGTTTCAATATCACAGGTGATTACTATCCCGGATGCCTCCACATGCTGCTTAAATGCTTTACGTGTCAGCGCACTAAAGCGTCCGCCGTGCGCAACAGTTGTTGCTTCACCGTTACTTGCGTCCGTTGCACGAATTTGGAAAAGTGAATGCTCAAAATAATCTTCACTTCCCATAACTGAGTGGTCAAGAACATAGGGGATGTCAGAACCTTCAAGAAATTCTAGAATACCCCACAAGTGCGCACGTGCTTCGTCGTTGAGATAGTCCATTGGGTTCGGTGCCAAATGTACTTGTGGGTGCTTCTCTGAAAGAAGTTTTGAGTATACCTTTCTTGGATTTTCCTGAATTTCTTTTGCAACACTTGCTGCAAGAGATCCGGTAAGTATCTTTTTAAGAAATAGTACGAGGTCCTTATTGAATCGATTGCTCGCATCTAAGTTACCTAATGAGTTCATGTGCACAGTTGTTTCGCTGTGACCAGCCTCCTTAAGTATTGCTCGTGCGGTTGCAATAAGTGTAGCTTCTGCGAGTGGTTTCTTTGTGCCAGATATGTGTAGTGAAAATGCCACAGGGTTTCTTTGTGCAGTAGCCTTCATATGCACTTCATACGTTAGATGGTGGTTTGTTTTCAAATGCTTACCATGCTCAGCAAACTTCTTACCGACGTACAATAAGTGGCGCTCGTGTGGAAATACATGTTCAACGGCGTCTGATTGCACTTTTACGCTGTCAATTCCAGCAAAAGATTCTCCTAGTGGTTCAAAACCAAAATGTTCAGCAACATCAATTGCTGTCTTAATAAACGTAGGCTTTGTGATACCTTTTGTTTCTTTGTGCGAAGTCATAATGTAGTTAATTAGTTTCGTAGACACTGGTAGCTCCGGGAAGGTACTCTATCTTATTGAAAGGGAATAGTCGGAAGTATGCTCGGCCAACAATGTTCTTTCTGGGCAGCGGGCCCCAATATCTAGAGTCGGCACTTGCAGCGCGATTATCTCCCATCACAAAGTACTGGTCGTCCTTAAGGGTAATGTACATTTGATTATCTGTAAGATTTGCTGGGTCAAGATACGTCTCGTTGAGTACGAAACCTTCGGGGTGTGCAGCGTTTTCAATGGTTACAGACTTTTCACTTAGAATAACTTTCTCGCCCGGGAGACCGATAATTCTCTTGATGAAATATCTACCTGGGTCAAGCGGGTATTTCATGACGATGACATCACCGCGTCGCGGTTCATACATTCTGTATGAAAGTTCATCGATAATTAAATAGTGCCAACTATCAAATGTTGGAAACATTGAAGTGCCACTAACGATAAATGGTTTTGCTACAAAGAATCTTACCGGAAGAACAATACAGAGAACAACAAAAAGAAATGCGAATAGTGACAGACTGCCTTCTCTATCACGTGAAATCATGCTGAGAGTATACACCCAAGTATGAATTGACAAAAATGTTTAAAGTATGCAGATTATTTTTTTGATTTTTTTCACTATGGTATGATGCTGTTATGAAATGGTTTGTAATTGGTTTAGGAAATCCTGGTGATGAGTATAAAAAAACTCCACACAATGTAGGCAGAGAAGCTGTTGAATATTTCATTAAAAAAAATGGAGATGCTGACGCTTGGAAAACTCAGACGCAAGTAAAAATGCAAACACAACAAGTCGCCATAGATTCACATTCTGTAGTGTGTGTGTTGCCAGACACCTTTATGAACAAATCTGGCGCTGCTGTGCAATATTTTGTTAAAACGGCAAAGGATGCAGAGAGAACCATTGTATTGCAAGATGATTTAGACCTACCACTCGGCACTATGAAAATAGTATTTAATCGAGGAAGTGGTGGTCACAAAGGTATTGAGTCCGTGGTACGTGCAATAAAAACGGAAGCCTTTGTACGTATTCGTATTGGTGTTTCTCCGATGAGTGCAAAAGGTATGGCAAAAAAACCAAAAGGGGAAGATGCCGTCGTTAAATTTATATTGAAGCCACTCAAAGACGATTCATACAAGGAGATTCAAAAAATTTATAAAAAAATTGCCGAAGCTATTCCGGTACTTATTACTGAAGGGCGTCCCATTGCTATGACTCAGTTTAATTAAAACTGAGAATAAATTTTATAAAAAAATTCCCCAACGGCCGCACGTTGAGGAACTGGTTCACGTACTGTCACTTCTTCTCGCGTCGCGCGAGAACAATGACAAGTATTGCGACCGCTATAAACATCCATACCAGAAGGTGGGCCTGGATAGGGGTGTCAGGTTTGAGCAGGCGTGCTTTGCCAAAGTAGCTGAGGTTAATAAGGAAAACCCCAATTACCGCGAACAACAGCGCGACAAGGTGATACACGACTTGCGACAATCTCATGGGGTGCTCCGTTCCCGTGAATGACGTCCTCTACACTATTGTGAAGACGGCATATATGGCAACTGATATACATCTTTGTATCCTACTCACTTTGTATATGCAACAACGCAAGCACTACATGAAATTTTTAATGCGTGCATCTTTATAATTAATAAAAATAGCTCCGGATGGAGCTATTTTTATCGCCTTAAAAATAAATTATTTCTTAGCAGTTGCAGAGAGTGTCATCTTGCGAGCATCTGGCTCAAACAATGTGATACTGAATTCATATGAACTACCGAGCTTCAATGCAGTACGCAAATCAGCGATAGTCTTGTACTCAGAGAAGTGTACCAATCCTGCAACACCTTCTTCAATTGATGCAAGTGCACCATACTGGTTGTACTTAATGATGACCGCATTAACTGCGTCACCCTTCTTGTACTTCTTTCCAGCACCAACCCATGGGTTCTCCTTAAGAGCCTTGATTGAAAGTGAAACTTTACCGTCCTTAACTTCGATAACCTTTACCTTTACCTTATCGCCAACGCGGTACATCTCCTTAGGGTTCTCAACGAGTCCCCAGTCCATTTCTGATATATGTACCAAGCCTTCAAGACCTTCCTTAATACTTACGAATATACCAAAGTCTGTAGCTCCGGTAACATCGCCAAGTACTTCGTCTCCAACAGTGAAGGTATCAGCTTTTCCTTTTTGTGATTCGCCACCTGGAGTAGATACGGCTGCGTCGTGCTTCTCAGAGAAAATAAGTTTTCCTTCTTTTGGATCTGCAGTGATGATGATTACCTGAGTTTTCTCACCAATCAATTTCTTTAGTTCACCAAAGATTCGTTCTTTGTCACCATCTGGAACGCGTGGGTAGTGTGCACCAGCGAGTTGTGATGCTGGAAGAAATCCTTGTATGCCTTGCCACTCAAGAATGAGTCCACCTTTGTTAGCCTCCTTAATAGTAAGCTCAAGAATCGTTTTCTTCTGAAGTGCAGATTCTGCTTCGCCCCAAATAAGTGCCTGACGAGCCTCACGGAGAGACACTTCAATATATCCTTCTGGGTTTTCTACTTCAATTACTTTTGCAGAAATAGTGTCACCAACATGGACGTTCTTCAAAACATCACGTGCTGAGAGATACTCACGTCCATAAATAATCGCAGTACCGAATGGTGCGATATCAATATAAATTCGTCCGTGGTCAATGTTAACCACTGGTCCTTCAATGTCATCGCCAACCTTAGGTGCAACAGGTGTCGTTGCAAACAGGCTGTTCATTGGACTGTTCTTCAAACTTTCAGCGTGCGCTTCTTTTGCGACTTCTGAAACTAATACTCCTCGTTTTGCCATAAATTTTGTGTAACGCCCATAGGGTGCAATTGGTTGTCAGTTCTCCAAAAGTGTTAGCCCTATATACGAATAATTAATAATGGGTGCGGGAAGTATACGGATTTTATAGAAAAATGCAAAAAAATGGCCTGCCCAAACTCGCGCGAGCGAATTTGGGACAGGCAAGTCTTAGGAGAGCGACCGATGGTGCTCAGCCGGGCTGCGCTGCCACGCGTTCCGACTAACAACAAAGATCGTAACTGCCGCACCCACAAGCGTGAATGCCGCTGGTACGCTTGACCACATCATTGGTCCCATAGTGTCAAACACATGAACTGCCGTTGCCGTAGCTCCGACTGTCCATACGAATGTCACCATGAGGTATGACATGAGTCTTGCGAGGGAAGCACGTTCGCTTCCTCCTGCCACAAACAAGGCGCCAAGATAGGCGACGCCGAGTGCCACAACTGGTCCCATGCCGCCGGCAACGAATGCCGTCGGGTCGTCCATCAGGAGCTTCGGAGCTCTGTGGAGACGTGGGGATAGGTAACCAGCAATGAACAGCAACGGGGGGCTGAGATAGATGAGTGCCCAGAACAGAAAGCTTGCGCTCCCTGACGGACTAACCCACCCCTTCACCAAGCCGATGATTGCGACAAGACCAACGACACCTGCCAAGGTGACCGGCCAGTTATTGTAAGCCATCCAAATGTACGACATCTGGTAGGTTCTCCCGCCCCGCACGCCAGGGCTCTAGAGTTGAGGGATTTGCGTGCTTAAACACAATAACACGAAAATACATAATGGTCAATTTACAGTTTTTAATATTAATTTGTAACTAGTCACGCTTTTGAGCATAAAAAATAATGCTAGAATATGCGCATGATTATTTCACACCACGGAGGAGAATTCGTAAAAATTACTTTCGGCGATACCACCATCGCGTTTAACCCGCCATCAAAAGATTCAGATATAAAAAGTTCACGCTTCGGCTGTGACATTGCATTTATCTCAATTAACCACCCAGACATGGATGGGGCAGAAGAGCTTGGCCGAGGAGATAAGCAACCATTCGTCATTAAAGGTCCTGGAGAATATGAAGTGCAAGGAATTTTTTCTATCGGTATTCCAACAAAGTCTGAGTATGGTGGTGAGAACATGATTAACACTGTATACGCACTTCAATTTGAAGGTATGAATATTGTATATGCCGGAGCACTCTCAGACCCAAAAATTGATCCGTCTGCACTTGAGCAGATAGATACAGTAGATATACTATTTGTCCCAATTGGCGGTGACGGTGTGCTTACGCCATCTGATGCTCAAAAACTTGCTGTGTCACTAGAAGCAAAAGTGGTGATACCAATACATTATGAAGGCATGGGCGAGAAGGGCTCTTTGAAAACTTTCTTAAAGGAGGCTGGGGCGGAAGGAGTTACGGCAATTGATAAGTACACTATTAAGAAGAAGGATATTGCTGAGCTCTCAGGTTCAGTTGTTGTGTTGAACGCTAACGCATAGTTGTTATGTCTAGTATTCGCGCATACCTTGCACGACTACGCAATCGCTCACAGCAGGATAAATTTAACTATGCACTTCGCGCTTCTATCGGGGTTACAAGCGCTATTTTTGTAGTTTGGAGTATTTTATTTTTCTCTGCATATAGCTCATATCCGGTGACTCCGTACGATGACACAGCGACCGCAACGAATGCATTAAATTTACAAAAAGATTTCGAATCATTAAAGGAAATCGTAACGGAAGCGCTCGGCAAAAAGGATGTTGTTAATGAAGAATTAAAAGAAGGTGAAGGCCTGAAAGAACTCACTACGCCTGTATTGAATGAGCCTCAGTCAGCACAATCACCAGATGATGTTGTTGCACCAACAGACACAGCAGATGTGTATAACAGAAATTTTTAGAACGTAGAAGTGTGCGTGCTCGTGTGATATAATTTTATAACTATGCCAAAAGGAAAACCAGAAGAACCTAAAGTTCCAGAAATTATTCCAGAGAGAGTAGGAGTTCTTGATAGAGAGATAGTACATGAAATGCGTGATTCGTACTTGAGCTACGCAATGTCGGTCATTACTTCTCGTGCACTTCCAGATATTAGAGACGGACTTAAGCCAGTGCATCGTCGTATTCTCTATGCAATGTATGGGATGGGATTGTTTCCCACAGCTAAAACACGTAAGTCTGCTGCGGTTGTGGGTGAAGTGTTGGGTAAGTATCACCCTCACGGTGATATTGCTGTTTATGATGCGATGGTAAAGCTCGCACAAGATTTTTCTATTCGCTATCCATTGGTACTCGGGCAAGGAAACTTTGGGTCACTTGATGGAGACTCAGCTGCTGCGTCCCGATATACTGAAGCAAAGATGTCACGCATTGGTGCAGCACTTCTTGATGATATTCAAAAAGATACGGTAAATTTTAATCCGAACTACGAAAACACAACTACAGAACCAGGTGTCCTTCCTGCGGCAGTGCCAAACTTATTACTCAATGGAACAATGGGTATTGCTGTCGGTATGGCAACAGATATTCCACCGCACAATTTGCGAGAGGTCATCGCTGCTATTGATCACTTGGTAGAAAATCCAAAAGCTACAAATGATGACTTGCTCCAGTTCGTAAAGGGGCCAGATTTTCCGGTTGGTGCAATTGCTTTCAATCAGCAAGATATTACGCATGCGTATTCTACTGGACGCGGCGGCGTTGTAGTCCGTGGAGATGCTGAAATTCTTGAAGAAAAAAAGGGTGGCTTTCAAATTATCATTACCTCTTTGCCATATCGCGTAAACAAGGCAACACTCATCGAAAAGATTGCTGACTTGGTGCATGAAAAGCGTCTCGAGGGTATTAAAGGTCTTCGTGATGAGTCAACAAAAGATATTCGCATCGTTGTAGATATTAGGCCTTCTGCGCATCCGCAATCAGTTTTGAATTTCCTCTATAAGCATACTCAGCTCGAAGAAACATACCACTATAATATGGTAGCGCTCATTGATGGTGTGCCTCAAACAGTATCGCTGAAGGTGATGCTTGAGTGCTTTATTTTGCACAGAAAGGACGTTGTTATTAAACGTACTAAATTTGACCTCGCAAAGGCAGAGGCGCGTGAACATATATTGATAGGTTTGAAGAAGGCACTCGACCATATTGATGAAATAATCAAGCTCATTAAGAAGAGTAAGGACGTACCAACTGCGCATGCAGAACTCATTAAGCAGTTTAAATTCTCAGCTTTACAAGCTACTGCAATTCTTGAGATGCGATTGCAAAGACTTGCGAACCTTGAGCGTCAGAAGATTGAAGATGAGCTTGCTGAACTACAAAAGCTTATTGCTGAACTTAAGGCATTACTTGCGAGTGAAAAGAAACTCCTCGCGCTCATCATGAAGGAGTTAAAAGAAATTGGCGACAAGTATGGCGATGATAGACGCACAAAAATTGTGAAGCGTGCTGCGCAAAGTTTTTCAATGGAAGATTTGATTGCGGATGAAGAAAATGTTCTCGTCCTTTCACGTGGTGGGTATGTTAAACGCACAAGCCCAAGTGAGTATCGCGTACAAAAAAGAGGTGGCGTTGGCGTTATCGATCTCGATACAAAAGAGGAAGATGTGGTGACTAATTTGGTGACCGCTTCAACGCATAATGACATGCTCTTTTTCAGTGACCTTGGTAAGGCGTATCAGATAAAGATGTACGAAGTTCCGGAAGGAAAGCGAGCAACGCGCGGTAAGTCTGTCATGAATATTATGGCTCTTGGTCAAGATGAGAAGGTTACTTCAATTTTGCCGATGCCTGCAGATGTGAAGAAGACGCAAGGTCTCGGACTGTTTATGATTACTAAGGACGGAACCGTCAAGAAAACTGAAGCTGCACAATTTAACGATGTGCGTCGAAATGGTTTGAATGCAATCGCACTTGAAAAAGGTGACAAGCTTGTCGGTGCGGAATTTGTATCAAAAGGTGACGAGATAACAGTGGTTACTGCATTTGGTCAATCGATTCGTTTTGAAGAAGCTGATGTGCGCGCTATGGGACGTGGCGCAGCTGGTGTGCGCGGTATAAAGCTTGATAAGGGTGACTTTGTTGTTGGCATGGGTATCATTCGAAAGGGAAAGAAAATGGCACTCTTTGTTGTTTCAGCAACTGGATACGGTAAAAAAACTGAACTCGACGAATACAAGACACAGTCACGTGGCGGTTCAGGAATTAAGACAATGGCTATTACTGACAAAACAAAACAAATAATCGCAGCTGCAGTGGTTGAACTAACTGGCGGTGAGTTTGTTGCTGTTTCAGAGAAAGGACAAATAATCAGAAGTACACTTGATGAAGTACCGACACTAAGTAGAGCAACGCAAGGTGTACGACTCATGAAACTTCGTGATGGCGATAAAATTGCCTCAGTAAGTTTTGTTGAAGGTGTTGTGGATGAGAAGTAGCCTATCCACATATTTCTACGCATTGTTCAAAAAATACGGTTTTTAACTATACAATAGAGTTATGTTTACGTTTCCTCAAAAAAACATACAGGGAGTCGCAAAACCAAGATCTGTAAATCAAACTGATGACATTGAGCGTGCACAACACAAAAAAGGAGTGGTAGATTTTGTGGACCCGACGAAAGTGGTGTATCAACTCGGCGTTAAAGAAGGCATGCACGTTGTAGACTTAGGTGCAGGTTCAGGTGCGTATACAAAGGTCATGGCCAACTTTGTTGGTGCGGTTGGTCAGGTGTATGCAGTTGAGGTTCAAAAAGACTTACTCCAGAGGTTAAAAACAGATATGCAAAAGCTCGGGTATAACCACATTACGTATATCTGGGGAAATATTGAAAAAATTGGAGGTACAAAAATTGGTGATGCAGAAATTGATTTCGTACTGATTTCAAATGTGTTGTTTCAAGTTGAGGATGTTGAACAATGTTTGCAGGAGGCATTTCGAATACTTAAAAAGGGAGGTGGGGTAGGTGTTGTGGAGTGGTCTGATTCATCGAATGGTATGGGTCCACGGCCTGATGCCCTTATTGCACGAGGTACACTCTTGGCAAAATTGCACGAAGCGGGATTTGCGTACAGCAAGGACTTTGACGCCGGCTCTCATCACTACGGATGTCTCGCTCTGAAGCCTAAACTCTAGCTATACTATATGGATAAAAAAACAAGCCCATTTCAGATAGGATTACTCGCTGTATTTTTAGTACTTGGACTTGTAGGAATTATCATATTCGCACTAACGAGCAGTGCAGGAAAGTCTGATGATATTGGTGATGTTCGCTTGTGGGGTACGTTCGATCAGAGAATTGTAGATTCGTTTTTGCATGAACAAGGTACAGAAAATAGAAACCTAGCAAACGTACAATATTCAGAGGTTGCACCAGAGAAATTTTACGACCAATTAGCACAAGCAATTGCAAGTGATAGAGGACCCGATCTTATTATTACTGACCAGGCTCACATTGAAAAATATAAGGGAACCATTAAGCCAATTACGTACGAGAATATTTCTGCGCGACAATTTAAAGATGCGTTTATTGATGCTACCGATGTGCTGACAACGCCAGAAGGGTATCTAGGCATACCTATCGCGGTTGACCCGCTTATGTTGTATTGGAACAGAGAAATTTTTGCACAAAACAATATCGCGCAGCCACCAAAGTATTGGGACGACCTCTTTTCGATAGCCGAGAAAGTGACCGTAAAGGATGACGTGGGAAATATTACTACAAGTGGTGTTGCGCTCGGTGAGCCAGAAAACGTAGCGCACTCAAAAGATGTTTTGTCACTTATGGTTATGCAGGCTGGCGGTGATGTGATTGTGCGTACTGCCACAGGACAACTTGATGCGCGACTCGGTAAAGCAGATGCTCAAGGGCTTTCTCCAGCGCAAAGTGCATTGCGCTACTACAGTGAATTTTCAAACCCATCAAAAAAAATATACTCATGGAATAAATCAATGCCAAACTCGCTTGAGGCGTTCGTTGCTGGTGACTTGGCTATATATTTGGGAACAGCAAGTGAGCTCAATACTATTGAAGAAAAAAATCCAAACTTAAGTTTTGATATTGCACAAATACCTCAAATACGTGGCGGTGGAACAAAAGATGTACGCACTATAACTGCTGGGACACTCTATGTTCTCGCTATACCAAAAACATCTAAGAATCCAGGTGGCGCGCTCACTATTGCGTATGCACTGACGACTGGCGACGCCTCTAAGTTGTGGGAAAAGAAATTGCGCATTCCTTCACCACAACGTGCGCTACTTGTTTCAGATCCAAAAAACGCACTAGCGAGCACCTCACGCGAGGCTGCGCTTCGCATACGTCTATGGCCTGATCCAGAGCCTGAAAAGACTCAAGATATTCTATATAGAATGGTTGAGCGTGTCAGTTCTGGGGCAGATAGACTATCAGAGTCTGTACAGCGGGCAGATGCAGAACTTAAGATACTTCTTAGAGATATTGGGCAATAATGATATACTTTACGTATGAAATTTAGATTACACGTAGCTCAAAATATTAAAACATTTCTTGCCCTGCTTACTTCGTACATGCTTCCTATAACAGTTTTTGCGCAACAAGGCACTCTCTCAAATCCACTCCAGGCAGCGACCATACAAGATTTCTTAAAAGGCATACTTGGTGCAGCCATGTATCTGGGGTTACCAATAATTGCCCTCATTATCGTGTATTCAGGATTTATGTTTGTAACAGCACGCGGTAACAGTGAAAAGATTAAGGCTGCAATATATAACTTTCAGTGGGTTGCTATTGGAACGGGTGTATTTCTTGGCGCATGGGCACTTACGAACATTATTGCAAATACGATTGCGCTTTTACGAAGTAATGTATAACGTATGTCAGGAACTGAATTTCAAACTGGAGCAGTCGCAAGTACATTTCCGGCACTTATAGGTTACATAGTTTCAATTATTGAAATTATTATTCCTATGATGGTTGCAGCTGCAGTAGTGCTTTATTTTTATAACGCAGGGCAAGGTATATTTAAAAGTGGTTCAAATGCTGAGGCAAAGAAGAAGCTTAAGGAGAATATGCTTTGGGGTGCCATTATTTTGTTCGTAATGATTTCAGTCTGGGGTCTTGTAGGGTTACTTGAACAGACATTCTTAGCAGGCGGTGCTTACTAATTACTAAATTCATGACTCTAGAAATTTTTCAAGAATATCTATCGCTCATTCTTTCCGGAATTGTGGCACTTTCATTGGTGATATTTATTATTAACCTACTTGAATATCATTTTGGTGCTGGTGAGGCAGGAAGACGAAGTGAAGCAGTGAAGAGAATCATTTTTGGCTCCACACTGCTTGGTATTGTTTCTATGACGTGGATTACGTATCGTTTACTCGTATCAATTTTATTTAGTTAGTATGAAAAAGATTTACTTGCCGTTGCTTTCGCTCATATGTATGCCGGCTGTAACATATGCACAAACATTTCAATCCATTGTGCACACCTTTGGCGAAATGCTTACCGCGCTTATTCCAATAATGCTGTCTTTGGCGCTACTCGCATTCTTTTGGGGTCTTACAAAATTTATTTGGCATTCTGGTTCACCAGAGACACGTAAGCAGGGCATGTCAATCATGGTTTCTGGTATAGGTGCATTATTCGTGATGGTCTCTATTTGGGGAATCGTTGCGCTTATACAAAACTCATTTGGTATTGATGGTGCCGTGCGACCCAACACGCCGGAAGGTTGTCCAATAGGTGGCTGTGGCGGTTTAGTGCCTAAGCAGAAGCTCTAGGTGTCCACAGAGAATATACCGCAAAACTTGTGGCTTACGAGTTACAAGCTATACTTATAAAGTTACTTATTAATAAATTTCGAAACATGAATAGACTTTTTGTATCTGGTTCTCTCGTCGTTGTCGCTTCAATGCTCCCGTACGCAACTGAAGCGCAAACTCTCCAAAGAATCTTGGTGATGGTTAGTGATGTTATGGGAATGCTTATTCCTATGGCACTCTCAGCGGCTCTCATCGCATTCTTCTGGGGTCTTGCAAAATTCATTACACAATCTGGAAACGCAGAAAAGCGAGGTGAAGGTATGGCAATTATGGCATCAGGTGTTGGTGCTCTATTCGTGATGGTTTCTATTTGGGGAATCGTTGCGCTCTTGCAAAGAACTCTCGGTATCTCTAGTGTTACAAAGGTTCCAGCTCCAACTATTTGTGGTTCAGGTGGCTGTGGTAACTTTGCACCAGGTTTACAATAAGTCTATCTACATTTTTAAAAAATCCCGCATTTGCGGGATTTTTTATGTTACACTAATACTCTATGGTACCAGGACAAAGCGTTCTTGATTTAATTGTTCAGATATTTATTAACCCGATTGTTATTTTGATATTCTCGCTTGGCTTCATGATGTTCATGTGGGGCTTGATAGAGTTTATGTGGAAGTCAGACAGTAGTACTGCATGGGAAACAGGAGTAAAGCATATGATGTGGGGAGTAGTCGGTATGTTTATGATGGTTGCGGTATGGGGGATAATTGGTCTTATTGCAAATACACTCGGCCTCACTCGCGGAGCAAACGGACTCTGGGAATAAACTGCTTTTTTGTAAGCTAAAATGGGTCGCTTCATATGAAGCGACCCATTATGTTTGCAGTTACGAATCTATACTCTTTCTTTGTGGGCGAGGGGAGACTCGAACTCCCAATCCTTACGGAACTAGTTCCTAAGACTAGCGCGGCTACCAATTACGCCACTCGCCCATGACAAGCTAACGAATGGCATAGTGACATAGATATGCATATATTCCAAATATTTTGTATACTATCCAAATAGACAGTTGCCTATGAAAAAAACACTCTCAACTGACGACTTAGTAGCTGCATTCGAAGCTGGAACTTTGAACAAAGAACAGTGGGATCACACAGCTCATTTGAGAATCGCATTACATACAATCTACGGCGAAAAATCACTCCCTAGATCGATATCAAAAATTCGCACAGGTATCATTAGATACAACTGTGTGCAACCTAGAAATTTGTGCTCAGAACGCTACAATGAGACGGCAACAATTTTTTGGGTTCAGGAAGTGTTTGCGTTTGCCGAATCAAAATTTGATGCTCCTTATGAGAAGCTCGAAGATGAATTGCTGAGCTCGGTGCTTGCAAATCCACGGCATATTTATGATTACTATACTAAAGATGAACTGACGTCAGATGAATATAAGGCTTTGTATCACTAGCCAAAGATGTAAACAATTATATGAAAGCAATTATTCTAATACTTATTTTGCACGCAGTATGCGTAATTCCTACGGTTGTTTCTGCACACGGCAACTGGGACAAGAAGCCAGCTAAGGAGTTAGCAGAATTTCAAAAAATGCTTGTAAAGGAAGGCTATTTGGTTATGCAAAACGGCATGTCATATGG
>JBAQUX010000009.1:0-108371 GCA_049297775.1 Minisyncoccia bacterium
GTGCCGGTGCTCCCCCGCCACCACCCTGTCCTGCACCACCTGAGAGCGTGAAAGGTTGTGGGGTGATGGGTACTGTAGTGTCGATGGATGCGCCGAGGACGATACCAGGAGATTGAGGAGGTGTCGGTAGTGGAGTGATGGGAGTAACGATACGCGGAGCGGAAGGTTCAATGATTGGTGCTACAACTCGTAGTTTGTTTTGCGTGATTTTTTTTGGATACACCTCAACACCTAGAGTGCTCAGTGTTTCTTCGAGTGGCGAAGTGATGGTAGGTGTGACTGGAATATCGAGAAGTGTGGGAGGGCGTACCTGTGTCGTCGTGGCAACTGATGCAAGGGTTGTAGGAGTATAAAAAACACTCGCGAGAGTGTTGGTGGCTTGTATAGTTGCATTCCCGAGCGCAATGAGTTGGTCAGCGGCACGAGTGCCGGCGTAGGTAGTCATGTCCAAAGTTGTTGTCGCTATGGCATAGATAACCTTGGCACCTATGTCAATGGTCTTTGCCGAACCATACGCAGCAATGTATAACCCACTCGCAACAACAAGACCCGACTGTTGCCCAATATACGTAAGCGGTTTGTTGTTTGCAGGAAGACACGGATAGTAGTCAGTAGAGGCTGCTTGTAGTTTTTGTGCATGCTCATTGATTTCTGTAGCAATAACCTTAGGAAGTGCAGGGAGATAGACGGTGCGGAGGTTGTGTCCGAAAAAGAGCCCTGACGCATCGTCACCAGGCATTGAACCGATATTTGTATTTGCAGACAATGCAGCAGGCGCACCATAGTTGTACTGTGTCTCTCGTGCTGAGTTGATAACATTGTCACTTGCTGAGGTAACATAGGTTCCGTTACCTGCGACGAAAGATGCTGGTGTTGCGATATTGAATACACTAATTGATTGAGGAGGGACACCATTTTCAATGTAGTATTGATACAAGAGGTTTGTATAGAATGTGCCCTGTGAATGACCAACGAGTAGTATTCGTTTGGTACTCACTTCTTTATGGAGCTTGTTTACGATAGTGTGAAAATCATGGTCACGAACGTAGTTGTCGGGCATGTATGACTGCATGATGACCTTCCAGCTGTCTGCTATGCCTGAGAAGCGGGAGGGGTTGTAGCCATAATTGAAAGTCATACCCTTCGGATTATAATAAATTTCGTACTTATCTTTAATTAAATCTTTATCTCTTACAACATAATCTTCAGATTCAGCAAACATACCATTCACGTACACAACGGTTACATCGTTTGAACAGGCCTGAGCATGAGAAATGAGTGGAGAAATGGAAGATGTAAACAAAACAAAAATTAAGATGTATTTTTTCATAAACCTAGATTAAGGACGCAATCATTTTTACCACTTGAAAAACTAGTCATGTATTTTTTATAAATTTCTTTTTTTCTCTCTTTTCTTTCTACAGCATTCATGACAAGGTTTTCCACAAACAATGCCTTTTCATCGCGAATTTTGTCATATGCTAAAATTATTTTTGTAAGCTCTGGGCCATCATCTAAGAGCTTCTGTTCCTCAGTTAGACTGGGTAGTTGATCTGAAATACACCCCCAACCTGCACTATCTTTCATTAAAACAATCCGCATCGTCTCCTCACCTCCCACTTTCGTGAGCAACAACTGCAGTGCCTGTGCATACTGGAGTGAGGCTGCTCGTAGCTTTAGGTCATGTGGATACTCTGCATAAATTGCCAGCTCAACGTCATCACGGATGTAATTAGCGTTTTTGTCTGGACCTTCAATACTTGCAGAGATTTCTTCTGCTGTAGGTTGTGGTGGTAGATTATTCCCATATACATCAGCATTTGTTATTACTATGGGCTCTATACGCTTCGCAGCATCAGTATCGAGTGACTGTGTTACATACAGATACATACCAGCTACAACGTACAGGAAACACACGAGGGCAAAGCTTGCGATGAGGTAGTATTTGTGACTAAAGAGTGAGGTAAATTTCATGGGTACAACAACACTGCACCTGTAGTGAGTAAAAAGCAATATTTTTACTTATGCACAGCGGGGACAACTTGTGTGAGGGAGGTCGGTCCTTGGTAATTGGTTACATAGGGCCTAGTGCTCTTCAGCAGGAAGAGGCAATTCACGCAGATGCGTGTGGTCATTCCACGTGATGAGTTGCCAACCGCGCTCAGTATGAAATGTGAAGTGAGAGAGTGACGCATTGGACATACGGTATTTTTCGTACACATGTCTCATTTGTGCGGATGTCGGATGTGGACCATAGACAACGAGCGCATGCAATGCTTTTATAAAAAAATGATGCGAGACAAGTGTTATGTGCATCTCGGGCCTGTCGTGTATAGCACGGAGCACGCTTCGCCCCCGCTCAAAGACTTCTCTGAGGGATTCTCCATCTTCGACTTTTTCATCAGGGTTTTGTTCCCATAATGCCCACATTTTGGACATAAATTCTGCAACGAGTGGATCATTGCGCTCTAAGCCAACTACAAAGCTCGGCACGACTCGCTCGTACGCACGTGATTCTACTTCCAATTGCATCTTTTTTACCCGCGCAATTTTTTCTGCAGTTTGTTGTGCGCGCATATACGGGCTCGTAAGCACAGCTTCGACACGCATATCTTCGAACCGCTCAGCAAGTATATCTGTTTGTCGTTCTCCCAAAGACGAGAGTCGGGATTCGGAACCTTCACGAACATTTTTTACATTACCTTCACTTTCGCCATGGCGTACACAGGTAAGGTGCTTGAGCGTTTTCATACTACCTCTGGTGCAATTTTTTCTAACAGTTGCACGCATGCGACTTCAATGTAGATGTACGGGTCGGGCGCATGTGCGATATCCTTTGCCGACTCTAAAAATACCAACAGCATTTTTGAATTTATCGGGAGACGCGTTCCCTTATGCTCAGCACGCGCTGAAATAAATTGCATATCTTCAGAAGAAAAGTGCTCACTCAGCTTTGATGCGAGCTCTGGCGCAAGGCGCACAAATAAAATTGCACGAATCATATGCACCAACAATTGCATAAACACAGATGCATTTGTGTGTCGTGTGCGCGCCTCAGCAATGAGGCCGAGTACTTCTGATGCATTTCCTTCGGTGAGCGCAGAGAGTACTTTTTGAATGACCACGTGCGACGGTGCACCTGATGCTCGCTCTACCACATCAAGGGTAACTTTCTTTCCTTCTGTTGCAGTGAGTACCTGCTGTAACAGAGAAAGTGTATCGCGAAACGAACCATCTCCTGTCATGCCGAGTACATTCGCGGCCTCTTTTGGTATGGTATACCCTTCTTTTTTTGCAACAGTTTCAACGAGGGTGGTCAGGACCGATTGCGATGGTCGCTCAAGTGTATGCACCTCACAGCGTGAAAGAACGGTATCAGGAATTTTTTCTATCTCTGTTGTCGCCAACATAAAAATTACATGCGCAGGAGGCTCCTCAAGAGTCTTAAGGAGTGCATTAAATGCAGACTTGGACAACATGTGTGCCTCATCCAAAATATATACTTTGTACGGAGATTCCATAGGGAGTGTCGAGACACCATCGCGTAGTGCGCGAATGTCATCTACACCGGTGTGTGATGCGGCGTCAATTTCATATAAATCCTTGTCGGTAACACCCAATTCATGCGCAAGAATGCGAGCAATACTTGTCTTACCAATACCGCGCCCACCCGCAAACACATATGCATGTGCCACAGTTTTATCAGCTACAGCGGACTGCAATGTGCGCACAACCGATTCTTGGCCAATAACCTCACTAAATCGTTGGGGACGGTACTTCCTGTAGAGCGATATCATGTGCAGAGTATACACCAAAATAAACTCTGAGAACATGTAGAAACACGCTCAGCTAGGTGTGTGATTGCTCTACTCGTTTGCGAAAATCTATAACGGCCCGAGTGATACAATCTGCAATGACACGCTCCCTACCTCGCACCACACCAGAAAGCTTGAGCTGGTAGGTACCGTCAGCATTATTAAATATTTGCACCGTATCCATGCCTTCTGGGAGTAATTCTAGGAGTATTGGAGTTGCGCGCATCTCGTCCCGTGAAATTCCTGCATTCCCATGTAAAACTTCCTCCGCCCCGGCGTAGAGTGCGTCAACTGCCTCAAGTGCACTTTTCTGTTTGGCTTCCCCTTGTATGAGACTTGCATTTGCGGCACTAAATGTGCGCATTCCGAAATGAGACGCGAGACGTGCATACTTAGCGCGAAGAATATCGTAACAATCAAGCGCATGCTGTGTGCGGACCAGCTCATCTGCCATAGAACGAGCAAGTGTTTCAGCAATTAACGTGTTTGAATTATCTGCATGTGCATGAGCCTCAATTAAATCCTCTACGTGCACACCTAATTCAATAACCTCTCCAGAGCGAGTGCTGAGTGCATCAGAAGCATTCAGTGACGTTCTGCCGGGCACAATGCTTATAATTTTATCTTGTAAAAATGTAGACCAGTGCCAACCTGCAGGCATTGTTTCTTTGTAGAGCGAATTTCGTCGCCGTGCAATATCTTCAGAAAAATAAAGGAATGTTGTCGTAAGTAGTTCAGATAAAAATTTTGGATTTGCGGCGAGCACGTCATTGGTGATGCGCATATCACGCATACGAAATTGTGCCCTCGATTTACCCACGGTAGCAATAAGCTCTGGATGTCCCTGTGTTTTCCGAGGATCCACAGGTACTTTTTCTGCATAAGTACCTATCGGAACATTTTGTACCGTCCGTTTTTTGACGAGCTCATCAACTGCGAGAAGAAATGATGCGGGGTTGAGAAAAAATATTTTCCTTCCGCGCAATTCTATACTGCGAACATTGTTCCTCTCTGTACCTGCATGTTCCGGCCATGAAGTAGGTTGATACGTGCCATCTTCAACACTTGCTCTCACTGTATTTAATACATCATCAAAACGCTGGTACGCACCGGTTATTTCATAGCGAATGCCCGAGAGCTGATTGCGCTGTCCATCAATCTTCTTAAGTAATGCATCTCGACTCGCTTCACTATTTGGACGAGACGGATACTCTTTCATATACCGCTACGATACCACAGACTGAAGACCTTTCGAAAGCACTTGAAGTGCAGTTTCTGCGTCGTTGGTCTCCATCAATTGTTTCCGTAATTCAATTGCATTCTCCCATCCTGCAATGTACGAACCGAAATGCTTCTTCATAACTGCAAAACTTTTTATGCCGATGAAATGCGCATCAAATTCTCGCACATGTTCCATGAGCGCAATTATTTTTTCTTCTGGGGTTGGTATGTGCGTACTTCCATACCATGGATTACCGAACATACCTCTCCCTATCATGACACCGTCACATCCTGTTTCAGCAACACGAGCAAGTGCGTCCTGTACAGTTTTTACATCACCATTACCGACAATGAGCGTTTGCACTCCGAGCGTATCCCGTAGTGCGACAGCTCGTGCAATTGCGCCCCATTGTGCGGGCACCTTGGACATTTCATTTCTCGTGCGTGCGTGAATCGTAAGAACTGCAATATCTTCACTGAGTAACTCTCCTGCCCATGCCTCAAGCGTATCTTGCGCATAGCCAATGCGGGTCTTAACTGAGATGGGTAGCTCCGGCGCACCACGCTTCGCAGCACGAATGAGCTCACGAGCGAGTGCCGGAGATTTTATCAGCTCTGCTCCACATCCTTGCTTATTTATGGTTGCGTCAGGACATCCCATATTAATATCGAGCCCATCGAAACCGAGCTCAGCCACAATCTGAGCTGCCCGTTCCATGTTTTCTGGCACCTTGGTAAACAACTGCGCAACAATAGGGCGTTCAATTTCTGAAAAACGCAATTTTGAAAGTAACTTCTTTTTTCCTTCCTCTGGTGCCCTGACCAAGCCATCTGCAGAAGTAAATTCTGTGTATTGCACATGGGGCTTGCCACGTCGTGCAATTATCGTGCGAAATGCAACATCGGTGACATCGTCCATCGGTGCCCCGACTATAAATGGCTTAGGGAGTGTGTTCCAAAAATTCTTCATGCAGTGGAGACTATCAAGATGTACAGAAATTACAACTCCGGAGCGAGTGTTGGCACTTCTGCCTCCTGTTTTAGTTTATAAAAAATTCTATTGCCGACACGCATATCCACGTACTCAATCCCTTCGCGCTGACTTATAAATTCTTGTGAACCAACGAGTGCACGCAGATAATTACTCGTCTTTTCTGTGTCCTCTTGTATTAATAATATGAACGCACTGCCGTCACTTGTGACAAACCGCGCATCAATTGCATCTTCAGAGAGAATAATCTTTTCAACTGGTAATTGCAGTTCTGAAAATGTAGCAAGTAGCATAACGAGAGGAGCTACTCGCCCATCAAGAATTTTTTTTCTGAGTGGTTCACCCTCGGAAAGGCCACCGAAAACTTTTGGCCCTGTCGGCTCGGTCATCACTGATTCGTATACATATCCTTCTGCGTCTGCAGCGTAACACAGAGTGTACTCAGTGTTTTCAGACTGACCACACCAATTAAATACAGGTTTTTTCTCTGTAACTGCAAGCGACACAGCATCTATACCTGCGCGGTGCATGCGTACCGTTGCAAGCTTCGGGAATTCTGCCAGTAGTTGATTTTCAGTGCGACTGAGTGACACCGTAAGAATTGTATTGGGCGCAATAATAAACCCGACATGTTCACTAAAGATACGAAGCGTTGTTGACTCCAATAATTTACTTGAGAGTGACGTATTCCCTGTTATAAGTACTGATTTAATTGCAACACGCGGATGCCAGGTAAGTAACGATAACCCTACACTCGCAAGCACTGCAAACGAGAGTGTGCCATAAAAAAGCGCACGACGCTTATATGCACGCTTGTCTTTGAGGCGCATTTTTTTCTTTGGTTGTGCTACTACTTTTTTTGCTGAAGTCTTCTGTGTATTCTTCGAGAACAGCGAACTGATAGGATTAGTGAGCGTAAGTACTAATGGCTTATTGGGCGGGGTCTTCCTTTTTTGCGTAGCTGAAGTATTTGATTTCTTTCGTAAATCCACTACTTTTTTCAGATTTTTTTTCTGTGGGACGGCCATAGTATTTTTATACTGACGGGTGTTGCTGTGTGAGAGCCTGTGCACGGAGAGGTGCATCATCATGCGCGCACACAAAGGCATCAAAGAGCACATCCAGAGAAATCCCTGTCATACATGCCATATGTACAAAGCGCGTCTTTCCATCTTGGTTTTTCATCTTAACTCCCAGTCGGCGTGAGAGAAAATCGTGCATATACGCTGTGTCTGTGAGCGGTACCTTTTCTTCGCCTACCATAAGCGCAAGATGATAACTCTTCACTGCATAGACCGGTGTATACAGTGCCGTGCGAACTGAAACAGTGTGCGGAAGCCCGAGCGTCGTAAGTAGTAGTTCTACTTTCGCCGTAATGGTTTCATGTATGGTGACGGATACTTGGTGTGATGGCTCTGAGAGGGCGAGAATGCTCACCGCTGATGACAAGGCAGGCGCCGCATGATTTCGATTTACAATGGCACCTTCAGAAATTACAAATGCGGGAAGCTGAGGTTGCTCATAGCTCTTTCCTACCTGAGTTTCAAGTCCGTAGATATGTGCATATTCTGGTACGTATCCGAGTGGCGCAAGATACATGTTTTTATCTGCATCAGCATCAAAGATTTGTCCTGCAATGAGTGCGTCCTTTGATACACCGAGTTGCGCATGATTGTACATTGAGTTTTCAAAACGAAGCTCACGGAGAACATAATTTCGGAGCAATTCATATATAGAGGCACTTTCACCTGTGTATCGGCGTGTGGTTACTTCGTTATTCTTTAGACTTGAAACTACTCCGTATTTTGCATGCATTTCTGCAAGAGAGCGCGTTGGCTGCGCTTCTGTCACCGCCCCAGTACGCAGTTCAAACATATACTCATCCTTTTTCCCTGCTGGCACAGAGATGTCCAGCAAGTTTGGCACTGTAAGCATAAGCGCACGCCAGGTAGCAAGTAATTCTTCGAGCAATGCTTTGTTGTCACCTGCTTTTTTCCGCTCATCGTCTACGTGTACGAGCGCATCTAAATCTGCGACGACACCACGACGCTCAAGTGAGAACCTTAATAGGTCTTTGTTTTCTCGAATGAATTGAATATCCAGCACAGCGCTTAGTATAAGCGAGAATTGGAGAACTATAAAGCCTGTACTCGTATAAACTTTTGCTTAGACAAGCAAATCTCGTCCTCCCATATATGGGCGAAGCACTTCAGGGATTGTCACACTACCGTCTGCATTCTGGTAGTTCTCTAGGATTGCTATAAGTATGCGTGAAATTGCAAACGCAGTTGCATCATTCATGTGCACCAACTTACGAGCACCATCCTTAGTTTTGTAGAATGTTTTTAAGCGACGCGCCTGGTAATCAGTCATGTAGTCACTGGTATGCGTCTCACGGTATGTTTGTTGTGACGGAATCCATGTCTCAATATCAAATTGATTATAGTTTGCTTTTCCTGTGTCCCCCGTACACACATGCACCAATCGGTATGGAAGATTGAGAGAGCGAACTAAATATTCCTGCACGCCAACAATGAGCTTTTGTTCATCTGCTCCGTTCTCTTCAGTTGTAAACGACTCCATCTCAAGCTTATCGAATTGGTGTACACGCAAAATGCCACTCATGTCCTTACCGTACGTACCTGCCTCTCGTCTAAATGCAGTTGAGTACCCAATATATCTCACCGGTAATTCTGCTTCTTCCAACACTTCATCCATGTGATACGGACCCATGGTGTGCTCCGCACTACCGACGAACACTTGGTCATCTTCAGGCAATATGTAGCGTTGCTCTTCGGGGTCGAGTCTGTCCATCTTTCTCATCACCTCTCTGCGCATAATGACTGGTGGCAACATTGGCGTAAATGGTTCAGGGGATATGGTAAGTTTTTTTTCCTGTGCAATTTCAGAAAGAATTTTTTCATTCCCGAGCGTTGCAAATACGTGATTTATAATTGCAAACTGCAATAAGACGGCGTCACCCTTTAAATAGTAGAAGCGACTGCCTGAAATTTCTCCTGACTTCTCACAATCAATAATATTTAGATACTTACCGATGGCAACGTGGTCTTTTACTGGAAAATCAAATGTTCGTGGCGTGCCCCAAGTGTGTACAACTTTGTTTTCTGATTCATCGCGCCCTACCGGAACCTCAGGAGCTGAAATGTTTGCAACACTTCGAATCAACCTGTCCCACTCAAGAAGTACAGGCTCTAGCTCTTGTTCAAGACCTTTGATCTCTTCTTTAATTAAACCCATTGACGCGAGTAGTGCATCACGCTCTGCACCCTTTGCAGCTGCGATTTTTGGAGACGCTTCATTCTGCTTTGCACGAAGACCCTCATGCTTTGTCTGAAGTTGTTTGCGTAAGTCGTCAGCACGTAACAGTTCGTCTACAATTTCTGGATCACGTTTTTTGTTCTGTGCCGACTGCTTAACCAAACTAGTGTTCTCTCTAATGAAATCTATGCTGAGCATGGTAGCTATGTTAGCGAATAATAAAACGTGGTGGAAAGACATCTAGGAGAGTATTTCCTACCTGCTACGATAGTACAATGACATTTCCCTTGAAACAACTAGACATACGCGACTTTCCTCTTTCTCTCAGAGAACTACCGGAACCGCCAAAACAACTCTGGGTACGGGGCACGCTCCCTTCTCCTCAACTCAAAAAGCTCGCCGTTGTCGGCTCACGCAAGATGACGAGTTATGGTAAGGCATGTTGCGAATCTCTGATTGCGCCACTTCGTGGATATCCTATTACTATTATTTCTGGGCTCGCACTCGGCATTGATGCAACTGCGCATAGCGCAGGACTTGCTGCGGGATTACATACGATGGCGGTTCCCGGATCAGGAATTGATGACTCAGTACTGTACCCTCGGACAAACTACTCACTTGCGCAGAAAATATTACATGCCGGTGGCTGTCTTTTTTCTGAATTTGAACCAACGTTTAAAGCTACTGAATGGTCGTTTCCACGTCGCAACAGAATTATGGTTGGCCTTGCTGATGCAGTTCTTGTTATTGAGGCCGGAGAAAAATCTGGGACACTCATCACTGCGCGTCTCACTGCTGAATACAATAAAGACTTACTCGTGGTTCCCGGCTCAATCTTTTCAGAAAATAGTAAGGGTGTACATCAGTTTTTAAAACTGGGCGCTACTCCGGTTACTGAATACACTGATATTCTTGAGGCGCTACACTTAGATGTAGAGGAGAAACGCGGAGTAGAAAATTTACAACTCTCACCTGACGAGCGACACGTTTATGAAGCTCTCACTGACAGACTCACTAAAGAAGAGCTTACCGAACGCACCAGACTTACACCTCAAAAAATAAATATTATACTTACACAGCTTGCCCTTAAATCGGTAATTATAGAATCGGGAGGATATATACGAAAAACGTAATTAATTACGTTGCAATGCACGCCAGCCAATGTCTTTACGGTACTGCATCCCTTCAAAATGAATGAGTGCGATTGCTGCATAGGCACGCTGTTGTGCCTCAGCGAGCGTTGCTCCCAGTGCAGTAACGTTGAGTACTCGCCCGCCATCGGTAACCAGTGTCCCATCTACGACTTTTGTTCCTGCATGGAAAACTTTTACGTTACCGAGGGCTTCGGCTTCAGAGATTCCAGTAATCACCTTGCCCTTCTCGTATGCATTGGGATAACCTCCTGAAGCAAGAATAACAGTGCATGCGGTGAGCGCTGAAACTTTAAATTCCTTTTCAGAAAGCGAACCGTCAAGTGCTGCATCTATATACTCTAAAAAATCTCCTTCTAAACGAACCATGAGTGATTGTGTTTCCGGGTCGCCAAGGCGCGCATTATATTCTATAACTTTTGGGGTACCGTCAGGTGCAATCATAAGACCTGCAAACAGAAAACCACGAAACGGTGCCCCTTCATTTTTCATACCGGAAATAGTCGGCTGAATGATATCTTTTTTAATTTTTTGAAGAATGACATCATCTACCATAGACACAGGAGAATATGTTCCCATGCCTCCAGTATTTGGCCCTCTATCTCCATCATATGCACGCTTATGGTCTTGTGCCGTTGGGAAAAGTATAAAGGTCTCTCCATCTACAAGCGCAATACAGCTCGCCTCTTCACCCTGAAGAAATTCCTCGATAACGACGGTACGTCCAGAGTCACCAAATTTTTCTCCCTTCAAACACTCTTCTGCAAAGTGATGTGCATCTGCAATCGTTTCTGCGACAAGCACTCCCTTACCGAGGGCAAGTCCATCTGCCTTAATGACAATGGGTACACCCATTTTTGTTATATACGCAGAGGCATCATCAAAGTTTGAAAAAGTTTTGTAGTGCGCAGTGTGTATTTTGTGACGAACCAAAAAATCCTTAGTAAAGGCTTTTGACCATTCTAATTGTGCTGCTGCTTTGGTGGGACCGAAAATCTTTAAACCATGTGCCGTAAACATGTCTACCACCCCAAGAGCAAGTGGATCATCTGAACCAACAATAGTGAGATCTGGCTTATTCTGGAGTGCCCATGCAAGCTGAGCCTCAACATCGCGCGCGCCTATAGCAACATTCTCACATTTAGCTTCATGTGCAGTTCCTGCATTCCCCGGCGCTATATAAATTTTTTCTACGGAGGGTGATTGTGCAATTTTCCACGCAAGTGCGTGCTCACGCCCACCGCCACCAATAATAAAAATGGTTTTATTCATATTTATTTCCTTTCCCTGCGTCTGTGTGCTAAATTTGCAAGATATTTTTCTGATACATCCCCAGTAACATATTTTCCGGTAAACACGGAATCCTCAAATTGTTTAATTTTTTTATTACCTTCGCGTGCAGCACTAATCATATCTTCCACCGTTTGATAGAACACTTTATCAGCGCCAATATAGGTTGCAATTTCTTTAAGTGTTCGGTTATCTGCAATGAGCTCTTTCTTGGTAGGGATATCTACACCGTACACATTTTGAAAGCGAACTGCTGGGGCAGCACTTGCTACATACACTTTTTTTGCACCAACGGCGCGACACATGGCCACAATTCGCTGTATCGTCGTACCACGCACAATAGAATCATCGACGAGCAAAATCCTCTTACCTTTTATTTCTAATGGTATCGGACTTAACTTTCTACTGACTGCTTGTGTGCGTTCACGCTGTTCTGGCATAATAAATGTTCTACCAACGTACCTATTTCTGTAGAGCCCTTCGCGGTGCGCAACATGTAATGCGTGCGCTACTTCAGAGGCAGCTGCACGTGCTGAGTCTGGAATAGGTATCACCACATCGATAGCAATCTTCTCCTTAGCGACCTGTCTACCAAGAGCCCTGCCAAGACGAAGTTGTGTCTTGTACACAGAAATACCATCAATGATTGAGTCTGGCCGGGCAAGATATATGTATTCAAAAATGCATGGACTCAGTGTCCCTGGTACCGCTTGATGCGAATGTAATATCCCGTCAGTAGTAATAAACAACGATTCGCCTGGACGCACGTCACGCTCAACAACAAATCCTGAAGACGCAAATGCTGAGCTCTCTGAGGCAACAGCCCAATCAGTAGCTCCATTATAGATACGCTTACCTACTATGAGCGGTCTAATGCCGTGCGGGTCTCTAAACGCAAGGAGTCCATGACCGTCTACCACCATAATGACAGAGTACGCTCCTTGTATTTTCTGCATTGTTTTTGCTACTGATGCGTGCACGTGTGCGACAAAGTTTTTTTCGGATTTTTCTTGTGAAATTTTTTCACGCAGAATCTCGCGAAATGTCATCAGTAAAATTTCTGAATCAGAATCTGAGCGAAGTTTCTTTATGACACTTTTTGGCAAATCGTTCTTTAATGCTTTTGTATTTGTAAGATTGCCATTATGGATTAAATAGAGTGGAAATGGATATTTAACAAAAAAAGGTTGCGATCCAGTGAGCGCAACCCTACCTGTAGTTCTATAACGGACATGACCCATACCTACTGTTCCGACTAATTTGGTGAAATCTTTTTGTACAAACACGTCACGCACCAGCCCCTCTCCACGCTTCTCATAGAATTTTTTAGAAGTCGCCGTTACTATTCCGGCCGCGTCTTGCCCCCGGTGCTGAAGCCCAAGCAGGCATTCATAGACATCTTGTGACGCAGACATCTTTGTATTTACGATTCCTACAATGCCACACATCGAAGTATTAAACCACAGGATACAATTTCCTGCACTTATGCTTAATGATGCGCCTTCGTGTTTGGTACTACGAGTCCGTTATCGAGGCGGATTACTCTATCTGCACGGCGCCCAAACTCTTCTTCGTGAGTAACCATGATGAGTGTCTGACCAGCCTTGTGTAGCTCTTCAAAGATATCCATAACTCGTTCCGAAGATTCGTTATCGAGATTGGCTGTAGGCTCATCAGCAAATAAAATACTTGGTTCATGTGCAATTGCGCGAGAAATTGATACGCGTTGTTGCTGACCACCAGAAAGTTGGCTCGGTAGGTTATGTAACTTATCACCGAGTCCCACGCGCTCGAGCGCGTACGCGGCCTTTGGATGCGCTTCTTTCATTGAGTACCCTTGCATCATGAGCGGAATTGATACGTTCTCTAATGCTGTCAGCTCTGGAAGAAGTGCGTAATCTTGAAACACATACCCGAGCTTAGTCAGGCGGAAATCAGTTTTTTCATCATTGGAATACTGAAGTACGTTTTCATCATTGATGATAATTTCTCCTGTCGATGGCTCATCTAAAAGCGATATCTGATACATCAGTGTTGACTTACCTGCTCCTGAGCGTCCCATAATTGCAACCCACTCGCCATCTTTAATTTCGCAATCAATACCCTTCAAGACGAGAGTTTCTTTTTCTCCGTCAACAAATTTTTTTGTGAGGTTTTTTACAGTAATCATACAATTTTATATTAACGGCCAAGAATTGAATTCAATGTATTTCTGCGCACAATCATCCATGCAGGAACGTACCCCGCAACAAATGTGACGAAGACGAGAATGGCGACACGCAATGCTGTTCCAGAATACGTCGCCACAAGTATACCGTCACTAAATGGAAAGTTGATTGGGTTGCGCGCAAAGAACGGCACCAGAAATCCATATAAGAGAAGCAGACCAATACTTGAACCAATCAGCGCATAGAACATTGATTGAAAGACATATGAAATTTCAATAGTGCGACCTGAAATACCAATACCTTTCATGATACCGATAAATTTTCTTCGAGTAAGTGCGTTGATGAAAATCACAATAAACACGGTAATTGCAGCAACAACAAGTCCAATCGATGAAATCATGTTACCTAGCATTGCAAATGTGTCACGTATGTCGATAATAAATTTTGGCATCGCCTCGTCGTATGTACGAATATGTGCATAGCGCCCTCCGCCAGAAGTTATTAATTCATCTCGGACTCTGTTCGCATTATATCCAGGCTTGAGGAGCATTGAGATGATAGCAACATCGCTAATTCCAGTTAAATCTTTAAACTGCTTGTCCGTAAATATGATTGCTCTATCAATTTCATCTACTTTTCTTTTTATGATTCCTTTCACAATTACATCTCGCTGTGCACCATTAATTGTTATACGAATTTTTGTGCCAACACCAACGTCGTTCAAAGATTTAAGACCAGGTACCTCGAACCCGAGATACCGCGTGAGCATATTTGCACCGAGCACAACTTTATCGTAATCACCTTCCTCCAAAAACTCACCTTCCTTCATATACTTATCGTAGTCAGTGAATGCAAGTTCAGTTGTTGGGTTTACACCAACCACTTGCGCAGCAGCAATCTTTCTATCAGCAACATTGATTGTTGATTTAAAGTTTGATTCTGCTGTACCTCCGATGATGTAACGAGCGGTCACTGTCTTTACCCCCGGATGACTTTCTGCAAGGGCAATGAGTGATGCACTGTTTTCAATAGTTTTTGCTTCACCAATTGGTGCCATGGCAATGTCTCCCACGTACCCGTACTGGTTTGCGTTAATTGAGCCCTGAATAAGGCCAACAAGGATGCCAGACACCACCACAAGGTTAAGGAATGTAAGCACCATCACGGCAACGATGAGTACCGTTGACCATGGATTAGAGCGACGCAGTTGACGCACTGCGAGAAAGAATCCGAGGCGCAGTGAGGTAGGAATAATCATACGAGTTATTTGATTGGCGCAAGTAAGATGGTGTCACCATCAGAAAGTCCTGAAGTTACTTCGGCTACCCCCGCATCATTCATTTTTCCAATGATAATTTCTCGTTCGAGTACGCGCTCCCCTGCAGGAATTTGGACATAGTTTTTTCCTTCACGATTTATGACTGATTTACTTGGAATCGTAATGAGTGTGTCTATTTTTGTTGGCTTTATCTCAACATCTCCACTCATGCCTGGTTTTGTGCGCGAATCATCAACGAGAAGCTTCAGTGTAGTTTTATAACTCGTAATACCATCACGAACTGTCGCTGCTGGGTTTATAGATGTGACTACGGCGTCAAACGGCGCCTCTGAGCCATAGGCGTCAAGAATGAGTGTCGCCTTGTCATTTACAGAAACTTTTGAAATATAAATTTCCGGAATATAACTTTCAATTTGTAACCGTGCCGCTGATATGAGAGAAATGCCCACTCCTGCTCCCACTATTTCTCCACGCTTTACATCTACCTTGGTAACGGTACCTGTAAACGGAGCATAGATGACTCGCTTAGCTGAAAGTGCTTGTAGGTTTGAAATATTAGAGTTTGCTGCACGCACCTGTGCTTCTTGTGCAGAAATTTGTTCTTTAGTTGCACCACTCTTTTTGAGAGCGAGCTGGTTTTGCGCAGTACGTATACCAGTCTGCGCAGAAATAAATGCCGTGTTTGCCGCATTTACTGTACCTATAAATCCACTTACGCTTGCTCGTGCAGTACCAATATTAAGCTTGTATGCATCAATTGATGCCTGTGATTGAGCAAGGTTTGGTGTCAGTGCATTTACTATCAGAGAAAGTTGATCGAGGTAATTTCTTACACGGATCATAAGCGCCTTTGTCGCCTCTACATCAGCAGAGGTTGGTGTGGTGAGAGTTTTTGTACCCAATGTATTTAATACAGTCTCAAGTGCGAGACGCTCATTTTCAACCGTAAGTCGTGCTGACGTGTCTGCCTGAACAATGAGTTGTGGTGTGTTTGTACGCGGATTAGTAAAAATCACATCCGACTTTACGCGAACAGCGTCGTCAACTTTTTGGAACGCTTCATTCAGCGTATCAGAAAGTGTCTGAGACGCTTGTGATGCCTGTGCTTCTGCGGCGCTTACCTGACTCTCTGAAACCGCAATGTCTTCCATGCGTGTGCCTGCATTAAGTTCTGCGAGTCGCGCAGCCGCACCATCGCGAAGCGCGCGTGCATTTGCAATTTGCGCACTCAAGTCTGCCTGCGAAAGCGACGCGAGTACTGTACCAGCAACAACTTTGTCGCCTACATCCACGTTTACTGAAGCAACACGCCCTGACCCTTCAAAAGTAAGGGTTACATCGCTAACTGGGGTGACGGTTCCTGGTACCGACACTACTGCTGAGGCACCGCTCGATTTAACAACGATTGTTTCTGAGACAGCTTTACGTTCTGGGAGAAATTTGTACACACCAAAAGCAAGAGCAGCAACAAGTGCGACTGTTCCCCACTTTCCGAGCCGCTTTACGAGTCGTCCTGAGTGAACAGAAACTACCTCTTTAGTCTTCACTGCCGTAGTAATTGCGACGTGCTTTGTCTTCTCTGCTGCGTGTTTTGCTTTTGTATACATGGTTATTACTCTAACATTTACTCATTAATAAATCACTGAACCTACTTTTTTGTAATCTTGCCAAGGACCCGGACCACATCTGCCAACTCTTTAGTTGTTGCTGGTGCGCAGAGGGTTTCGAGTCGAGCACAAATTGCGGGCATTTCCTTAGCAAACACTTTCTTTTCTTGTGGTGAGAGGACTACGCATACTGAACGCTTGTCAGTTTTGTGAGGAACACGCAAGACATGACCCATCTGCTCCATAGCATCTACAATTTGTGTAGCTGCACTACTCGTTAGTCCTAAATGCTTAGCGATATCCTTAATAGTAACGGAATCCGTAGCGAGCACCATGCGCAAGACTTCCCACTGCTGAATACTGAGTAGTCTGTTCTTTATTTCCTTAGAAACATTATCGAGCATCTTCTTATTAAAAAGAGAGACATACCGTTCAAGTTCCATCACTACTGTATCGCGCTGATTCATAAGATATTTATGTAAGTATCTTATATACATATACACGGCCTGTCAATAATATAAGGTCCTCCGTGCTTGTAGACACAAGCACGGAGTCGCTTCACTCGAATGGCAGGCATCGAGCTTTAACCCGCTTGCCCGAATGCTTTCGACGTAACTCGACGAGTGCTGCAGGTAATGCAACCTTGCAGACTTGTTCAGTTTCGTACGCATAGTTTGCATCAGGCACGCAAGGCTGAGGCTTGGGTGAGCCAACGAGTGTTGCGCAGACCATCAACATCCACATGGAAACTCCTTCCTGTTGTGACCATTGATAGCATCAGTTCTAACACACCAGTTAGAGACTGGCTAATCGTATACATCACACTCATTATTTGACATGACCCGCATGTACCTGCTACTACTGGTCGCATGAAACTTGTTATTGTTGAGTCACCATCGAAGGCGAAAACCATTGAGAAATACCTTGGGGACGGCTTTGTCGTGCGCGCATCTGTCGGTCACATTCGTGATTTACCTAAGACAAACAAGCAAGCTATCGACATTGCTGCGGGCTTTGTACCTCGCTATGTCGTGAGTGTTGGTAAGGATGCCGTTATCTCAGAACTCCAATCACAAGCAAAAAAAGCAACGGAAGTAATACTTGCAACTGACCCCGACCGAGAGGGAGAAGCAATTGCATGGCATCTTGCAGAAGTTTTAAAATTAAAAAACCCAAAACGGATTGTATTTCATGAAATAACAAAAGATGCCGTGCATGATGCTCTCGCCCATCCGCGTGCAATTGATACCCCACTCCGCGAGGCACAGGAGGCACGTCGTGTGCTTGATAGACTTATTGGATATGATCTCTCTGGACTCATTTGGAAAAAAGTGCGCTACGGGCTTTCTGCGGGACGTGTTCAGTCACCATCGTTACGTATCATCATGGAACGAGAACGTGAAATTCGCGCATTTATTCCTGTGGACTTTTGGACGATTAGCGGACTCTTTACGACAGCGCTGGGCGTGCCACTTCCTGCGCACTGTGTTGAAGAACCAACAACACAAGCTCGTGCAGACGAAATTGTTGCTCGAGGAAAAATTGCAGCATGGACAGTCGCAAGCGTAAAAGAGACAGAACAGAAACGCGCTCCGCGTGCTCCGTTTACAACATCAACACTGCAACAGACAGCAAGTACTCGATTAGGTTTTTCTCCATCGCGCACAATGCAAGTTGCACAAAAATTGTATGAGGCAGGGTTTATCTCATATATGCGTACAGACAGTACGAATCTAGGCGCACAGGCAGTGGAGCAAATTTTAAAAGAAGTTGCATCAGAGTACGGAAAAGAGTACGTAGAAGCTCGTGTCTACAAAACAAAAAGTAAGTCGGCACAGGAAGCGCACGAAGCGATTCGCCCTACCACAATGAGTAAAGAAAGCGCTGGTGCAAACGATGAACAAAAGAAATTGTACCGACTGATACGTGCGCGGACACTGGCATCTCAAATGTCTGACGCTCGAGTGATGCGTACCGCCATTACACTTACTACCGAAGTGCAAGAAGTGCCGGCATTTGTAGCCAATGGTTCACGAGTAGTATTTGATGGCTGGCTAAAAGCAGACCCAGATGCGCGTGGTGAAGAAGTCGAGCTCCCAAAAGTGAGTGTTGATGGTCCGATAACCTGCACAAAAATTGAAAGCGAGCATAAACAAACACAGCCCCCAAACAGATACACTGAGGCAGGTCTTATCAAAGAACTCGAAAAACGCGGTATTGGACGCCCTTCAACATATGCATCCATCATGCGCACACTTGCTGAGCGTGAATATGTGCTCAAGGAAGGTAAAACACTGAAGCCAACAGATACCGGTGATGTGGTCTCATCTTTTGTTGAGGCGCACTTCCCTTCATATATTAGCGATACCTTTACCGCAGAAATGGAAGATGAATTGGATGAAATTGCGAATGGTACACGTGAGTATGTAAAAACGCTCAAAGAAATATATTTACCATTTAAAAAGGATTTGGATTCTAAGGAAGATATTCCGAAGCAAACATCACTGGGAGACGTGGCACCAGAAATTGTGTGCCCGGTATGCGCAGGACCTATGGAATTTAAGCTCTCACGCAATGGCAAGTTCATGAGTTGTAAAAAATTCCCTGACTGTAACGGCGCCCGTAAAGAGGATGGTAATGTTATTGAGCCACCGAAGGAGCTTGATGAGGAGTGCCCGCAATGTAAGAAGCATAAGCTCACCGAAAGAGAGGGACGGTTTGGTAAGTTTGTTGCCTGTGGTAACTATCCGAAATGTAAATATATCAAACGAGACTCGCTTGCAAACTCATCAGGAGTACCATGTACACACTGTAAAAAAGGTGAAATGGTTGAGCGTCGTGGACGATTTGGCATATTTTTCTCATGCTCAAATTACCCTGACTGTAAACATGCAATAAAAACAAAACCGACCGGGGCATTTTGTACACTCTGTAACGCACTCATGATGGAAGGCACAAAAACAATTCCCGAACGTTGCTCGGTAAAAGCGTGTCCCAACCATAATCCGCATAAACTCGAGATAAAGAAATAAAAAAAGCGTCGGCATGAGAGAGGATATCTCACGCCGACACAGACTCGCTAGCAGCGAATGCGGTTGCAAATCCAATCCATGAACCCGATGCCCGCAGAAATAAGCGTCGCAACGAATGCAGCCCCGGTCATGTACATCCCGAGAAAGAACGTTGCCGACGGTTCCGGCGCTCCATTCTTGAATTGGATAGCGTCACGCCATCCATCTGCGCTCAAGGGGTCGTACCCTTGAGAATACACGAGTAACGCCGTCCCCACTGCGACTGCAGCAGGAATCAAAACGGCGGCAGGGTCAATCCGACTAAGCATAGGGTCCTCCATCGGTTGTTGACTTATATATTATATCACATTTATTGAAAAAATCAACTGCTTTTCTTTTTTCTTCCACTATTTAAAACCTATGAACTGCGGTACTATATATTTATGAAAACGGAGACGCCCACAATTTCAGAGATTATTTCATATATGGAATATGCAACCGACACTGAGAAGGCGCAGGTGGAAGATGCGTATTACTTTTCTGAAAAAGTGCATAGCGGACACACCAGATACTCAGGAGAACCCTATTTCACCCACCCTGCGACTGTCGCATTGTATTTGAGTGAGATGGGTATGGATTCACATACCATCATTGCAGGACTCTTGCATGACTCTATCGAAGACGTGGGAGTAACTGCCGAAGAGATACAAGGAAAGTATGGTGCAGATGTGTACAATATGGTTGAAGGGGTGACTAAGCTTGGACATGTGCGATACCACGGTGTTGAACGCCATGCGGAAAGCTTGCGTAAACTTTTTGCTGCAACCGCGCATGATGTTCGCGTTATTTTGATAAAACTTGCAGACCGTCTGCACAACGCACGTACGTTGCAATTCGTGCCAGATCATAAGCGCTCACGCATCGCACTTGAAACACTTGAGGTCTACTCACCTATTGCTGACAGACTCGGTATGAGTGTCATGAAAAAAGATTTGGAAGACGCAGCGTTTCCGTATGCATATCCAGATTCATACACAAAAGTTCGCGATATCTTTGCGCAAAAAACAAAAGAGAGTGAAGAGAAGGTAGAAAAACTTGAAAAGGTACTGGCAAAAATGTTGGCGCTTGGTGGTATAAGAAAATTTAGAACGAGCTCACGTATAAAAGGATTGTATAGTTTATACCTAAAACTTAAGCGCAAAGAGTGGGATGTTGAGGCAATCCACGACATTATAGCCATCCGTATTATTGTTGAAGACGTCGCCGCATGCTACCAAGCTCTAGGAGTAGTGCATGGTACATGGAGACCACTCCCAGGAAAATTGAAAGACTACGTGTCGTTCCCTAAACCGAACGGGTATCAAAGTATTCACACAACAGTGCACGCTGGTGATGTCGGTGTGATTGAAATACAAATTCGCACCGAAGAAATGCATAAACGAGCCGAGCTTGGTCTTGCCGCGCACCTTTCTTACAAGGAAACGAGTACAAAGCGTGGGAAAGAAGGCACTTCTATGCAGTGGGTTGAACAGTTTTTTCCGGGAAGAAAACAGCTTGTCGCCACGCCAATTAAACCTCACTACAAAGGACAATCTATACCAGAATGGATTCGCTCAATTGCTGATGTGCACACTGAAACCCATGAAAGCACCCATGATGAGTATATTGATGATTTAAAAAGCGACTTCTTTACGCACAGAATATTTATTTTCACTCCAAAAGGTGATGTTATTGACCTCCCCATTAATGCAACCCCAATAGATTTTGCATACACTATTCACTCAGATGTGGGCAACCATATCGCAGGCGCACGCGTGAACGGAAAGCTCGTGTCAATTGAAGAACCACTCCATAACGGTTCTATTGTAGAAATCATAACCAAGGAAAGTGCGAAGCCAAAGAAAAAATGGATGGAGATAGTAAAAACTACCATGGCACGCAAACACATAAAAACCGCACTGCAAAAGGAAGAAGGTATTCTCCCCACTCCACCGAAACCACCAGAACGAAAGCGGCCACAAATCAGGGCGCAAAATAAAAAGAAGTAATCGAAAATTAAAAAAGAGATGCGTACCAGACGCATCTCTTTTTTATGTGCCAGATTAAATAGTAAAACCTTTCACAGAATACAAATCGTCGTCATTTGTTTCTGGCTCAGCCTGAGCTAATTCAACATCTGTAGTGTTCGGAGTCAGTGTAACGTCATCATTTTGCATCACCAGTGGCTGCTCAGGCACGTCAGCACTTGGGTTTGCATCCGTTGGCGCTTGCGCAACAACTGGCGCAGATGGGGCCATCTCGGCCAAGCGTTGCTTCTCTTCTGTATTTTTAGCAATGAGAGTAAGAATTGTCTGTAAATCATCAGGAGAGAAGAAGTCGATATGCACCTTACCACCGTTTTCTCGCGGTTCAATTTGCACGCGTGTGCCCAGTGATTCGGTAAGCTGTTTCTCAAGTGCGAGAAGTTCTGCAGGAAGTTCTTGTTTTCGTGCGCGCTCTACGGCAATTCTACGTGCAATGCGCTCTGTCTCACGAACAGTGAGTTTTTTATGAATAATTTCTTTGAACAAAGTTTGTTGTTCTTGTGGTCGCTCAATTAGCATCAGGAGCGTACGCGCATGACCTTCACTAATTTGATTTGCCTGGAGGGACTGTTGCACTTCTGCAGGGAGCATCAAGAGACGAATTGAGTTTGAAACATATTCACGACTCTTTCCTACTTTCTTTGCGACTTCAGCATGCTTTAAGTTAAATTTTTCAACCAAGTCTTTAAAGGCGATTGCTCTGTCGACTGGATTCAAATCTTCGCGTTGTAAGTTTTCAATGATGGCAAGCTCGAGTTTCATCTTGTCGCTCTCTTCGACTGCACGAATGATTACTGGCACTTGTATCACCCCAGCAAGGCGTGCTGCGCGTAAACGGCGCTCTCCAGCAATAAGTTCATACCCAACAGCAATACCGCCGTCTTCGCGAGTTGTCTCACGACGAGTCACCACGAGAGGTTGTAATACTCCGTACTGACGAATTGATTCAGCCAAGTCAGCAAGTGCATTCTCGTCAAAAATTTTACGAGGCTGAAATGGGTTTGGGACAATACGATTTACTTCTACCCAAAAAATAGAATTACTGAAGTATGGTGATGAGGGAGCAGTGTTTTCAGAGGTTGGGTTCATAAGAAGTATGTCTAGTATATCACGAGTAAAGAAACGTTCGTATATTAAAACCCCCCACTCCGATAGCGGTAACTCAGTGGAGTTACAGCGGACCGAAAAGTAGGGAGAAATGTGCGGTCCGTCGAGTATTGTACGCATTAACTCATTTGAGTAAAGAGAAAATATGGGGACAAATATCGTTTTCCGAAATGAAAAAGTAAATTTATGAGAGTGTCAAACATCGCTCGAAAATACTCATGGAAAGAAGGGTTATTTGCATGTTGCCTAAAATAGGAATAGGGTTAAAAGGCCTAAGCATATTTCCCAAACCCCAGAGGAGGCACCAGATGCGGAAAATTTTGTTTTTGGCGGGCATGATGATTGCGACTCCGGTCACAGTTAATGCCCATTCGTGGTACCCGAGCGATTGTTGCTCGGGACAGGACTGTGCACCTGTTACTCATGCACTGAGAGTCGAAGGTGGTGTCTGGCTCACCACCCTGCATGGGACTGCATTTGCTCCACACAATTTCGCGTGGAGGCCGTCGCAAGACGCACAAATGCACGCATGCATGAGACCCTTGGCCGAAGGCAACGGGAAGATGGAACTTCTTTGCGCATTTAGGTCTCCAGGAACGTAAACCTGGACGTATCCACGAACAAAGGCTGGCCGTTCCCCCAAAAAACGACCAGCCAAGAACTTATTTTGAATACTTAGAAATATGCAGTATCATCTCGTTAACCTCACGTACGTGACGGTGGCGTAATGTAATGGCATTACTTGCAGAGAGTGACGAAGATGGATACTGTAATACTACTGGGCGAGTGGCGGAATGGTAGACGCACACGACTCAAAATCGTGTATCGCAAGGTGTGAGGGTTCGAGTCCCTCCTTGCCCACAAATGAACATAGTGAGTGCAGGGCATAAGTAAGTCCCTGCGGACTTACGTGAGGGACTTGAAAGGGCTCTCCCATATTTTTGAGTAGCTGTGTACGAAAAAATGGGAAGCCCGTACCGAACCTGTAAGGTTCGAGTCCCTCCTTGCCCACATATAATTGCCAAATCCTGAAACTATGTAAAAATAGTCCATGGCAGTAAAACAAACAAAGCGAATAGCAACCATTGGAAGCCACTCGGCTCTCCAAATTTTAAAAGGCGCAAAGGACGAAGGTTTCGAGACTATAGCAATATGTGAGAAAGGCAAAACACGCCCCTACACTTCTTTTGGTGTTGCAGATGAGATAATCGAAATAGACTCATTTAAAAACTACCTCAGTATTGAGGATGAACTTTTGAAACGTGACGCGATTATCATTCCGCATGGTTCATTTGTCGCATACGTTGGTGCTGAGAATATTGCTAAAATGCGTGTCCCCTACTACGGCTCAAAAAATATTCTCGCGTGGGAAGCAAACAGACACAAGCAACGTGAGTGGCTCGCTAGTGCAGGGCTTAAACTCCCCAAGCTTTTTAAAACACCTGAGGAGATTGATAGACCCATCATTGCCAAACTCCACGGAGCAGCAGGAGGACAAGGATACTTTCTTGCAAACTCAGCAGAAGAATTTAAAAGTAAACTTGCTCATAAAGACCCGTCGGCAGAATATGCCATCCAAGAGTATGTTATCGGCGTGCCTGTCTACACACACTTTTTCCATTCACCACTCACTGGCGAACTTGAGATTATGGGATTTGATAAGCGCTATGAAAGTAACGCAGACTCAATTGGTCGTGTTGCGGCCTCAGACCAAATTACTGTGGACCTTGCGACAAGCTACACCGTCGTTGGCAACGTGCCCATAGTCGTGCGCGAGAGTCTCCTCCCGCATATTTTTGAAATTGGCGATGCGGTAGTTGCGGAAAGTAAAAAGCTTGTACCAGGTGGATTATGGGGACCGTTTTGTCTTGAGGGCATCATCACAAGCGAGCTCGAATACTATATTTTTGAAATCTCTGCTCGGATTGTTGCAGGCACAAACCCATATGTAGATGGAAGCCCCTACTCATGGCTTAAATACAATGAGCCCATGTCGACAGGTAGAAGAATAGCGCGTGAGATTAAAACTGCACTTGCTGAAGGTACGCTTAATAAAATAGTAGAATAAGCATGAACCCAGACACACTTTTGAAGGGCTATGACACACAAAACCTCACCATTACTTCTCTCGGTGGACACGTCGCTCTCGACGCATCTCTAGGAGCAAAAGCTCACGGGTTTAAAACTCTTGTAGTCACACGTAATGATCGTATGCGCGCATACACGCACTTGAAATATGATGGCCGAGATGGATGCGTAGATGAGATTCTTGAAGTAACAAAGTACGACGACATTATCAAACCAGATATACAAAAAATTCTTCGAGAGAAGAATGCCGTACTCACCCACAGTCGCTATTTTTGGGTATACTTTAACTTCAAAGATATTGAGAAAAATCTCAATGTGCCATTTTTTGGAACACGCGAATTACTACGCCTTGAAGAACGGGACCAATCACCAAACCAATATGACCTATTGAATGACGCGGGTATTCGTATCCCCCGCATCTTTAAAACACCAGAAGAGATAGACCGGCTCACGCTTACTAAAGTTGCAAACGCGACACGCACCTACGAACGTGAAAACTTTGTATCTGCATCGGCATCTGAGTGGCACCGTATTGCAGAAGAAAAGTTAGCATCGGGTGCTGTTACTGAGGCCGCACTCAAAAATGCTGTGATCGAAGAATTCATACTTGGCGCACAAGTCAACTTTAACTTCTTTTATTCACCACTTTCTAACCGCCTTGAACTCATGGGTACAGACACACGGAGACAAACATCACTTGATGGATGGTTGCGTCTACCCGCAAAGGAACAACTCATGCTTCCTGGTGCACCTTTCCATATTGAATCTGGCCATATGGCTGTAACGGTTAAAGAAAGTCTTTTGGAAAAAGCATACGAGGCTGGAGAGCGATTTGTTGCAGCATGTAAAAAATACCATCCGAAAGGAATTATCGGACCATTTGCTCTTCAAGGTGCAATTGTAACTGATGGAAAAAGCGAGGAGTTAGTGGTATTCGATATTTCATTCCGCATGCCAGGAAGTCCCGGTATTACTGCAACGCCATACTCTTCATATTTATTCGGAAGACCCGTATCTATGGGCGAACGCTCAGCTATGGAAATTCGTCGCGCAGTGACTGAAGATAGATTGAGTGAAATCATTACGTAGATTGCTATACTCTATATTATGCGTTTCGTAGTTTTTACATGCATCTTCCTGCTACTGCCAACGATGTCATTTGGCGCGGGTGTAGAAAATTCGTACCTTCCTCCAACAAAGCTAGAATTTACTGGAAAGATAAAAAAGATAACTCATTGTGCAAATAATGTAAAACTTGTGCGCATCGGTGCACCGAGTAACAACTATTATATTTGGTCACCGAAAGTAACCAAAACTTACAACCATAATCCAAAAAAATGGAAGGTTGGTGACAAAATCACCGGCACTGCCGGCGATAGATATTTTTGCATTGGGAGTGTACTTCCACTTGTTGTGTTCCCCGGTTATCTTATGAGTTCACTTGGGTTGCAGGATAAAGAGCCAACGACAACCGCACCTTTTTCGACTCCCTAGTAATTTTAGTGCATACTGGCGTGTACCATGAAGCAGAAAAGCTACGTCGCCTCACCGCTACAAAAAATAGTCATCATCGTAGGCCCTACCGCTTCAGGGAAAACTGCGCTTGCTATTGCCCTAGCAAAAAAGTTTGGCGGTGAGGTAATCTCAGCTGACTCACGACAAGTATACAAAGAACTCACCATTGGCTCTGCAAAAGTCTCAAAAAAAGAAATGAGTGGTGTGCGACATCATCTACTTGATGTACGAAAAGTAACAGACCCTGCGTATACCGCACATGATTTTTATACTGAGGCGCACGAAGCAATCGAGCGCATAGGTGCACGAAGCCATCTTCCCATAATTGCTGGGGGTACCGGATTTTACACTGATGTGCTTTCAGGACGTATCACACTTCCTGGCGCAGCACCCGACATGGTACTCCGAGAAAAATTAGAATTAAAGTCTTTGCCACAATTACTTGCGTTACTCAAGCGAAGGTCTCCACAGCGTCACAATGACATCGTGCAAAAAAATGAAATACAAAACAAACGCAGAATCATACGCGCGCTAGAGGTGTCATACTCACCGGATGCAGAGAAAAGTACTCACGTCCCGTACGATATTCTTTGGATTGGTATGCAACTCGACAAGGAGCTCCTTAAAAATAAAATCTATGCACGGAATACTGAGATGTTTCCACGGGGACTCGTGCGCGAAGGAAAAAAATTGCGCACGCTCAAAATTTCTGATGCACGGATTAAGGAATTTGGATTTGAATACTTGTATTTAAATGAATATCTTCGGGGCGCAATGACGAAAGAGGAAGCGCTCACCTGGATGAATATAAAGACCTGGCAATACGCAAAGCGACAAATGACCTACTGGAAGCGCAACAACGATATAATTTGGTTTGATCCAAAAAATACAACAGCGATACAAAAAACACTGCAGACTTTTTTGAAAAGGGGCCGGCAAACAGCGCCTTAGACGTGTTATAATCTACTTCTATCATGGACTTCACACATGTTCTTGTATTGATGAGCCTTGGCATTTCTTTTGTGGGCATGAGTCTCTATATACGAGACATGTTGAGAGGTACCACGAAGCCAAATCTCATCTCCTATGCAATGTGGGCCTCTGCACCACTTGTCGGCGCTGCTGCTGCTCTCTTTGCTGGCGCTGATTGGTGGGGCACTGCACGTATTGTTATGTCAGGGCTCGTGCCAGCAATAGTCCTGTGTACAGCACTATGCTTACCGCAAGCATATTGGAAATTGTCTGCCTTTGACTTCATCTGTGGAGTTTTTTCCCTACTCGCGCTTGGTGTATGGCTGATTGCAGGCTCTCCAACATATGCGGTACTTATTGCAGCTATTGGTGATGCAGCGGCAACATTCCCAACACTCAGAAAGGCTTGGTTCCATCCAGAAACAGAAACGGGCATGACATATGTACTTGGTTTTATCGCCGCACTTATTGTATTCCCCGCAATTCCTGAATTCACTATTGTAAACGCGAGTTTTCAGATATACCTCCTCAGCGCTAACTGTGCCCTACTTCTTGTGGTCTATAGAAAGAAAATTTTTAAACGTTTTTTGACAGCAGAGGTGTAAGTATCGTATGCACAGCATCAGCAATGCGTGCATGGTGGTCACTTTGCGGATGCAGACCATCAAGATATTTTGAAGTGTCTCCTGGTGGACAGGGCATATACAACACGTCCATTTCATAACAAATCTTTTTTATAATCGCATCGTATGCACTAATACGGTTATTTGAGTAACACTTTTTAGTCTTTGATTCAGCGAGTGGTTGTGTACGCGACTCATACACTTCTGAGAGGCCAACCCAGAGGATATCCTTGCATACCTTTTTTGCCTCGTGTAATAACGTCTCAACATGACGTTCAAAAAGTGACACCTCAAGAAACACTCTACCGTCCTGATAGTATGCCGTGTCGTTAATACCTACAGCAAAAATAATGATGTCTGGTTTTCTTGCGCTTGATTCTACAGGAAAGCGCTCAATGACATCTGCAATCACATTGCCTGAGATACCTAAGACATATGTGTTTACTTCTCCATTTGCAATATATTTCCGCTTTAGACGTTCAGCCCAACCACCGCCTTCGCTGTCATCAGATCCATGTACAATTGAATCACCAAAAATACAGAGCGTTTTCATTATGCATCATAGTACAACAGCTCATCAACGAATGATACACTGTGAGTACCGTGGATAGTGTGTACGATAGTAAATCTCTCATAAGTATCGTTGCCATCGTGCTTATTTTTATTGGGTACATCCCATATGTACGGGATATTTTTTTACGTAAAACAAAACCACACATATTTTCTTGGTTTTTATGGACACTCGTTACTTTTGTTATTTACGCTTTACAGCGTGATGCTGGAGCCGGTGCTGGCGCGTGGGTAACACTTACTCTAGCACTATTACTTGGTGCGATATGTATGCTCGCACTTAAATATGGTACACGCGATATACACCCGAGTGATGTGGCACTGCTTATCTGCGCACTTTTGCGCCCTTCCCTTATGGATTATCGTACACCAACCAGTGCTTTCAATTATCCTTTTGTGTTGTATAGATATGTGTGCGTTTATCCCTACAGTGCGAAAGTCTTGGCACGATCCGTATTCAGAGACACTCTCACTATATGTAATTACTACCGCACGTCACGCACTCAGTATTTTTGCGCTCGCCGAATACAATATTATTACCATGCTTTTCCCTCTCACCTGGATATGTGCAAATGGATTATTCGCAGCACTTTTGTATATACGTAGGAAAAGCTTAACAATTTCTTAATGAAACGTTACGCTTCCAAAATTTTTCGTACTGAATCATTAGCAAGAAAAAACTGAAGCGGGTATGTAATTGTCGTGGTATCGATTTCAGAAAGGCTAACCCAACGTGAACCTGTCACTTCTGCATCCTGTGTCACAACTGTACCTTTTGCTGTACCTAAATATAAGTACCAAAAATGTACATCGGCACCCCCAACACATGAGTCACCTTCCAGTACACCTTCAAAAAGCATAGTCATATCTGTCATAATGAGGCTTGTTTCTTCCTGCACCTCACGCAGAGCACAGAGCTTTGGGTCTTCGCCTACTTCTAAGTGCCCGCCCGGAATCGTCCACAAAAAAGGGAATTTTGCTTGTCGAATGAGTAAAAATTTTCCTTCTGGGTTTCTTACAAAAGCTCCGCCACCGTAATGGACTAAGCGATTATTCGCATCAAACGTCGCCTTAAGTATTGGATCCCACGTTAAAAATCTATCTGAAACTACCCCACACGTAGCGCACAAGTATTTTGTGACATCTCCGCTTTTTTGTGAAGAAACCGCATCAGCGCCACAAGAAAAACAATAACGAGTAGATACAGTTGGGAGAACCTCTGGAAATGCATCTCTTGTTGTTGTCATTATGTGTTATGGTACTGTGTTTTTCTTTTAAGTACAACGTGTGAAGCACTGCGTCGCCCTTCTGGTCCAACAAGGAAAAAATTTCCACGTTCAGCCTCTCCTGTCCGCAATGCAAGATTTTTGCTTGGCCAACGCTCGTAATACAGCACTCCGTTTCCATCAAGCTCGCCAGAAGGAGTCATGTGTAACAAGTGTGATGATTTACCTCCATCAAGGTGCACGCCCCATGCAAGAGTTCGATTCATTTTTGCCAAACTCAATGTCACTTCTTCCAATACTTCGCGCGGCGTACAACCTTTTCCCCTTTCTGATTTTCCACCATCATAAATACGCATGTGCACCTCACCCGTCGAGTCTTTAAAAAGAACAGAGCGCGGAACTCGTGAAGTCAGATTAAAAACCTTCTCTCCAAACGATGCGTCATGGTTAATTGACAATGCATCAGTATCGAGCGCTGATGCATCTGTAAGCGACGGTCCCACATTTATTGCTGAATCTACTGTATGCATATCAAGTGAGCCAATACGAGCATGCGTGACTACATCTCCTACACGTACACTTTGTGCTTCACTTCTTGGAAGTGAAAGAATGTATGTTCCAGAGAAAAAGTCAGTGCCCCCGCCTTCGTTAATTCGCGTTACGACGTGTGTACCATTCTTAACAATAACAACAACGTCAGCACGATCAGCTAAAAGCGGAGTTTTGTTTTTCTCTCTATCAACAACCCGCTTTTGACCAGTAATGGGATCATCCTGAATCATCATCGAACAACATGCAGGGCCGTACATAATATGAGATGCGGTATCTTGTATAGCTTTTGGCTCTCTACCTCCTACCCATGCAAATTCCTTTCCACCTATGGTACAGATTCCACGTGCAGCAAGTTCTTGTACTTCGTACGAACCATCGGTGCGCGTAATCAGCGCATTGCGTGTTACCGTCGGGAGTGAAGCAAGCACTCCGTTCCGTACGCACAGATTAAAAGTGTAATCAATCGGCTCGTAACCATCGTCATCTGATAAGTAAAAAAATCCTCCGCTCGTAGCAGCAATTACTGAAGGATCTTTAAAACGTTTACGTTGATATACTGGCTTCAGGCTACTTGTTACTTCAAGTACTGTGCCAGCTGTTTGCTCTGCTGATACAGAGTATACATTTACATAGTTTCCATCCCCGAGGTCATGAGGATACGCGTGAAAGTGTACACCTGGGGCAAGTGTTTCTGTTTTCTCTTCAGAGAGTCTTTGCAAAAACGGCTCATGACTTTTCAGAGGAAATGACACGGGCCCAGGAATTATTCCTTTCTTGTGCAATTTTTCCAGACTAGCATCACTCAATCGTTTGGCACGAATGGCACCAAAACGAGATGGGTTCTCTTTCATACATTCAGTATAATGAAATAAAATAAATATGCATCATATTCTCCACGCAAATATGCAACACCAAATAATTTGACATTAACAAAAATTGATGTATAAATTTTCCGTCAGATGTATATAGTGTCTGGCTACATAAAGAAGAAAGGGGTGCGTATCATGAACGCACAAATAAGTATTAGTGTTCTTTCTGGAGTATTGCCACTGGTAGGTATGGTAATTTATGTGTACAAGACGCACCACAGAGTTGTGAATCCAAACACAACCACGTGGGCGCTCTGGTCACTCATAAATTTTGTGATACTGATTTCATACAACTCTGCGAGTAGTGGAGACAGTATGTGGTCAGCGCTCGTTGGATTCATCGAGCCATTCGCAATCACCGTACTACTCATCACGAGGCAAGGCACTGTGTGGCAACGGCTTTCGCATACCGAAGTGGTTTGCGTTTGTTTTGCTATCTTTGCACTTTACTTGTGGTGGTTACTCAAGGAAAGCAAGCCCCTCGCACAGTATGCATTGTATCTATCTATTTTGGCAGATGCGATAGCAGCTATTCCGACGATTATTGGTGTATATCGCAAGCCGGAAAGTGATCGTCCGGTATCGTGGGCACTGTTTGCTGCTGGATATGGCATATCACTGTGTGCCATTACAGAACATACTTTCGCCAACTATGCGCTCCCCGTATACATGGTTCTTGTTGCCTCATCGATTGCTGCGCTCTGTGCACGCCACCGACTGAAGACGAGAGCTCCACTCATGGAGTGGGTGTGATTCCCTCTCTGTCAGTATTGAGCCCAATGGTGTTGTCACCGTCGGGCTCTTATTTTATTACTCATAGTGTCTTTTAATCACGCATTTTTTTGGTCAACGGTTATTAATACGTATGCAGTTGGTGGCAAAATACTCATCTGTATCAGAACATGGTCAATCGCATCAGCGCGTTCACTTTCTGGCAAGGCAGTAATTTTTTTCCCTAACCGTGCAAGCACTCGCGAGGTAAAGAAAAATAGCTGTTCGAATTTTCGTGAACATTCCGTTATAGACTCTGGTGAGGGAAAATGTTTTCCTGGTTCAAACAAAGCAACCTCGGCTGGGTCATGCAACATAGATATTGTATGTGAGAATGCTTCTTGCAGTTCGTAATACCGGAGCCCTGCCGTAGAATAAAACTGTGAGAAATACTTCGCATTCGGACGAGGATACATGAGCGCTGCAATGAGACGTCTTTCTGGAGTCTTTTCCCTTTCTAGCGATGCAATAAATTGTTCAAAAGCAGAGACAAATTCTCCTTGCAAGTCGTTAATGTATCGCTCTGGTTTAAAATATACTTCTGGGCGCCCAAGCGAATCACCGCGGAATTGCGTCAGGTCATCATTCCACGATTCGATAGGATTATTGGTCTTTGCTATCCACTTAGAAAGATTATGGAGCCTCTCATGACGCAGAGTAGCATTTTCTGCTTCTTCACCACGACCACCTCGAATTAAAATGATTCCTTCTGCATCATGATATATACCATTTGAACTGCCTACGTGTTGAGTATAAAAATCTGGGTCTAAGACCAGAGAGATACTAAACGGGTCGTCACGTATAACCCGTTGTACTAATGCTGGGGTAAGAGGTATTGCACGTTTGTTTGCAACGTGGGATATAAACTTTGCATCATCTGTGTGCGAGAGGACTTGCTCACGTTTTTTTATAAGTCTCGCCGCAAACGCTCGCAGTGTGTCAGCAAATTTCACTTGCGGAATGAGAGATAACACATAAATACGAGCATCACGCACCGGGTGTGTAACCTCATCTCCGTCATACTCTGATGCTACCAAGAGCTCATCGTATTCTTCTATTAGTGCCTTAGCATTCCCTGGAAGCGTCTGTAGTACTCGTTCTGCACGCTCTCTAATTGTTTGCTTCCAGTTACTGTCTTGCTCCAAATTATACATATCCTTCAAAAAGGCTTGCGACACTGTCGCGAGATCCAAAACGATGTCTTGAGCCTCTTTTAGCTTTGTCCTATCGGGGATACGGTGAGTTAGTTCTGACATACAGTATGATTCCTAGCAATATATCATGCAACGGTATTCTATAACCGTTTGACTCAATATTCTGTGCATGATGTTATGCGGTACCTGTCGCAATACCCCGAGCTTTTAGGAGCTGCACCACTGCCGGCTTATCTTGTCGAAGCATCGCTGTATAAAAGGCTTGTTTCTCGGCGGAGCTAAGGAGATGAGCGCTCCGTCGCACGTATCCATTGCGACTCGCGTCAGAGCTATTGGTGAACACCGAAAATGTTTGAGCAAATAGAGAAAACACTCTCTCAAAAACTACATTCTCAAGCAACTCACGAGTAACCGGCTCACCGTAATTTAAGCGAGTGAAGTATTCATTAATAAATGAGAGCGTCATAGGTTTTTCTTGTGCAACCACTTCACCGTGCACCTTATGCATTCGCAACGGGTCGCTAATTTTTCGGTGCATCATTCCGGCTATAATCATGCATGACTGTGATTGTGCTTCCTTCCCTGACCGCATGCTTTCACCTTCTAGCTTAGAAAGTATTTGGCTTGCCATAAATTCTTCCCTTCTCGTATTCTCATCTCTAAAACGAAGTAACGTTTTTTGAGTGTATGCACATGCTTGGTCAAAACTCATATCCTCTGCTTCGTACTCGCGGAGCAAGTTTTGATAGGCACCAATTGCCTTATCATACTTATCAAGACGTTTATCAGTAGCCGTATAATCAATAATACGCACCCGTGGACTCACACCGTCCTCCGCATGCATTTTCTTAAGACTGTCTATGAACAAGTCCATAAATGGATCTGAAAAACCAATGCTTTTCTCTGAACTTGGTGATTGAATATACGCATCGATTTTTGATTGGTCTCTCACTGTGAGACCAGCACATTCAAGGAGTACAACGTCTGGCTTACGTGTCCTTATTTGTTCGAGCACATACGGCACATCAGACTCGCCGTGCTTCACTCTTAAATGTGTGTAGCTAAATGTTCTCAGTGACTGCCGTAATTGCTCTCCTCTGCTCATGATCATTATTATTGCACGTAACCACACATACGTCTCACAGAAATGATGACGTTACTTACTTCCATATTTTTTATGCAAATCCTTAAGGCTTGCAGTAATAAGCTCTGAAAGCGCCTTCATATGTACTGCATCCAAATTTTTTAACTGTAGACACGAACCCTTTACACTATGCGGTCCAACTTTTTTAAGGATGTGCGCATACTCGGCATACCCAACCATAGAATAAATAGTTATTGCGTTTTTCCGCAAAGCAAAACCTGTAGCTAGGTAATCACCTTCTCTTCCGGAATCATAGACATAATGATATGACCCGAAACCAAAAATCTTACCCCAGAGCACGCATTTTTTCTTAGTTACTTTCTCAAATAAGGCAACGAGTACTTGTGCATCTTTTCGCTCTTGAGGCGAGAAGGTTTTAAGAAATGCAGCAACACTAATTTTAGTTGGTACTGTTTTATTTTTTGCCTGCATAGTGACAGTTACTAAACTACTGAAACAGCCACCGTTATTTTGCCGTCTTCTCCGTACATCTCCATGTCATATCCATATTTTCGGTCAACTTCGCTTTTTGGCAGTGCATTAATTTCTTTCCAGAGTTTCCCCAATACCTCTTGCGGGTTTCCTGTTACCTCCTTGTATTTATAGTTTTGTGGAGGAATAGTAATGGTCGTAATACGCGGATCAGACTGCACTGCCCCATCAGTGGTTACATACCCTATAAGCATGTCGTATCCGAGACGTGGTCCTGTTGGGTCTACAAAGTTATAATAGATACAATGCATTTGCGGGTATGCTTTATGCTCTACCACGTCACCTAACGCTTCACTCATAAATTTCCCCCATGCATCCTGAATACTTTGCATCATTGTCTCCATATCTGTAATAGATACTGTGTACCCAGAGACCTGAAACGCGCCGTGTGAATATGATTCCATAAGATAAGTATATACTAAAAATAAGTGGTGGCGCAGGCGGTTCTTTACCCGACGATAACTTTAAAGCCACCGTATGAAAAACGCTTCATGTCCCACGGCATTGCTTTTTCTCCTTCTTTTTCCATTTTTTTACTCATCTCTTCCATCACCTTCTTATTGACACTATCTCGGTGCGACTTCGACTTGTACGTGATGTACGAAAAAATTATAACTTCGTTTTCTTTTGCCTTTGCCAACTTGGGAAATATGAGAGAAGGCATACCCTCCATACTCGGATACATGTCGTCACCGACACATTCTTTGTAATCGAGACATCCGTGCTTTCGCCATACGCGTTCACCGTACTTCGCCATTTTCTTATATTCTGGTAATTTTTCCTTTGGAACCACCAATAAAAATCCGTCTACATACTTTGATTTTGACATAATATATAGTGTATCACTATTCTTTTCCCTTTCATCTCTGAAGTTATATACGTCTCTAATTGAGATTGCCAAATTTCTGCACGAAAAAAATTTAAAGTGCATGCTATATTTTGTGATATGAAGAAAGTATACATAAACCTGCCCGTCCTTAACCTAGAGTCGTCCACTCGATTTTACGAAGCACTTGGCTTTGTAAAGAACCCTCAGTTCAGCAATGCAGATGCATCTGGATTAATCTGGAGCGATACAGTAGTACTCATGATTCTGACTCATGATTATTACCAAAAATTTCTAGAAGGAAAGAAAATTGGCTCTGCCCAGACCGATTCCCTTGCAATTCTCGCTCTTGAAATGCCTTCAAGGGAAGCCGTCGACTCTTTTGCGCATACTGCGCAAGCGCATGGCGGATCGTTCTTTTTGGCGAAACCTAACAAAGGGCTCGACTTCATGTACGGTCTCGAAGTCTCTGACCCAGACGGTCATACATGGGAACCATTTTATATGGACGAGTCAAAATTTCCTCAGTCAACAGAAACACGGTAAATGCGAATAATCCTTATTTTTATTCAATGATGAGGTCTAATCATTTTCCATACCGGACACAACAGGAGTGAAGTCACAAAAAGTACGCAAGTGCTTAAAGATGATTTTGTGCGGGCGCGGGAGGAATCGAACCACCACTGACGCGTTTGGAGTGCGTCGTTCTACCACTAAACTACGCGCCCGTTGTGCGTACAATACCATAGTGTTTGAAAACAAAAAAGCGACCAGATGGTCGCTTTTTTTATTTCTTTCCTTCTTTGAAGAGAGTCTGACCCTTACATTTCTTACAAAACTTTTGGAGCGCAAGCTTCTCAGGTGTTGTCTTCTTGTTCTTCGTAGTGTACTTAATATTTGCCTTACACTTACTGCACTGGATTTTGATTAGTTTATCTTGTGACATAGTGGCGAGACTATACCTTAGAACGCACTGATTCGCAAGCTATGGAGCCTTACTCTCATGCTGTTCAGAGCGCAATCCCCAGACACACGCAAGCAAGAGCGCGATACCGCCCATTTGAACGACGGTAAGAGCTGAGTTAGGTATAAAAAGCCAGTTAACTATAACTGCACCTACGGGAAACCCAAGCTCAGCTAAGGTTGCAACAGATGCTGGCGTGGTTTGTAGGCCTTTGTAGTACAAGAGTAAAGAAAATACGCCAGACACCAAGGCTATAATTCCAATGAACACAGCGTCGCGAGCTGAAAATGTACCTGCCGCAGGAAATGCGTCTGTTGCCAACGTTATCACTCCAAGAAACGCGAGTGCTATGGTGAAGCGAAGGCCCGTGATGAGTTTAAAGCTCATACGCGAGAGAACATACTTCCCAAGAACCGTGCCTGTAGCCCAGAAAACGGCCGCCACAAGTGCAAACGTGACGCCGATGATGTTTGGATTAAATACTTCGCCAGCATATACCTGGGGCACCAAATTAGGAAACGAAATGAGGTATGCTCCGACAAGCGCACCAAACCCAAGTATAAAAAACTTCCGATGGAGTGTCTCGCCCAAGAAAAATGTTGCGAGTACTATTGCTACCAGTGGTTGTAGTTTCTGCAAGAGAATTGCTACAGAAGGATTTACATAGTGAAATGATTGTGTGAACGCAATGGTTGCAAGTGCACTACCGCAGATGGCAATAAAGATAACTGCATACCATTCTTTTTTTGTTAACTGCTTCAATTCGTGCCATGAAAGATAGATGAGCGGGAGCGCCACCAATGTGGCAATGACGTGTTCACCAAAAACGATAAAGGTGCTTGAAAAATTGCCCACCAGTAATGTGCGGAACGGTGCATCAGTTGCCCAGAGTATTGCGGCGATAAAAATTAAAAACGAACCGTAAAATTTCATACGCACCTAATCAAGACGGCAACTATTCCATACAGTTATTCGCCAAATATTTTTTGGCGTACTCATACGTACATATGAATTTTCACAACTGTCAGTAAAATCTGTTTCTGAGCTTCCTACTTTTGTGAGACGTTCAGTAAAATATGCATCAATCGCAGGATTTGCAGCTATGTCTACCATATACCCATTTACATGCGTATACGCACCTCGCTGAGGACCCACATACTCACTCCCACGTGTCACCGTCACATTACAATTTGGACAGCTACTAGCGACGCGCACTAATTGTTGTGTTGGGTTCTCTCGCAACTTACTCATATCTATACATCCGGTTGTTTCTGATTCGCCACAAGAACTGCCTGAAAAGCTCACGTTATTTGAACTGAGGTACGTGCGTATGTCATCACCGTTGTGATTTGATGCGTCGTATATACCTCCTGCTGAGCCACGCGTTGATACCACCGGTGTAGAACTACTACTCCCACCAATATCACTATAGCGTCCACCGCGAGATGCACCATTATTGAGTGAGCCACCTACCCCACCAGTACCACCGCCCTGTGGTGCCTCGACAGAAGAATTACATTTAAACTGATTCCAAAAACCAAATTCGCCACCAGTCAAAGACTTCATCAGTGTATCAACGAGAAGCCAGCCACCAAGAATTGCTACGAATCCCCATATCACCGCCTTGAATATCTTTTTTGCTTTTGAAATATTTTCAGTACTACCACCATTCGTCACATACAAAAATCCAGCCCACATAAAGAGGAGCGCCGTTGCCATGACGCCCAAGAAAATTGCGAAGTTGATGAGGTTTTGAATGAGTTGCACTAGCTGACACCAGCCGAAAGTTGTTGCATCCCCTTCAGGCACTAACCTCCCGACAACACCCTGCGCCCATGCAAAGCCAGTAGGTACGGTTACAAAGAGTGAGAGTGCAGTTGCAAACAATGCTTTCTGAATCATGCGAATAGTATACCGCACATATTTTAAATGCGAATATGAACTTATCCCTCAACAAAAGACTGTCCAATGAGTAGGTTTTGCGCTTGTGCGTCGGGTTGGAGTTTCTTTCACAAAAAATATGTTCCGTCGCACAAAAATGCTTATTATCAAGATACACACACTGTAGGATTCTCGGCTTACAGCCGCAGTACAGGTTTCCCATTTTTTGTATGCGTACATATGAAAAATATGGGAGAACCTTTTCGAACGCTAACCAAAGTGTGCCCCGCACACTTTGCCCGACCCACAAAAAAACCGCCATAAGGCGATTTTTGTTGCTGTGCGTCGGGTAGGATTCGAACCTACGTAGCCGTTAAGGCGATTGGTTTACAGCCAATTACGATTGACCACTCCGTCACCGACGCATGTGGGCGCATACTAGCATGAGGAGTTTGTTTTGTGAATGTTACTCAGCGCGTATATTTGCAATACTGCTTTGTGCGATTACACTTACATATACAGTGAACCTAGAGGGCTCACATACAACGATGCAGGCGTTACTCACCTGAAAACAACGAGTCACCTTGCCTTGTCTTGCCCTGTTTCAAACAGCCTCCCAAGACAAGGCATTCTTTTATGCGAATTATTGAGCTGTAGTTGCCTGTGCAACTTTTGGACGTGTCGTTCGCTTTGAAGTGGTGACCACAATCTTTCCATCCTTCACGTCAACTTTTACTGCACCTCCGTGCATGAGTCCTTGGTCTATCATCATGTTTGCAATTGGGGTCAGCAATACATTTTGTATCAATCGCTTTAATGGTCGTGCACCGTAGTGTGGATTATATCCATCCTTAGCGAGTTGCACGTACACCGCATCTGTAATCGCGAGTGCAATTTTTTTCTCTTTCAAACGTGCCTCAACAATCTTTACCTGCTTCTGTACTACTTCACGAATGACATCTGGCGTTAATACATTAAAGATAACGGTGTCATCAAGGCGGTTCAGAAATTCTGGTCTGAAGAAATCTTTAACTGCACCACGCACTTTCTCTTTCATTTCTTCGTATCCTGCCTTGTCTTCCTCTACCTTACTTCCTACTGTGGTAAAGCCGAGCTTGGTCATATTTTCTATGTACTCAGCACCAAGATTTGAAGTCATGACAATAATAGTGTTTTTGAAATTAACGGTGCGCCCCTTTGCATCAGTAAGATGTCCACTGTCGAGTACCTGAAGTAGTGAATTCAAAACTTCTGGGTGTGCTTTTTCAACCTCGTCGAACAAAAGGACTGAGTATGGTCGGTGGCGCACTTTTTGCGTGAGCATACCTCCTTCTTCATGGCCAACATATCCCGGAGGTGAACCAATCATTTTTGAAACCGTATGTGCCTCCATGTACTCACTCATATCAACACGTATGAGAGATTTTTCATCATCAAACATAAATTCTGCAAGTGCTTTTGTGAGCTCTGTCTTCCCCACTCCGGTAGGACCTAAGAACAAGAATGAGCCAATCGGCTTGTTCGGATCTGCAATGCCTACACGAGAACGTTTTACAGCATTTGCGACTGTAGTTATCGCTTCATCCTGTCCAACAATTTTTTCTTTAAGATATGCTTCCATACGAGAAAGCTTTTGCACTTCCTCTTCAAGCATGCGCGACACCGGAATGCCCGTCCAGCGTGACACAACTTCTGCGATATCTGATTCTTTTATTTCTTCATTAAGCACCCGTCGATTACGTTGCAGTTTTTTGAGACGGTTAGTATTTTCTATGAGAGATTTTTCAAGTTTTGGAATTTTACCGTAGCGAATCTCTGCAGCCTTGGCGAGGTCAACAGCCGCTTCAGCGGCATCTGCTTCAATGCGTAGTGTTTCGAGCTCTTGTTTAACATTTTTGATTTCAGCAAGAATATCTTTTTCGTTTTGCCATTTCAGTTCAAGTTCACGACTACCTTCTTTAAGATTTGCAATTTCTTCCTCAATGATTTTTACCCGTAACTGTGCGTCTTTATCACCACGCGATACATCTTTCAGTAATGCTTCACGCTCAACTTCAAGACGCATAATTCTGCGATGAGAAGTTTCAAGGTGTGCCGGCTTACTTTCAAGTGCTATGCGCAGTGCAGACGCAGCCTCATCAATAAGGTCTACGGCTTTGTCTGGCAAGAATCTGTCAGAGACGTATCTACTCGAAAGATGAACTGATGCAACGATTGCTTCGTCTGTAATGTGTACGCCGTGGAAAAGTTCGTACTTTTCTTTGAGGCCACGCATAATTGCAATTGCATCCTCAAGTGATGGCTCCTGCACCATGACGGGCTGGAAGCGCCGTGTAAGTGCTGGGTCACGCTCAATATGTTTTTGGTATTCACTCAGTGTTGTTGCTCCAATCATGCGTAACGTACCTCGCGCCAACGCAGGCTTTAACATGTTTGACGCATCGAGTGAGCCCTCTGCGGCACCTGCTCCAACAATTGTATGGATTTCATCTACAAACAAAATAACGTTTCCTTCTGAACGCTCAACTTCCTTCATGATTGTTTTAAGTCGCTCTTCAAATTCACCACGAAATTTCGTACCTGCAATGAGTAAGCCTAAGTCGAGTGTTACCAACTCTTTTCCTTTCAATGATTCAGGTACATCACCCGACGCCATGCGCTGAGCAAGACCTTCAGCAATTGCTGTCTTTCCAACACCCGCCTCTCCAATCAAAATTGGGTTATTTTTTGTACGTCGGGAAAGTATCTGTATGACGCGAGTGATTTCTGTATCACGACCAATGACAGGATCGAGCTTATTCTCGAGTGCCATACGTGTGAGACTGCGAGTAAATTTTGTGAGTGCTTTTGCCTTCTTATTTGATCCTTCTTTAGGCTGAAGACCTCCTTCTTGCTTTAATTCTGCGTACATACGCATAATACTTTCCTTAGTGAGACCATTTTTTGAAAAAACATTTTCGGTGTTCCCAGGAAATTCAGCGAGGGCAGCGAACACATGCTCGACAGAGACAAACTGATCTTCAGCCTCGGTCGCATTTTTTTGTGCTGCCTCAAGTACCTGTACCAACTCTGGCGTCAGATACATTTGCATTGCTTGTGATAATGTTTGCCCCGTTTCCCCTTCAAGTAATTCCGTTACATCATCAAGAAAGAGGATACTATCAACACCAAGCTTCTCTACGATATTCTGTACATTGCTATCCTCCTGGAGTACCAGTGCTGCGAGCACATGCAATGGATTTACGTGGTTTTGCCCACGTTCAACTGCAATTTGATGCGCACGATGAATCGCTTCTTTTGCTTTTTGTGTGTAATTGTTGAAAGGTGTCATTGACATATACTACCATGTTTAAACCGTATGTAAAATTTACTGGAGCATTCCTGCGGGTACCCAGACACCACCGATAAGGAGTGCAACGAGCTTACCTTCCATGGTGACCAGTGGTGTTCCCGGTGTGGCATCAACTGGCACAGAAAGCGTGCTCAATGCGCCAGATTCTGAGCGTACAATATCGGAAACGATTCCAGTACTTACCTTGGGGCGCGATGTGCCTCCCACCAGAATGAGAGTTTCTCCGAGTTGGATGGCGCCTCCTTCTGCTTTTTGCGCGGATTGTCCACTACCCTTCTCGAGAGTTAAGTATGCAACACCACTTACAATTTTTATTTTTGTAACCGGTATTTCCGTTTGAGATGCCAATGGCTTTATGATGAGAACAGAATCCTCCGCAATGCCTGTCGCATCTGTCGCAACGGTATCTCCTGATACAAACACTCCTCGAGCAATAAATTTCTGGACATCTTTTGCTTCTCCTCCTTCTTCTGTTGCAGGCTCGCTCACCGCAATCACCACACTTACCGTATATGGAATTGCTGATTTAACTGCGTCTGCAACAAGGTCTGATTCTTTTACTAAGACTGTTTTTTCTTTGGTAATTATTTTTGGTTCCCCACCTTTTGGGTCTTTCTCGATTACACGCTCAACAGTTTTTTCAACGACACGGTTAATTGTTTGCGTGAGCGCAGGTGGTGCTTGCTGTAGCAATGACACAGTAACTATTCCTGTGGCGATTGATGTCACAAAACTCACTAAGAGTGTGAGTAAAATTATCTGTGTTTTGTTGAGATTTTCAATATCCATATGGACATAGTAGCAAACATTTACCTTTGATGAAATACGTACACCAGATGCTTAAAGTGCGTTTTTGCGATATACCGCTACGAGCTCGGAGAGAAGAGAAACGACTCGTGAAAGGTCGTCAGATGATATTCCTTTTCCGTATGAAAATCGCAACGTCGTGGTACTACGCCATGTGTCACCACCAAGCGCCTTTACTACTGGAGACTCCGGATCTCCTGACTCAAGGAGACAAATAGATTTAGTACTACATGCCACACCTCTATGATCGAGCGCGAGCATGATGTACTCGCTGTCGATTCCTGGGATTGAAATATTTACAATATGCGCCGACTGATGTTTCCCAGTACCGTTTATGACAGCGTCTGGAAACGCAGTGAGTAACTCTTGTACGAATTTTTTTCTCATTTCTCGTGTCCGCGTAAATGCACCTTCGCGTTCTTCTTCGAGCTGCGTAAGCGCAGCGGCATAACCTGTAAGTAGCATCGGGTCTTCCGTACCGGGACGAAATCCGCGCTCCTGTCCACCACCATACATACGTGTGAGTAGTGGCACATCATTGCGGACGTATAACACAGCAATCCCCCGAGGTCCGTATAGTTTTCCTGAAGAAAGTGTCAGCATGTCGAGATGCACACCGTGAGGTTGTGGGGCTGTAGCAAACGCAGATTGTCCTGCGTCAGAGTGAAAAACGATTTGTGTGTCATGCACCTTTTCATATTCTCGAATAGCGTTTCCCAGTGCACGTAAAGGCTGAATAGTGCCGATTTCACCATTTGCCCAGCCAATAGATACGAGACGTGTCTCACTCCGCAGCGCGGAGACGAGTGCGTTCACGGTAATTTCTCCATGAGCGTTAGGTGCGATATAGGTCACGTCCGCAAAGCTCAGAAATTCATCCGAATCAAGCACTTCTAGTATAGATGAATGTTCAATGCGCGTACTCACCACATGCGGGCGTATTCCTGTCTGTGCAAGCGCACGCACCACGCCAAACAATGCAAGATTGTTTGCCTCGGTTGCGCCGGAAGTACAAATAATTTCTTGTGGCTTAACCGCAAGAACTTTTGCAATTTTTGCACGGGCTTCATCTAATACCGCTTTAGCCTGCATACCTTCACTATGCGGTGCGCCAGGGTTACCCCAACGCGCATGCACTTGGGCCATTGCATCACGGGACACCTGGGAAAGTGGTGTTGCGCCCGCGTAATCAAGATACACACGTTGCGGTACGCGACTGCGCTGTATTTTTTTTTGTATAAAATTAATCAACATGGAGTATCTGTATATACTACTCTGAAATAGGACTAATAAAAAACATCCTTCACTCGACTAATGAGCAGTGAGCTCACACCTTTTCTATCATCAGCGCCGAACACAATCACGCTCACAGGGCGCGTAGACTTACCAAATGGAATTTCAAATACAAACAGCGCAGTCTGCTTTGCAGCTGTCGTTTCGCCCACTTTCCCGCCAACAAATTCTGGAGCATCAGCAAAATCATTAAAGTTTTGAATCGCATCAAAACTATGTGAACCATATGCATTTTCTTTGAGCTTACCTGACGAAACATCAAGTACGAATTTCCTATTGAAGTAGAGATACTGAGCTAGCCTGTGCAAATCTTGCGGACTCGCGACGTTTTCTGAGCCGGCACCAGATGGATCGACGAACTGTGCATGTGTCATACCAATTGCGCGTGCCTTTTTATTCATGAGCGCAATAAACGATTTCCTATCAGGAATTTTTGAACCCGCGCGCGCGATAGCTTCCGCTGCTTCATTTGACGACTCGAGGAGTAACGGAAAAAGTAGTTCATAGATGCGGTACTTCTCACCTAAAACGAGTCGTGGCTTACTTGTCGAGACTATCATATCTTCAGTGATGCGGACTTCTGTATCCAGATTAATATATTCAACGGCAGTAAGTGCGGTAATCAATTTTGTAATTGATGCAATAGGATACGGTGTTTCAGCATCTCCCTTTTCAAAAAATACGTAGTTACTTTTTACATCTGCAACTAAATGCGCAATGTCAGTTGTTGCCGCTTCGCGAATACCGTGAGAAACAGTATCTGGTTCAAAGTCCTTTTCATGCACAATAACTGGCGTGCCTACGGGAACGAGTACGTATACTTTCTGTGCATCTTCATCACTCAGTCGAATACATCCTCCGGAAAATTGTGAGGTAACAGGTGTACCGTTTTTATATTTTGGCCAGCCATGAATCAAGAAATTTCCTTGAAACTGCATATTGTACGGTGTATCAACGGGCGCAAATGATGAGCTATGAAATTCTGATTTACCTTCAATTTTATATATCCCTGCTGGTGTCTCCCACCAAGAACCATCTTTTCCTTTTGTTAAAATAGGCACCTCGAGGAGTGGTTCTTTCCCTTCGTATATGACGAGCTTCATTTGTGTGAGGTCAGCTGTTATAAATCGAAGGCCTTGAATTTGGAGCATCTTAATCGTTTGCTGATACAGTTCTGGCCGTGCCAAACGTGCATCCACGCCATATGACAATGCTTCATATTTTTTATCAGGCAATTGTGGCGTTATTAAATTGTAAGTAATCGTCCCAGTTTGGGGCGGTTCATATAAAAAGTATAATCCGGTTATTGGGACGACACTACAGCAGAGACCGACGAGTGCAGAAGCAACATAACGATGACGACGAGTTTTTGAATCTTCTTCAGGTGCCTTAATTTGTCCACTCACCTCAAGCGCACGCTCTACTTGCGGTAAGCGCCAGCCTGCCTCGAGCAATTTTTCAGTGATAACTTCGATTGAGGTACCCCTCTCAAGTTCGAGAAGTATATTGCGTGGTAAATCTGCTTCTTGTTCAGGGGTCATTATGCGTATTGTACTATCATCAGAAAAAGAAATTGTATGGTCTGTGCAAAAGATGCGGTGTACATCTCTTTACTTTTGCGTATACTGCGCCCATGGATCAACAAACACTTATCGTCATTCTTTCCACCTTTGTCGGCGTGCTCTTTGTAGGATTCGTATGGCTCGCGCTAACACTACGCAAACTGACGCGCGGGAGTAACGGCGCATCACTTGAAAAGCATATTACGCGCATACTTGCCTATCATGAAGAATACACTGCCGAGCACGGTAAGGTTATACATCGCCTTAACTCACTTGAGGACCGTATGCGTCGCGCGGTGCGCAAAATTTCTACAGTTCGTTTTGATCCATTTGAAGGACAAGGGAGCGGTAAGCAAAGTTTCGCAATCGCGCTTATAGATGACGAAGGTAATGGCGCCATACTTTCTTCGTTACACTCTCACAGTCAAACAAAGGTTTTTGCAAAGCCAATTGAAGGCTTCAACTCTCTCCATGAATTATCGGACGAAGAAATACGTGCTATTGCGCAAGCAAAATAACGAGTAGTTGACAACACGCTCACAACAACTTAAAGTAAGACCATGCAACTTTGCGCACGACAAGCACAGCATCATACCAACCTCTTACGAGAAGAGTTTGGTAGTGTTGTGCACGCGTAGCGTCTCCTTAAAACACTTTCAGCCTCTTCTCGGAAGGGGCTTTTTTGTACCTAACTGAGAAGAATTTGCGGGCACCGTGCAGCCTTAGAGCACGGGGATGGTCACCATAGAACCGGGGAGCATGCGTGATGTCTATCACCATTGCACTGGCAGGCGGCAAAAGTCTTGAGGATGGTGTTCGCACCCTCTTTGCCGATGCAGGGATAACAATAGGCTCTAATACGGGGAGTACCCACTCCGTGAACTTTAGAGACTATCCCTCTCTTCAGGAAGGCATCTTTCTGAAGCCTATGCGTATTCCGTTTTTAGTCGAAAACGGCACCTGTGATGTGGGCATTACAGGTGAAGACACCGTGCGCGAGCATGGTGCCTCTGTCGAAATCCTGACACGGCTCGCATTCGGCCGTTCGACAGAAGGTGAAACCAGGGGCGTACTTTTTTGCGCACAAGGTGACACCTTAGACAAAATCGAAGATATACCCAAAGGTACGCAAGTACTTTCGGAGTATCCTCGTCTCACGCGCGCATTCTTCGCGGAGCGTGGGTTGGCGGTGGATGTGGTTCCATCTCCGGGGTCTGCGGAAGCGGAAGTACCCCGTTGCTATAGGTTAGGCGTCGTTCTTTCGGAGACCGGACGGAGTCTTCGTGGGAATACACTACGCCCCCTGGCAACACTCTTTACCTCTGCTACGTGTCTTGTAGCAAATACGCAGGCACTCGCGAATCCGACAAAGCGAGACGCGATCGAAAATCTTCAAGCGCTACTGCTTGGAGTTCTCGAGGCACGAGGAAAGATACTCCTCTGGATGAACGTACCCGCAGCATCAGTTGTTGCAGTTACGAAAATCCTACCGTCGCTCGGTAGCCCAACAATAGCGCCTCTCGCTGACGGAGGTTCATCAATCAGCACCGTGATGAGAAAGTCTGAATTCAACGGACTCTTACCACACCTACGGAAACTTGGCGCGACAGGGTTCTTGCAGACCCCTATCGGTTCGGTGATTCCGTAGCAACTTTGGTCCTTATGTGCATGCGTGCGCATAAGGCCATTTTTATATAGATACTTTTGCAACTGAGTGCACCCACTTAATCGTAATGACTTCCTGCCGCACCACCTTTTCCAACAGGGCGAAGCTCGTCCAGATATTTCCGCTCTGCCTCTGTTCCTACAACTCGTGCAAGTGCCAATGGATCATTAATGCCACGAATATCAACGGATGCTATTGGTGCACCACCATGAACACCACAGTAAAAGTCTGTGAGTCCTTTTGCATTTGCCATGGGTGTACGCACCACATGACCAATTGCACCACCGCAAAGAGGACAATTAACATCGTCCTCTGGTGCGCAGTTTTCTGGAATTTTTTTTACAATCTCATGTGTGCGAGGCCCTTCCATGCCGATGATTAATTCCAAATCCTTTTCACTAACGCCCATGTATGCTTTACAAAAAACACGAGTGAAATGAGTACAATAAAGATAACAAGTCCATACCAAATCATATTCACCATAAGTGCAGGGAGTGCTAACACAATATATGAGAGTGTTCTGTTCACATCACTCACGGTTGCGTTAAGATTTCTCTTCCATTCATCTGAAATATTTTGCCAATCAATTGCTTGCCACTTACTTATGGAAACGGAAAAGCTTGCATACGTAGTTTGGTCAATTTGGTCATCTTTACTTCCAGTCATTTGATGTATTTGCTCCTCAATTGAGAGCTTCTCATTACTTAATCGCTCAATCATTGAAAGTTTTTGTGTCACGAGCGAGCCCAAATCAACAACGCGACCGCTCTGCACAGCTGCAGATGTCACGCCTTTGTATGCAGTCTCAACCTCGATTAATGTCTCTTCGACCGAGGCGAGTCTTCTTTTTAATACCGCTACCCTATCCTCAGTATTTTCAATGTTTTGTGCAACAGTTTGAATATGTACTGACCAGTCTTTTGGACCCAGACCTTTTAACACCGATACGATTTCTTCGGCTCTTTTCTTTTCAACTCTAAATGAATATGAGCAATAGTTGTCAGATTGACTTGCGGAATCAAAAAGTACGTATTCGAGTGGTTTTAACGCTTCGATTTTGGCACAGGTGTCTTTAAGGTGGCGAGTCTCGTACGATGCTGCGTATCCTTCTTGTTGATACTTCTCTGAATTTCGTGATCCATTTACTGTCTGCATCATCTGAGGAGCAATAATTGCGGGTATGCCCAGTCCTGAATAGCTTTCATCAGCATACGATGCGTCATACGCACCGCCACCTGCAGATCCGTAGTTCATCCCTTGTTCCATCAGTGATGGTGCTGGCGCCTTCATTGCCATCATTGCACGTGGTGATGATGACACACCTCCTATAACGGAGCCGAGTCCTCCCCCAAAGGCAAATCTAAATGCGGTGCCGAGAATCGTTATCCCGAGCGCAAGAATAAAAAATCCAATACACGCGACAGCAAGTGTCGAAAAGAGTGAGCGCACAGACCATGTCATGTTTTTAAAATATTGAGAAATTTGTTCGTACATAAAATATACTTAAATAATAAGTGACACAAAAAGTATACCACTCCTTTATCGTCACATGATATTATTTAGCAACAATTTTTACAGTCTGAATATTGCTCATAAAGCCATGTACTGTCGTTCCCGTTATAAGAACGCACGGTAACTGTACACAAAAAATATTAAACAAAAGTAAATCCAGTGGGAACCACACAGAAATCAATACGGTAGAAAAACTAAGTGTATACAAAATACTATAGAGCAGATGCTGACGTTTACTAAAGCGCCCCGCGTAATACGTATCCATGATCTTCATGCCGAGACATCGGTCTTTGAAAAGTGTATACATTGCAAATTCATACAGACCAAAAATTATTACGACCGACCACTTCCAGATAAGATGTGGACCAAAGAATATAAGTATCGGTGTAGCGAGTCCAAAAACAAAAATTGCGTTCAATAGCGACGGGAGCACTTTTTCAAGTGCATGTGTCGGGACACTGGTGTATTTCTCGCGCGAAAGACATACCAATTCATCAATATGGAGCGTCTGTGAGTGATGCCTCATAGAAAATATGTTACGCGTCAGGAAATGCTTTTTTAATTTCATCGGCAAGATACGGATTCCACATTGCGCCAGTTGCTGACATCACCACATCAGCACCTGCATCCCTGTATTCCTTAAAATCCTGAGGGGTAGTAACTCCACCCACACCAATAATTTCAGTTTTGGTTCCGAGTGTCGCGCGAGCATGTGCGAGTCGTTTCGTCATATCAAGCCCTGCCCATTTAATTGACGCACCACATACGCCACTCTTCACCCGTTGTGGTCCCGGGAGTGCCTGCGCACCGTGCGCATTAATAATTGTTGCTTGCACTGTATTAATAGCAGAGACAGCGTCTGCATACTCTGCGGCGAGTCGCATGAGTGTCTGAATAGACGCATCGTCAGTGTAATACCCTACCTTAAGAATGAGCGGTGTCTCGCCGATTACCGCACGAATACCGCGCACCACTTTTTCAGTCATCTCAGCGTTGTAACAAACCAACCCTTCATTCCCAATGTTTGGACATGAGAGGTTTACCTCAAGTGCACGCGCACCAGTCTCGTATGCCGCATGTGCTGCCTCTACGTAATCAGCAACAAACTCATCTGAAGTCTGACCTTCTTTTACCGTACCCATAAAACTCATAATCATGAGTTGTCCATTTTTCCCTGCAGTGATAGCTTTTTGCGCATCTACTTGCCACAAATCACGCGGTCGAGACGGCACTCCGAAAGAATTAGTAATAGAAATTGGGTCAGCATAGTGCGTATCTGCAACAAGTGGCACTCGCGCCTTTTCAAGTGTAAGGGCTCCATCTACATGTACTGAAAGTACGTTCGGGAAGGGATGGCACGGATATTCTGCGCTACGGACAGTTTTGTATACATTTACATCAAAGCCTTTTTCAAAAGCACTCTGTATATATTTACTGTTGAGTAATGGACCCGCTGGGATTCCAAACGGATACTGAATACGTTGCCCAAGAAATGTAAATCGTGGCTCACTCGCTACTGGAAATACGACGCCATCGGTAAATCCATTGAAAGGACCATACTCAAAGTTATCAAAATACGTTTTTTCTGGATCATAAAATGGTGATTGAAACATGTGCATATTCTACCGTGCGTAATAAAAAAATCCTAGCAGAATAGGCATTTTTGTGGTATGGTCCTTCGCGTATGTCAAAGTCTATTGAAGCATCAACATCTAACCCCGTCGCTCGCCCACCCGTCATAGTGGTTATGGGTCATGTTGACCATGGAAAGTCATCTCTGCTCGACTACATCCGTAAGAGCAATATTGTGTCTGGCGAGGCTGGTGGTATCACACAACACATAGGTGCGTACGAGGTGGTGCACGAATATGATGGGGCAAAAAGAAAAATAACATTTTTGGATACCCCGGGACACGCTGCGTTTACTGCGATTCGTAGCCGTGGCGCAAAAGTTGCTGACATCGGCATTCTTGTTGTTTCAGCAGAAGACGGAGTAAAGGCACAGACACTTGAAGCACGTGATTCGATTGAAAAAGCAGGTATCCCCTACGTTGTCGCCATGAACAAAATCGACAAGCCGAATGCTGACAAGAACCGAACACACGCATCACTGATTGAGCACGGTATTTATGTAGAAGGTATGGGAGGAACTATTCCATGGATTGGTGTGTCTGCAAAAACCGGTGAAGGTATTGCTGACCTACTTGATACACTGCTCCTGCTTGCCGATGTGCAAACACTTACCGGCACACACGACGCACTTGCTGAAGGTACCGTTATTGAGGCGCACCATGACCCCAAGCGCGGAACTGCAGCTACTATTGTTATAAAGAATGGTACGCTCAAAAAAGGACAATTTGTCTGTGCAGGACGCGCACTTGCACCAGTACGTATCATGGAAGATGCATATGGTAAAAATTTGGACAGTGCCACTTTTTCTACGCCCGTACGTCTCATAGGATTTGACGCACTTCCTGAAGTAGGCTCAATGATCTCAGTTTGTGATTCAAAAAAAGACGCTGAGGGTATGCGAAAAGAACTCGCCTCTTCTAGTGCCGCACTATGGAGTGATGATGGTGATGCGCGCCTCCTTATCCCCCTTATTATTAAATGTGACGTCATTGGTTCACTTGAAGCAATAGAGGGTGCCATTGATGCATATACAAATGACCGTGTCATTGTACGCATTGTGCAAAAAGGTATCGGCGCAATTTCTGAAAATGATTTAAATGTCGCGGGCACTTCACCACATTCCCTCGTAATTGCGTTTAACGTTGGGACCGAAGCAACTGCAAAAGACCTTGCGCTTCAAAAAAATATCACCATCAATGAGTTTAATATCATCTACCGTCTCACTGAATGGCTTGGCGAGAAGGTGCAGGAAATGACGCCGAAAAAGAAAGAGAAAAAAATTACCGGCATCGCAAAAATCTTAAAACGATTTAGCGAGGCAAAGCATATTAAAACTATTGGTTGCAAAATAATCGAAGGCTCAATTGAATCAGGTAAAAAAGTTACCATAGACCGGAGAGGCGAGGTTCTCGGTTCGGGCAGTATCGAAACGATACAGGTAGCACGACAAGTAGTGACACTCGTCACTGAGGGCAACGAGTGCGGTATGCAGCTAGAAACCGAAGTAGACATACATGAGGGTGACACACTCAGTATCGAAACAACAATAGAAGTTTAAATACATCATTATGGATAAAAAAGTACGCCTTGCAGAACACCTTGCTCACCTCGCCGCAGAGTTTTTTAATCGCGAGTCAAACCGCACGTCACTCATTACGGTAACACGTGCAGAATTTACTGATCGCATGGCACGTATTACGATTTTTATTTCGGTATTCCCTGAAAAATCAGAAAATGATTCTCTCATTTTTGCAAAACGGTATGCAGGAGAGTTTCGTGAATATTTGAAAACTGTCGCACGTATTCAACATTTACCCCACATAGACATGCAATTAGATTACGGTGAGAAAAACAGACTACGTCTCGAAGCGCTGACACGTACCATGCCAAAGGAAAATGAAGTGGTTGGTCCAGAGCATAAAAAAGTAAGTGCAGAAAAACCAGCACCAAAGAAGCCTCGTATAAAAAATAACACATCAAAAAAAGTTCTTGCAAGCATCAAAGCAAAAAAGAATAAGGACGACACAGACGAAGACGACGAGTAGTAGCAGTGTTATTGTGTCACTCCTTTAGGTACCTCAAACCGACACTCGGTATTTGTATAAGTACCTGACAATACTCCTTTGGTACATACTCTCTCCTCACCTTTACACAGCTCGCCTGGTGGTGCCACAGAATCAAGGAAAAATGTTGCCGATGATCCATTAGAAAGCTTAAGTCCTCCCACGATACATTCTTTTATAGGAAGCATCCGACACGCAGTATTAGTGAAGGTACCAGAAAGCACACCATCTGTACATACGCGAACTTGCGCATTACATACTGTTGCGTAGGGTACTTCTGCAGTCTCATAGGTGTTTATTGATGAGCCATGATTAATCTTTTTTCCAGCAAACGTACAGGACGCAAACGCGGTCGGCGTGCCACTACCACCGGTAAGTTGCTGCGGGAGTGGTTTCATTACGGTAGAAATATCAACTTGAATATTTTTAGCAGGAGTATTTTTTATTAATAGCGGAGTCGATGCACAGTTTTTTAATAACAGCCGTGTCTTCGGACCTGTTGCACCGAAGCCTGTAGTCGCTGGGGCTCCTACTGCGACAAGGCCCTTCTTCTTCTGCCAAGCCTGCAGTGCTTTTTCTGTTGCAGGACCAAAATAATTGGTTACTTGCGTACCGACTAATAATTTTTCATTTGTCAGATATTTTTTTAAAGCTATTACTTGTGCATCACGCGTACCGACTGTCAGATACTTTGTAATAATTGGACACTCAATGGATTGGGCTTCGGCGAAATGAGTAGGGATTGGAATCACACACAGCGAAAACATGAGGACACAGATGCTTCGTATATACATACACATAGTATACGTGGCACACCACAAAATACGATTACTATATTGTGTATAGAAATATTATCTACTTCTTCTTGCGGGTATCACGCGGACTTTTACCTGCTTACTTGTGAGACCGTTTTGATGCATAAAGTCATCTCTCAGACGTTCAGCCTGTAAATGCAGTTGTCCGAAAAGTTGTGCGACCTGCTGTGCGTGAGGTCCTTTTCGGTAGCCAATTTTTCTCATTATTTTTCTCGTGACGCCCACGCAGAGGCCAATTTTTTTCGCATATGCCCTATCTGCATATTCTGGTACAGGAGTCGCGACTAAAGATCGCACAGCACTGAGCAATTGCGGACATACCGCTAAGACATATCCTGCAAACATCTCACCTTCGGGAATAAATTTTCCCGCTTCATGTAAACGTTTTGCCCAAGCAGATTCAGGTAATTCAAGGAACCGATGAAATTGCATTTGACGTTCAATATTTTTATCTTTTGCATCATTCCCTGTTAATGCAGAAACAAAGCGTAGTGCACCTCGCCCGAATAACTTTTCAATTTCTCGCAAATGCATCATATTGCCCGTAAATTGACCTCGTATCATTTTTTCTCTCTCGGTAAGAAGCGCTTGTTTGAACGAAATACCTATACCTTCCTTTTGTAATGTTTTTCGACTCTTTTTTGCCATCCGTACAAGCACATCATCTACAAATGACACCTGCAGTTGATATGAATGGTGGTCTGTATCTACATTAAAGTTATTACTGGCAGGAACCTCCTGTGGTAAATCTTCCTCAATCATACGCAACTCAGACTGAATTTTATCTCTAAAGAGATCTATGATGTGAAGGACGGTCATTTCAACAACACCTTCATTGAAGCCAATAAACTGAGATTTCTCATGGCTTTCAACACGGTATCCAGTGCGATACACTTGCGGATAATATGTATCTGGGTTTTCTGAAACTCTAAAATTCCTGACACCCACATCGTGAATCGCTTCATGGAGAAGCGTCGTGAAATGATGATACCCTTTTAATTTTGAATTAACGGTAAGCTTGTCATCATGTGAATGCTGTAGGCCCCATACCTCCTCATCATCTGAGTATGGTGTATTTCTCTCAATTCTCTCTGGAGCTATTGGCTCAAACGGTAAGCCGATACGAGTAAAATATTTAGCGAGAACCGTATTCACTAGATGAAGCACACGTACAGATTCATAATCTGAAATATACGGATTATCGACTCCTGCTGACAGGCGTTCTCTCAGCTCACGGGCGCGTTCATTATTTATAGCTCTCGCCGCAAAGTGTTTACGGAGCATTCTCGAAACGCCGAGTACGCCCGCACCTTTGCGAGATATGTCTACTATGTCTTCTCGATGTACTTGTCGTGGTGACGATGCGTGTGCTTTTTTTTCAAAAATACCCATGCGCATATCGTAACATTACTTAGTATTCTGATGTAATTGACGATGCTTCAGCACAAGTGATGTATGTACTATTCTCTGTGTGCCGGGAGCGGGACTCGAACCCGCAAACCGTTTAAGGTCAAGGATTTTAAGTCCTCCGTGTAAACCATTCCACCATCCCGGCAAGGTCTGCATATCCTACACCAAAAAAGGTCAGAGTTGAAGAGCCCTCTGTTACCAATCGTTACCATCCGTTTTGGTACTTATCTGTTACGTGATATATTTCCGCCTACGGTCTGGTGGCGAAGACTGGTAGTCGGTCTGCTCAACTAGATTTGTGCGATATGCGTAGTGTCTTAGTTCTTTAGGAAGATATGGTCTGGTGGCGAAGACTGGTAGTCGGTCTGACCCAACTAGATTTGTGCGATATGCGTAGTGTCTTAGTTCTTTAGGAAGATATGGTCTGGTGGCGAAGCTGGTCAACGCGTCGGTCTGCAAAACCGATATGCGCGGGTTCGATCCCCGCCCAGACCTCAGTAAAATTATGGAAACAATAAACCCGACGCATCTGTTGTGTGATCTCGATGGCGTTATTATTGTAAAAGACCTCTATTTCAGTAAACGTTTCAGTGAAGAGTATGGGGTCCCCACAGATTCCGTACAAAGGTTTTTTGCTAATGAATTTCAAGAATGTCTTCGTGGGAAACTTGATTTAAAAGTTGCTCTCTCCCCATATATTACCGAGTGGGGTGTGCCCATGAGTATTGATGAAATTATTACATACTGGTTTTCACATGAGAGAAAAATTTCAAACAATATACTCACACAAGTGCATGCACTGCGTAGTACTGGTACAAAAGTCCATATTTCAACAAATAACGAAACGTATCGGGCAGATTACATTTGGAATACTTTACAACTCCGTGAATCCTTCGATACCGTGTTTGCATCGGGGCATATTGGTTTTGTAAAACCAGAGCAAGAATTTTGGAGTTACATTTGGAAAAAACTAGGAGAACCAGAAAAAAAATCTGTACTTGTATGGGACGACAATAACGACAACATTGCGAGCGCCAGAGCATTTGGTTTTTCTGCGCAGTTAATAGAATCGGTATAGCGAGATACGTACTAAAGGAACACCTCAAGAGACCCACTTCCTCCGTCACGCAATTTTGATTGATTGAAGCGTATGGCGTGCTCACTAAGGTAATTTTTAACAAAATCTGGGAGCACCGCACCAAACTCGCTGTTCTTACCTTTTCCGACAATAATGCGTACGTGAGCATATTCTTTGTGCGACATCAGATCATCGAGCTCGTGCTTGCATTCGCGAGTCGTCATACCATGAAAATCTATGATGATGTCCGGCTCCTGCGGATATTTATTTTTACCCATATCTGCGTAATAGCTCATGATACTGTGTTATACACCGCATTTACATAAATTGAAACAGTCGTACTTCACCTTATTACTGTACTTCTGTATACTTATCGTATGGTAGAAATAATGAAAGAAGATAGCGCTTGGAAAAAGCATTTGCATTGTATAGATGGTATCTGGTATGCACGAATCAAGCCAGAGACCCGCGGTGTCGCTATTTCAAAACGAATGGCCGTAGTGATTCGGGCAGCACTTACTCAAAATGAAAAAATGAACCCGCGCATACCTCCAGGCGAAATAACTAACGAGCGCGAACGGACGTATTTGGCATATAATTGCCATCGTCTTGCGCACGAATTACGCGGCCTACCTTCAGACGACCTCGACAAAATGAGTCAGTTCCAAGAGTACGTATCTTCTGAAATTTCAAAACTTATTCAAAACGACAAAAACTTTTGTGGCTTAGACACGCTCGAGTCACAACTTATGACAACAACATTGCCTGTGGTAGTACACATAGCTCGTGATATGAACGATCGCCCATTGCACTCTTTTGTGGTTCTCGGTATGGACGAAAACAAGCAATTTGTCTGCTTCGATAAGCAAGGTGCACTCTACCTGCCATTTCATGTACTTAGTCTCAAAAAAATTATTGAAGATTACAATAGAAATAATTACGCAATTATTGTTCCTGACAGTACCGGTCAGCTCGTTGAGACTCTCGAAGCTTAATCTTACTGCCCTGACTCTGCTAATAACTGCGGCAGCCACTCACCAAATCCAGGCACAAACTTTTGTGGCGTATCTCGCAATTGTTCAAGTAATTGCGATTCGGAAAACCATGCGATTTCTGCGACTTCATGCGGTGCACAGACACATTCATTGACAGACACATCCCGCTTAAGAAAAAACCATTGACCGAAATAATTACTCTGACTGCTCACTCTGCGCACGAGAGGCCCAGCTGTTATGTCACCCAAGGTAATAGTAAGACCGATTTCTTCGAAAGTTTCCTTTATAATATTTGATTCGTATGTCTCACCTGCATCAAGCGTCCCTGCGACTGCAGGTCCCCAGAGTCCTGGATTTATTTCTTTAGTTGGGGAGCGACGTGCAAGGAGTACATCGCCAACACTATTGGAGAGCCACAATGCTGATACTCGATATATATCCTCAGGCACAAGCAACGACCGATCTTTTACACCGATTTCAATATTTTGTTCGTTCACAATAATTATTTCAGTCATAGCATTATATTTTTTCAGCCCATTTTTTTGGATCACCGATAAACGCAAGGACCTCCGCGTGTACATCTGGATGTGACACGAAAATTGTCCTCCCGTGTTCACTACACAAATCTTTAATATTTCCTTCCCATAATTTCCATATACCATCATTGCATACACTTATCGCGCCACATCCTGCACGAACCATATACAATCCTGCTGCATAATCGTAAGACTTTAATCCATATGTTAAAAACGCATCAATTCTATTTGCTGCAACATACGCAAGCTCCAACGCAGTCGAGCCATATGTACCTGATTTTCCATACTTCATGCCAAGCGCAGAAAGTAACGCATAACACGCAGGGCGCATCCATGACTCACTTTTTCCCCTCCCAATAGAAATCGCAAAGCGTCCCCCGAGAGATTCGGCAGTGAGCGTGCACACATGCTCGTTTTCGCCTACAGCACTACCTTCCAGAGACGTAAACATCTGCCGCGTAATTGGATTATAAATAATACCGAATGACCCCTCATCTGTAGATCCAAGCCGGGCGACTGAAATACCACAAAATGGTATTTTACGGAGAAAGTTATCGGTGCCATCAATCGGGTCGATATGCCACACATATCCAGAAGTACCTGCATGTGTACCATGCTCCTCTCCTCGAATTTCATCCCCAGGAAAATGCTCCCGTACAAAACTGAGGAGCATTGTTTCAATGTTGGTATCTATCTCTGTAACAACACTCCCATCATTTTTTTGTTCGTGCTGTTTGTTGTTTGAATCAAAATAAGTGCGCGCGATGTTGCCAGAGTCAACAATTAACGCAAGGAGTGCATTGTATTTCTGGTAAAAATCCATACTGCATCATAGCACTCTCAGTGTTTTTTATGTATGCTGTCCCCATGAAGGTTTTATCTATCGAAACAAGCTGTGATGAGTCGGGGATTGCGATTGTTGAAGTAACGCAAGGTGTCCCGCACCAAATCACTGTATTGAGTAACCAACTGACATCACAGGCATCACTTCACGCAGAGTACGGCGGTGTGTTTCCAACACTTGCGAAGCGAGAACATACTCGAGCTCTGGTACCACTATTGCAACAAGCTCTAAAGGAAGCAGGCATGCTCATCCCTACACGTACCAGACCCGGGCAAGAAGTCATAGCCCCACTGGTTACATTACTCGCTCGCGAGCAAGAATTATTTGTGCACCTGACAATGTTTCTTGCAGAGTACGAAAAACCTTCCATTGATGCAATCGCGGTTACCTTTGGTCCAGGGCTTGAACCTGCACTCTGGGTTGGTATTAATTTTGCAAAAGCACTTTCGATTGTGTGGAATATCCCAATTATTCCAGTAAATCATATGGAGGGACACATTTATGCTGCACTTGTCCAAGAGACAAAACCGCACACATTTACGCTCCAGGACCCACACTTCCCCGCCATAGCATTTCTTATCTCCGGTGGACACACAGAACTTGTGCTCACCACAGCGCTTGGAACCTACGAATTATTAGGCGCAACACGTGACGATGCCGTAGGTGAAGCATTTGATAAAACAGCACGACTCTTAGGCTTGCCGTACCCCGGCGGTCCGGAGGTAAGCAAACTTGCCCAGCAGGCGCGTGAAGAAAAGTTGGAGCAGCCGTTTTCTCTACCGCGCCCGATGATTACATCACCTGACTTAGCATTCTCATTCTCAGGACTAAAAACTGCAGTACTCAGACTTACCCAAGAACTTGGTTCATTGTCTCTGATACAGAAAAAACAAATCGCACGAGAAATTGAAGATGCCATTGCAGAAGTACTCACCGCAAAAGCACGAAAAGCACTTGAACAAACTGGGGCCCGCACCCTCATTGTAAGTGGCGGTGTTTCAGCTAACACAACAATCATTACATCACTTACCGCAATGCTTCATACACACATACCAGATGTGACCTTACTTGTATCGCCACGAGCACTCGCAACTGATAACGGCCTCATGATTGCATTTGCAAGTTCAGCAAAGGTTCTCTCAGGTACATTTACCAACCCTGATTCTATTCAGGCAGATGGTAACGCATCTCTCGCTACGCACTAAAACCATGTGCTCGGAGCACATCCATGAGTGTTTCGGCAGACGCTGGCATAGAGGTAAACGCATCAGAAGTTATCTGTGATTCAATATTCTTAAATCTCTGAGGGCGCTCAGGTACATGCCCGCCCAACGCTTCTTTTATAGTATGTTCGAATTTTACCGGCAGTGCAGTCTCCATGCAGAGCATAGGGATACCTACACCACCATCAAAGTGTGTAAGCGCGACACCCACACCATCTGCAGTATGTGGATCGAGCACTTTGCCTGAACGCTCATAGATATGACGAATCGTCGCGATTCGTTCAGCATGTGATGAACTGCCACTTCTAAATCCTAACGAAGCAAGTGCGTTCGGGGCAACACCAAATGCTTGTAAATCTACAAGTTTTTCTGTTTCAAAAATATGCATATATCGGGCAGTCTTTTCTGCGTCACGCCCAAGAATGTCAAAAACGAGACGTTCATAATTTGATGCTTTCGAAATGTCCATTGAAGGGCTGGAAGTAATTTGCGCAGGAGTGAGTGAATATACACCCGTCGTAAATACCCGATGCAGAACCGCATTTTCATTTGTTGCAACAATAAGATTGCGTATGGGAAGTCCTAATTGTTTTGCATAATATGCAGAAAGCACATTACCAAAATTTCCACTCGGAACCGCAACATCAATTACATCACCTATGTGACGCACTGCCTGAAGGTATCCCGCGACATAATATGGTATCTGACTACAAATACGTGCAAAGTTAATTGAGTTCACTGCACCAAGGTGGGCAAATTCAGGAATATTTTTTATTGACTTAACTAGGTCTTGGCAATCGTCGAAACGACCATCTACGGAAACATTGAGTACGTTCCCTCCGGAAAGTGCACCCATCTGTGCTTTTTGAAATGCACTCATACCAATCTGAGGACTGAGCATGCAAATCTGAATCCCGTTCAATCCTTTCAACGCAGCTTCTGCTGCCGAGCCTGTGTCTCCCGAAGTCGCGCCGAGAATAGAGAGTGTCTTGCCCTGCTCATGGAGCACATATTCCATTTCTCGTCCTATCATTTGCATGGCCATATCTTTAAATGATGCCGTCGGACCGAGAGATAGGTTTTGTATATAAAAATTTCTTTGTATTTCGGTAAGCGGTGTAACCACACCCACTTTATCTTGTTGAAACGTTTCCATGGCGTATGCTTTTGCCGTCATTTCATCAAGCACATCATCCGGGATACCTCCGCCAACGAACAATTTTTTTACGCGAGCCACAACAACTGGATATGGTGCACCATCAATAGAACGGAGAAACGATTCATCAATTTTTGGATACAGTGCCGGAACATACAGCCCGCCATCAGGCGCAAGACCTTGTAAAAGCACCTCCGTATATGTGTGCTCACTTTGTGCTACATCGCGCGTTGAGACAAGAGTGGTCATAAGGATTAGTTTTTAATTTTCTTTTCAATTTCTGAAAGCAACTCATCGACTGTTAAAGAATATATACGCTCTGCCCTCAACGTCACGTGCGCAAGCCTCTCGTATTTGTGCATGCGAGTCGCAAGCAGTTGTGGATATGAGCGTCGCAGTGATTGCTCAATCGTCTCACCAATCTCTGCAGTAAAAGAATCACCCCAGATGACAGGTTTTTGCACTTTAAAGTACCGCTCAACGAGCTCTGCAACACTTTTTTCTGAGACCGCGAGATGCACAACACAGGAGTGCTCACGAAGTAACTGTAGTGTCGTCTGTGGAAGATGTACGACACTTCCGGTAGTATCGAGTATGGCACTCCCTTCACGAGTATCAAGAATTGATTCGCGGGTATATTTGTCTTCAAGTGCAAGATATACTTCTGAATTTTTTTCATAGCTCTCACTCCCTGGGTAGCCAAGCCACTCCGCCATTGTATCCATATTCTCTAAATGAAGTTCACTCTGGATAGCTTCATCAATATGATGCCACAGAAAACCACCCTTGTTTCGTAGCATTTTTGCTCGCGTACTCTTACCAGCATTCGACATACCCACAAATGAGAGTTTCAAGTTTCCTTCCCGACGTGCCTCTTGAAACGTTTTTCGTGTATACATACCATCTATAGTATCAAATGCTGACACGATACCAAAGTACCGTCATGACTCTCCCGCTATGAATTGCGGGGTGACTTATGCTAGTATTTTCATATGAACCCTGAAAAAACATTCCCAGAAATACCAGAACAGTTTTTAAAGCCGTACAATGCTGCAGAACACGAAAAGTCTATCTATGAGATGTGGGAAAAGAGTGGCTATTTCAATCCAGATAATTTACCGAACAAAAACGGTGAACCGTTCACCATTATTATGCCCCCACCAAATGCAAACGGCTCACTACATGCCGGTCATGCATTGTTCGTAACGTTGCAAGACATCATGATTCGTTTCGCGCGCATGCAGGGTAAGCGCGCACTGTGGCTTCCTGGTGCTGACCATGCCGGATTTGAAACGCAAGTAGTATACGAAAAGCAACTTGAAAAAGAAGGACGTTCACGATTTGAAATGACTCCAGAAGCACTCTATAAAGAAATTCTTGATTTCACTTTATCAAAAAAATCTTTCATGGAGGGTCAACTACGCGAGCTCGGTGCATCGTGTGATTGGTCACGTGAAATGTTTACACTTGATGAGCGTGTCGTAAAAACTGTATACGGAACATTTAAACAGCTTAAAGATGATGGGCTACTCTATCGTGGCGCACGTATTGTGAACTGGTGTCCAAAACACCAAACGTCACTGTCTAATTTAGAGACCGAACGCATCGATAGAACAGATAACTTTTTTTATTTTCAATACGGGCCATTCGTTATTGGTACTGCTCGCCCCGAGACAAAATTTGGTGATAAATACGTAGTCATGCACCCGGACGATGCTCGCTATAGTGCCTACTCTCATGGAGACACGATGACCGTTGAGTGGATCAATGGTCCCATTACCGCCACAGTTATTAAAGATACAGCGATTGATATGTCTTTTGGTACTGGCGTCATGACCATAACCCCATGGCATGATAGTACCGACTTTGAAATTGCTAAACGTCACAACCTTCCCTACGAACAAGTAATAGACTGGCGTGGAAAATTGCTTCCAATAGCAGGTGAATTTGCGGGAATGAGTATTACCGAGGCGCGCATTAAAATTGTTGAAAAATTAAAGAGTAAAGGACTTCTTGTTAAAGTTGATGAGAAATACGCACACGAAGTTCCTGTATGCTATAAGTGTTCACGCGAAATTGAACCACAGGTACGTCCTCAATGGTTCATTAAAATGCAGCCACTTGCAGACAAAGCCCTTGAGGCGGTAAAGGATGGGAGAACAAAGATTCTTACTGAACAACACGAAAAGGTGTTTACGCATTGGCTTACCAACATCCAAGACTGGAACATATCACGTCAAGTGGTCTGGGGAATCCCGATACCCGCAAAACTATGTGACACCTGCAATGACGGCTTCGTTGATATAGAAAATACACTCACTCAGTGTCCAAACTGCTCACATGCACTGCGTAAAGACCCAGATTCATTCGATACTTGGTTCTCATCAGGTCAGTGGCCGTTCGCAACACTGCAGTATCCAGATCACTCTGATTTTAAAAACTTTTACCCGACGACGGTGATGGAGACTGGGGCTGATATTCTATTCTTCTGGGTTGCGCGCATGATTATGCTTGGTCTCTACCGCACGGGCGAAGTGCCATTTAAATATGTGTATTTGCATGGCATGGTACGTGATGCCAAAGGTCAAAAGATGAGTAAATCAAAAGGTAACGTCATATCTCCTCTTGAGGTATCGAATGAGTACGGCACAGACTCACTTCGTATGGGACTCGTCGTAGGCAACACTCCAGGTACAGATTTAAATCTTGACCCACGTAAAACAAGTGCCTACAAAAAATTTGGAAACAAGATGTGGAATATCACACGATTTGTACTCTCGTCTATTGATAAGGCAGATATACGTACCCAGCCGCCACTTACTGAGCGCGACACAGCGCTACTTGCAGACTTGCAAGTAGCAATCAAAGACATCACGAGCGATCTCGAGAACTTCCGCTTCCATCTCGCGTCTGAGAAAATTTATCATTACGCATGGCACACTTTTGCAGACAGCATACTAGAGGAAAGTAAACCGCTCATAGAAGGCACTGATGCGTCTGCGAAGCTTTCCCGCCAATGGTTGCTCAATCATATCCTTGTTGCAATTTTGAAGATGTTGCATCCATTCATGCCTTTTGTCACGGAAACAATCTGGCAAGCGCTCCCTCAAAAGGAATCTCCGATGCTCATGGTGGCGACATGGCCCCACGCATAGACCTGCGCACAATTCACATAACTATATTCATTTCCAAATGATATAGTTATATTCACATGAGCGAAACTCCCAAAACAGGTGTAGTGCTTGAGTTCGTGAGAAAGGGCGACCCGAAACAACTCGATCCAAATAATCCATTTCATGCGGGCGCATTGCGCGACAGAGAAGCACAGAAACGCGCAGAAGAGAGAGCAGAGTATTATGCTGAAAATCCTGATTACATAGATTACGCAATCTTCACACCCGAAGAGCGTAGATTAGTTGAGGCTGCCGACAAAAAAGCAGGGGCGTTTATCGACATGCTCGCACGTGCGGTCGATGCGCAAGTAATAGAAAAAATTGTATATGACACCTCTGCACAACACCCTGCGCTTTCGTATGCGCAACTTTCTGAAAAACTTTCAGAGACATCGTTTGAAGCACTTAATGTGCGGCCAGCTCAACTAGCGCCCGAGGTGGTACGTTATTTAATGCCATTACTTACCTTTTCTGCAAAGATTACAACGCTCGAGGAGGCGCGTGACGCACTCAAGGACCGAGACCAAGAAGCGCGAAAAAAATACCCGCAAAAATATCTTACGGTTGAAGAACTATTAAGCGTTCCCTTCCCTCCGGATTACTCGTATATGGGTAGCGAATTTAACAAACCTCCTTCTGAAGAGGAAGTATTACAAAGGCAACTCCAAGAAATACGATGTCACCCCACTGATGCGGTTATTTCGATTGTTCGCGGACTTCAAGACGGCAGTTACGTCGGTGCAGAACCAAGACTTCTCGCAGCGAGCATGGTCTTTCAAGAGCGAGTCGGAAAAGTACTAAGTATTACCCCTGACGTACGTACTTCACTTGCAGAAAAAGTACGCTGGCAAATTTTTGATGGAGAGCAATCAGCACATAGACAACTCCGTACAGCAAATACCATCATTACACAATCTGCCCGCTATACTCGTCACAGAGACACACTTTACACAAAGACCCCCGAAGTATTGAGCCCACAATACACGAGTGCATTTGATAGAAATTCGCGCGCGCTCTTCCTGACGAATGGCCTAGGAGACACCCTGGGCGTACTCACCATACACACCGTGCACTATGAGAATCCTCCCTTTATTGCACTCCAGCACTGGGAAGTACCAAAAGAGCATCGCACTCGTGAACTCACCATCTCGTTTGTACGTACACTCGCAGAACTTATCAGTACGCTAAAAAGTGTAGATGGTAAAGACCCTATCATTTCCTTCTCATGCCCCGCGAGAGAGCGAACATTGGTACGACTGCTCTCGAAGTTTGCGACGCGAGACTCTCGCCCGTTACGCTATATGAAGTCATTCTCAACTCCCATAACTCAAGATGTTATTTTTAAAACATCAAAATCACAACTCCTAGAATTCCTCCACATACTCATGCGAGAACCAGTTCCGAGAACCGTAATTCCCTACACAAAAAAACCTGAGTAACCCGCATACTGGAAAAAACCCTTTTAAATAGTGACTTTTTTGAGTACACTGTATCTGTGGTATTCGAAACTTCATCAATTGTACTTGCACTTCTCTTGGGTTTTGTCCCAGCACTCTTTTGGCTTTGGTTTTGGCTACAAGAAGAACGTACTGAGCCAGAACCGCGCACCGCAATTGCGCTCACCTTTTTTACTGGCATGTGTGTGGTACTTATGGTTATCCCTATGGAAAAGGCCGCTGAGAGTATGGGGATCACTGGTGCGGCACTTATTGCAGTATGGGCGTTCATTGAAGAAATTGGTAAATTCGTTGGCGCATATATCGCAGTACTCAAAACAAAACTTATTAGTAAGCCTATCGACCCACTCCTGTATATGATTACTGCCGCGCTCGGCTTTGCTGCACTTGAGAACACGATGTTTCTAATGAATCCCCTTTCAGGAAATACTCTTTCTGAAACAATTATTACCAGTAATTTCCGCTTCCTTGGCGCAACGTTACTACACGTGCTCTGCTCTGCCGCAATTGGTGTTGTACTCGCATTATCGTATTGTGAGTGCGGTGAGCGAAAATGGATAAATACCGGATTAGGACTTATCCTCGCTGGAACTTTGCATGCTTTGTTTAATTTTTTTATACTTGGCTCAGTAGGTTTAGGAATCCTCAAAGTATTCGGATGTGTGTGGCTCGGTATTATCTGTATCCTCCTCGCATTTGAATACATAAAGAAACGCCCACACACGTGCCCAGTATCATTAACTAATTAAATTATCATGCCAAAACCATCATTCTTTCAAAGACTCACTGGCTCAGTAAATGTTGAGGAGTACGAGAACGACTCATATGACGAGACAGAGGACGATAAAGGTGCGTACGTACCGCATTATGACGACACGCCAACAGGTAGTGAGCTTCGTGTGGATGTATACCAAACAAACGACTCAATCGTGCTCCGCGCATTTACTCCTGGTGTACCTCCGAGCAATGTAGAACTATCACTTACTCGTGACATGCTCACCATAAATGCAAAGCGTGACGATTCAAAAGAAGCACCGGAAGAAAACTACTTTACGCGAGAGCTCGATTGGGACCCGCTACAGAGAACAGTACTCCTCCCATCTGAAGTTGATATTGATTTAGCTGAGGCGACCGAGCAACACGGCGTACTTACTATTCGCATGCCAAAAATGAACAAAGACCGCGAGACAAAAGTGAAAGTACGAAGTAATCGATAATCTAAAGACTCTTTGTTTTTTCAATCATCGTTTCAATTTCGCCTGTTTGTGTGAGTGTGTCCATTTTTTCTAGCGGTATCCATTGCATGGCAACTGCTGAATGTTCTTCTTTGTGCGGAGGTTCGAATGGCACAGACACAATAAAACGTACATCAAAATGCTCATGCTCACCTTCGCCTTTCGATGGACGCAGAGGAATAACATGGTGTCCGATATCAAAAATATCTGTACTCATTAATTTCCCCGTAAGTCCACACTCTTCAAGTACTTCGCGAAGCGCCACTGCATATACATCAGTATCTGGTGGGTCAATATGTCCCCCAAGTTGCACCCATTTATCTACCCCACGGTGATGCATCATCAATACATGCTTCTTATCTGGAGAAACAACCCACGCAGAAATAGTAACGTGTCCGGGATGCATATGCGACCGTTTCCAAAAATCATCTGGATACTCGTTAAGAAATGTAAGAAACAATTGCGCGGTTTCAGATTTACTCGGCGAGCATGTTTTCTGATATGACCGGAGTAGAGAAATAAGCTGTGCTGAGTTCATATTTACCAGTAAAAATAGTTCACCACACCAAACGCCGTAATACCTGTAAAGACGACAGTATTAAGAAACATTCCCCACTGACCCACAGATTTCCATGCCTTATATGATGAGTACAGCCAAAACGGTTGCGCAAGAAGATTTGAAACTAGTCCGTAGCCGGGCATTTTTAACGCAATGAGTAAGGCACCGCCGAGAGTAAAGAGTGGCAGAAGGAATTGTGATAGGGTGTTAAATGTTTCGCTTGTGCGCATGACACAAAGGTACCATATAACTCACTTTTGGTTATACCATTTTTAATACGACGACAGAGGCTATCCGCACTACATAACCAGACACCCACTACACAAAACGCCCCTATATGGGGCAGGTTATTATATGATGCTGAGACCTTTGCTCTTTTTTGTAAAACTGTTGACTCATTTTCAAAAAACCGGCCCTCGCTATTTTTGCCTTTCGCTCTGCTCAAACAAAAATATAGCTCCGGACTTCGAGCCCGGACGTATTCGTGTGCCACGCGAATACGTCGCTCCACTACACAAAACGCCCCTGGTGGGGGCGTGTTGTGTAGTGGTGCTCAGACCCGGGCTCGAACCGGGGACCCTTCCCTCTTCAGGGGAATGCTCTACCAACTGAGCTATCTGAGCGAATTTGAGAATACTAGCACATCTTTTCTTGCAAAAAAAGTACGTAAATTAATATAAAATGGGGAGGTTATGCACCTCCCCCAGACCCCGACTTTTTCACGATGAACACCTCTATTACGTAGACACCGGGCTTATCCGTACGTATCTTCCGCAACTCAGTGGGACTCGTCCGCACAAACCCTTTCGCAAGGATTTCGGCGTGACGACTTCTCGCTACTTCAGGCGTGAGACCTTGTTCGAGCAGAGTTGCCTCTGTGTCGTGTTGAAAGTGCACAATAAGGTCTAGCATGAGAGAGCCCTCGGTTGAAATCACTGCAACAAGAGCACCCTACACAATTTTTTATAATTACGCAAAAAAGGCGCCGAGGGCGCCTTTTTGTTCGCTATCGTGCCGGAGTCTTCGGTAGTTTATTTTGAAGCTGTTGGAGCTGGTTCATAACATCGTTTACGCCACCAAATTGGTCACTTACCTGTTTGGTAGCACCCTGTACCTGATTTAACGCGCCTTGTACTTTGTTCAACTGTGTCATTGCCGTTTGAAGCATAGGAAGCAAGTAGTACAGTGGCAAAATAATAAATGCCGCATAAATAACAATTTTGATGAGACCGCCCAGAAACGCATTGCGTCGTTGTGCATGCAACATGCGGTTGTTTTCACTGGCGAGTGCAAAAGTTCGCTTGAGTAATTCGTATTGTTCTTCGTTCATAATGAAAGTATACCGCAAAAATAGTCGAGTGACTGCATCACTCTGGGGACAGAGGCATTAATTTGTGTCTCACCGAGAATAGGTATAGGATGCGAAAGTGCCCTCAACACGCACGGAAAGAAGAGGTGTTCCTTGGCTAAGAAAACACGTGGTAAAGGGTTCGACACCCTGCTCAGCGTTGCGATTGTTCGCCCCGCATGCGCTCACACCGATTGCTGGCGAGTGATGGCAAAATATCGCTTCACTCATCACGCAAATCGCAAGCGCACGCACACGTACAAGGTCCGCATCGGTGCAAGCCGAAAAGGACGCGACTTACGACAAGTCGACGCAATGCAGACGGCGAAGGAATTTGCTCGACGCAGAAACTGGACCCAGAGTATAAAAATTGTCGACCACGGCAAATACACCTGGTGAATACACCATTCACCACGCCACGCACAGCCGGGATTGTTTCGACACAATCCCGGCGTTTTTATTACTCGTTCACAATGTACTCATTTGCGATATACTTCCCTACATGAGTACAGAAAAAACTCCTTCATTCCCGCCACTCAAAAAAGGAGACGACGTACTGCCTGGTTGGGAAGATTTTCACAACCAGTGGTTACTCGCTGATAGTTTTATATACATGATGCAGGACATGAGCATATCAATAGGCCCAGCGAGTAAGATTATTGACCTAGGAACTGGGCTTGGCAAATTTCCAGAAATATTAAGGCGTATGGGTTATGAATATGCTTTTGGCGTAGATATATCACAGCGTGGTAAACCTGGCCCTGATATTGTTGCGCGTATCGAACAACTTCCCTTTACTGACGGATCAATTGACTTCATTACCGCATCATCAGTGTTTGATGCACAAGTCTATAATCAAGATGAAACTCTCATGCTAAAAGAAATAGCACGGGTACTTAAACCCGGAGGAATTTTTTATAGTTTCTCAAACACATTTAATGTTACCGTACCTGCCTCACTCAAGATAATACCGGGTACATCTGGCGCAGTTCCTATGTATAAAAAGACATAACATTACACATTGCATGACCTTACACAGTAAAAAATATTTTCAAATGAACGGGCTTGGGAACAAAATTCTCGTTGTTGATATGCGTGAAGACAATAGCCCTATTGACCCACAAGAAGTAGCGAAAATAAATAAAACTCCAGTACTCTCTTTTGACCAACTTATGGTCCTCCGAGAACCTAAAACGTCTGGCACGTTACGCTACGTCCAGATTTTTAATAGTGATGGTTCCGAAGCGCGCGCATGTGGCAACGGCACACGGTGTGTTGCTTGGTACTTGTCTCAAGAAAATGAATTACCAATATTTTCTATTGAAACAGTCGCCGGAATTCTTATCTGCGAAAAAGAAAGTGAATGGCAGTACCGTGTTGATATGGGCGAGCCAAAACTTGATTGGCAGGAAATCCCTCTTGCCTCAGCACATGACACACTATCAACATCGTTCATTCTGCCCGAGTACCCAAACCTTCCCGATGCTGTCTGTGTAAACATGGGTAACCCACATATCATATTTTTTGTGCCTGATGTGGCATCAATTCCCCTACGAGACATTGGTCCCATACTAGAACACGACGCACTCCTTCCCGATCGTGCAAATGTATCGTTTGTGCAAGTGGACACGCGAACACACCTCATACAGCGTGTGTGGGAGCGTGGCGCGGGGGCAACACGCGCGTGCGGAACGGGTGCATGTGCAGCATTAGTGGCTGGTGCGCGAAGAGACCTCACCGAACGACATGCACGAGTATCCTTACCTGGCGGAGACCTACATATCGAATGGCGAGATAATAATCACGTGATGTTGCAGGGACCGGTAGAGCTAGAGTCAGTGGGAAATTTTATTTTCTAACAAAGAATACCTACGACCTGTAGACAACGCCGTCACGGAGATATGCATTATGTTACGCTTCTCACATGAGTGTTTCAATTATTGGACCATTTACCTCAAACCCTTTTTCGTCATCAACTGGTCATGACGATACAATCATGAAGGTGTACTACGAACTGTGTCGTGGTGTACAGAGTGATACTCGCGCACGTTTTGCCTTTTACATGTGGAATTACGATGACGGCAGTTACAGCTCATTCACTCCTAAGGTTATTACAGACGCACTCACCGGACCGTCCCTATCCTCTCGCGAATCTTACGACGTTAAGATACTTTTGGATGTAGATCACTACTCTGACGACCCAGAGCATGAAAAGTATCCGAATTACGAAGCGTACACGAGATTGAAAGAGGCTTTTGGCAATAGACGGGTATCGCTGGTTAAAAAGAAAGAGATGGGGCTCGGTGAGGAGTCTGGGTTTGCAATGCACCTCAAGCTCATAACTATTGATAAAATAACTTTCGATAATGAGTGTGTCGTTGACGAACTCCGAGGGAAGACGCTCGAACACGTAGTGACAGTAAGCTCTGCAAATATCTGGGGCGAATCGCAGTATTACTCTGCCAATGACCTTATACTATTCCACGGAGATAAGGATTTATATGAGGAAGCCTTTGCTTGTTGGGAGCAGGCGGAAAAAGATGCGACGCCAACGAGTGGTTACTGCGAAGGGTTCACTCAAGATGCTCGAACTGACAAAAAATTCGATAATGTAAAGTGGTACTACTTCCCAAGAAAAAAAGATGATGTGGTTGAAGATATTGTAAAAAATATGCGGACATCCATGGATACTTTTGATAGCTGGTGGAGCAGAACTTGGAACCTTGAAAACAAAACTAAAGCTCGACTTTCCATGGCATATTTTACAGAAGGTCGGCTCGGTGTCGCTCAAGAATTAGGACTTGTGGATGATTACTACCACTCAGACGTGAAGACTGTACTTCGCTTTCATGATATTACAGATGACCCCACAGATTCATCAGATGACGAATCTGTTGAAAAAAATAAAAATTTGTACGAATCGGTAATTAATGAACTTGAGCACCATGAAATAGCAACGACCATACTTCCTACTTCAGGTTCTACACCGCTCCTTCACAATAAATTTCTCACATTTCGAGGGCGCTACCCTTTAAGCGGAACCACAGAGTACAGAAAGATTGTTTGGACTGGCTCACATAATTACACTCATTCGGCACTTCGGAACAACGCGGAGACCATGGTGCGAATTGAAGATGACACGATATACGATACGTACAAAAGTTATTTTGATTTACTTATGGATAGTACAGAGAGTGCGGATACTGGTCACTTAGTGGTAGCAATAGTTGTGGGAGTACTCCTCATTGCTGGAGCGGTAACTGCAATATTAATTTTTTAGCACTATAGAAAGCGCGCCACACTCCTTAAAAAATTTAACTCGTCGGCTTTGGCGTACAATCAAAGCCTGGTGGTATCGAAGGCTCTCCTTCTACGGTTACTGAACCGAGCGGAACTACCGCAAACAACGGTGTATGTTCTGGACTATCCGCCTCAGAACGAACAGAGAGCTCGACGAGTTGCTCATTCGCATCCAAGAAACTTGGCAGAGAAAGCGTAAATGTTCCTTTTGAAAACCGAGAGAACGCAATATTTTTCCGTATAGTTCCCGTTGGCACTCCTGCACTATTCCGTTGCAATACGCAGGCAAACACTTCGACATGCTGAGCAATACCCACAGTATCTTTCGGGGCGTACTCTGGAGAGGCGTAACTGATTATAAAATTATCTGTTCGTTTTTTTAAAACACGCGGAGCAACGTCTGCACTAAATGCTTGAGGAGATTCTTTATCCACGCTCTGACCAAATGCGTTCGGCACACGGCCTGCAAGCAAACCTAAGGATGCTCCAATACCTGCGAGAACCGTACGCCTGTTATGTTGTGGTTTTATATTTTCAGACATAGACACAGTATAAAGTATATATCATCTCAGTGTTGCCGACTGTAAACTACTGTTCAATGGTTTCTTTCAGCTCGGCTTCGTTCGACATGAACGACGCATGGTCATCGTGAGTCCGATACTGAATAGTTTGTCCGAATCTGCGCATCATGTTCATTTTGTATACCAAGTGCTCATCAGTGGTAAATTGCAATTCGCGTTGAATCGCCTCTTCAGGCCAATGTGGAAATTCTTTGCGTAATTCTGCGGCACGCTCGGCGACCGCATGTGTTCCTCGCTCACTCGCGCGAATTTGGTCCTGTCTGTATGCAAGTGCAGAAATAGCAAAATCAAGCTCTTCGTCTGGAACGCCATACTCAGATTGTAGTTTCTTCCCAATTTCTAGTCGCTGACTTTCCTTCACAGAAGTTTGTGCACCGACAACGAAACTTCTCTGAAGACCTATAAAATGGCCATTTCGTTCAGCAAGAAAATACTGATGTAATTGCTCTGGCGCAAAGAGGACCGCACACACTGCGCGCGCTTTATAGGCATCCATATAGTACCCACCTCCTTGACCCTGACGCACAATTTCTCTGTTGTACCCCAGGTCACGGACGTAGGTACTTAAGAGCCTACTTATTGATTCGCGTTTTTTTTCATCAGTATCTGCTTTTGCAAAATCAGTGTGATACCACGAAGCACGATACTTGTCGTTCAGAAAAGTCTTTCGAGACTCAGGGTTTTGCCCGCTCAGTACGGTAAGCGCAGCAGTAACGAGCTGTGGCCGTATCTCCCGCACGCGCTCACGCGCACTGGTGTACGCAGACTGCAACTCTGATTTACTTCGTGAAAAGAATTCCTTCGGTAGCTGATACTCAAACACGAGAGTATCTATATCCTTTTGGGATGTTGCAACTCCGCTCCAGACACCATGCGCATCACGCGCGGTATTTAAAATTCTACGCGGATTAAGTCCAGCTTTGCGCGCCTCATATTGCGTCAGTAAATACGTGCCCGCATCTCCAACACCAATTGGAGCTGAGTATAAGTCATACCCACGGATTTGAGATTCATTTGGTGGGGTCGCCGATCCAAAAAAACCTCCAGAGCTTCGTCCAAACGCGTAGACTTCCCGCGGATGCGTATGTCCGCTCTCTATAGCAACCACATCAGGATTTTTTTGAAGGTACTGAATCGCTTTCCCAATTGGGGTTATGCTCGTGGTTCCACTTTCAGCACTGCGCATTCCCAAAATAGTTATGGACCCGTCCGCAGTCGGTGGCGTATGCTCAAAACCAACCTCCCCTCTCCCGCGCAAAAGATTTTCTTGAATTTTTTTCCTAAAATCCGCGTACGGCATTGTTTGTCCTTCCAGTGAAAGCTCTTGGGCTTGGGCGCGCTCTTTTGGAAAAAAGAGCGCGATACCTGCAGAGGCGCCAAGTGTAAGTGCGGTGCGTCGTGATACGTCTATCATCAGAAAATAATACCACGGCGACTCTTTTAAAGTATTTTCTATAAATGACATTTCGTATATACTTGCTCGATGGAACGAGTATCTGCAGATAATGACAACAAGCCATACAAGCGTGGCGAAGTGGTTGCTCTTACCGGGCGCTCACTCCGTGAGGTAGAGAGTTATTTTAAGGAAAAGCCACCATATATATTTCTTTGCTATGGTGATACAAAAGCTACGTGCTTAGTTACGTCACGCTCTACGTGGAGCACAGAATCACTCCGACGGCGCATCCCAGAACAAATTCCTTCTCGACCACTCGAACTTGCTAACTACGATTTACCTCCGCATATTTATGGCATAGCAACAAAGGATATTTCACCTACCCGAGGACCGAGGAGCACAGACAGTTAGCGCATATACCTACCACCATTGCGGTGCGACAATTACTTTAAATACTAAAAGAGTCACCGCACCTAATCAGCGAGTTGAGTATGGAGTCCTAAGACGCAGGTGTAAATATGCCTGTCATGGGTATTTTTGATACACTGTGATACATGACTGAACCTGGGACACCAAGCTTTGGCGTTTTAGCCGTAAAGGATTTGATGATGCTAGATGCGCACGAATTTGACCAGGGCCCAAAAGGATGGCGATCACTCATAGGAACGACTCCGAATGAGACTATTGCTGAAGTAATATTACAATATATTGCACAGCACAAAGCAGAACTTGAGCTACCTAAAGGCAATAACTACCCACGAATTACCGTCTTACATTTTCATGCAGCCCAATGTTATATGATGGGAGGCACAGCACACTATGCATCTGCCCTCCCCCTCCTTGAACAATCACGAACGAATTACGAACATTCAATTCCTTGGAATGCCTACGTTGATGCGACCATTGGGTTTATAACAAAAGATATAGAAAAGGTTCGTACCGCACTTCATCTTGTCGAATCCCCTGCGCACCGAGACAATAAGAGCGGTAATGCTCCGTTCGTCCGCTCGCTCCTCAATTCTCTTGCATCAGGCAACTATGACTACAAAAGCGCTTACACACCAAAATAATTGTACGTATCCAGATTATTTCCTTTCTCCGTAACGAGGACCGATTTCGTTTTTCAGAGAAAGAAAATATGGTGACTGTTCCCTTTTTAACTGTCCCCTTATATTTAAGTCCACTCTGAATTTTTATTTCGTGCAGGCTATACTGAGGTATGAAAAAAATAATAATTACACACGTAACAATTGGGTTATTTTTAGTAAGTGCAGTAACAGCGCACGCTCAGACCATAGACATGCGGGATTACTTCCCTACAGTAACCGGAAATAATGCCCTGATAAAACATGTTTCTTCATTAAATACTAATGGGGCTATCAGTGCTAATGTATTAATTACGCAGTACTCAGCGAGCGCTGACACGCTACTCCAGAAAGATTTTGAGCTCAGGCAAGATTTAAGCGGATACGACTGGAAAGATACATGGTACATGAAACGGATGCCGACAAAATTGATTGAATATAGGGACGACTATCCAACAATAACTGGAGTCAAAGCTTTGACCTACGAAACAGGAAAAGAAATTAATTGGGGTGGCGCGTACACTGTTGGACAAGAAGTCACTTCAAATGTTGTCGCAGACCCTGCACAATCAATCGGTTTAAATGCCTGGGATCCATGGCGCTATGCATTTCACTCCTTTAAGCTCGAGAGCATACTTTCGTCATTTCCTGTTGGTGGAGCCACATACCCAAACGTTGCCGTAGTAGACCACTACCAAATCATCTGTGTTGATTCACAATGTAACTATATAAATGGACCGAGTAGCGCAAAAATTTATGTGCTTCGATTCTGGCTTGCTCCTGAAATTGGCATAGTACAGACTAAGTACATCTACAATAACGAGACACCATCAACAAATGGTCGTATAGACTACGTTTCAAAAAAGTGTACAGGCCCGAATACGCAGTATTGGTGTACAAATTAGTTCACAAAAAAACCGAGACAATGTCTCGGTTTTTTTATACACACATACATACTTATTTTTTTAGTATTACGAGCAGACTTTTTGCGTGAGCAAGGGCAACCAAGGCGTTAAACACGAGTGCTGCGAATGGATACACGTAGCTTTCAAAAGCTGTATTCGTAATCACCAGTATATTTACAAATGATGCAAGCGAGAAGAGGAACCACGTGAGCACCTGCGTCTTTTGTGGATTTTTGTATGCGTCAATGAGGCTTGGAACTCCCGCACCGAAGTAGTTACCAAGCACGATTGCATATAAACCATAGGTCGCATCGGTAACGAACCAGATAATTACTGAGACTACAACAACACTGAGCGCAATATTTTCTTTTCTACCCCAAGACCACGAGCGCGTTTTGAGCAAGAGCCCGATAAGAAGAAAGTTTGAAATAATAAAACCGAGACCGACGTATGGCGTCTCCCCTCCTGAGAAAATAGTCGTGGTAACGGCGCATGCACCGGTAACTATCCACAATGTGAATGTGGCGATGTTTGGCTGTGCGGTGCGATTCCATACCCTCAAAAAAAGCGGTATGTACGCACAGATGATAAGTATGATGGGTAGACTAACGAGGAATGTGCTGAAGTGCATGTTAAGTAATCATATCACGCAAAAAACGCACAGTATAAGTATGGTGACTGTCGCCTTATTTGTAATAAAAACAGGAGGACTCCACACAGAAAAAGCAGAGGTCGTACTCAACAAACTGAAGGAACTCCCACCCGATGCACCTGATGCTGACATCTTAAAAATATTCTCAACCACCGAAGGCCTCATCCCCTCAAAAAGAATCACTGTACCTATTAGTGAACTAAGTGCGTATCTCGCGGCAGAGATGTAAGTACTCACTCCCCGACTCACTCCCCGACGCTTTATCTCTTTCTTTTACTGGGCGAATTATATATCTTGCCGTCAATAATGATTAACTCGGGAACTTTTTCGCCCGCATTTTTCTTTTTCTCATACATTTCCTTTAGGGTGGCGACATTTTGAGGCAAATCCTTCCCTTTCGGCGCGTTATCTTTTACAAGAATCACAACATAAAAACTATGGTGCGCTGACTCACTTGCAGCATATGCACTAACTTGATTTGTAAACCCATCAATGAGACTTGTATTATTAGATTTTTTGATCTCAACAATAACTTTATTTTTTGGGGATGTTGCCATAAAAAAGTCAACAGGTCCAAGCCCAGCATTTGATTGACCAGAAAGCACCACGCCCGCCCTTTCGCAATATTGCTGTGCCGAATGTAGAAGCAAAAGTTGAGAGATATCCTCGTTGTGTGGCTTATCTGGTAATAACTTGCCAGTCTTAGTTCTATGAAAAAGTAACTTATTTAAACCGTTGTTTTCAACGCTCTTTTTAAAGTATCCCAAAATTTCTCTCACAGCAAGTATCAGTGATGCGTCGTCATGAACTGATATAGTGTTGTCGTACTCAAGCCCCTCTCGCTTTGCCGCAGGGTAAAGATGGTAGTAACCTTTTTGGTCTTGAGTTGTACTGTACTGTGTAGCAGATGCTTTTCTATATGCAGTCAAAACCGTAGATATTTCTTCTGTAACCCGCACCTTTTCTTCCTGCCCAAGACTGCCGATCTTTTGGATTTGTTTTTTAAGAGCGGGGAGCACTATCGCACTAAATTCGCTTCTTAGCTTGCGGTTATGTTCTGCCGCTTGTGATATTTCCTCCCAAGAGGATGCAACTGGGAGTGGGCTTACGATAGAGAGAGGAACAAATATTATTGGGTACTTGCTATTAAACGGATGAGGTGGGAGATCAAAATATCTTGAGATGACCCAGGTTTTCGAAGTCTTAATGCCGATCTTCTTTGATATTCTCTCGGTAAACCCACAAAGCTCTATGTGCATTATGCTTGCGGTTAAGTCACTAATACTATCTGGGCCGAAACCATCAATAAATAATGCCAGAACTTCAACAAGCTCTTCATCATCTAGGCCTAGAACCATTACATCCGACATCGAAAGCAATATCTTTGTCGCAAGTTTTTTTGAAATCGCTTGACCCCGGTCTGTACCTCCGTAACCAATCGATAATGACCTGAGTTCTCGTACCGCAAGTCTTGCAACCGCCTCGTCAAAAACTCTTGGAATAGAGGATCTTTTAAGCAACTTAAAAAGTACTGCAAAATATTGCAATACCTTCTTGCGCGCATCTTTAAGTTCAGGCACCTTACTCTTGACTAATAATTTTGGATCAATGAAAACTTTTGTATCAACGCCCAGCACAACATCAAATACCCCAAGAGCCTCTAGTGCCTTTCTTTCTATGTGTAAATATTCACTAAGTAATTGTGTTTTCATAAGCTTTCAAAAAACGATGCAAGTTCGCGGAGAGACGAGTTGGGCGAAACGAGGCGTACATAGGCGTACGGTGAGTTTCGCCCGACGAAGTCCGACAAAGAAATTGCGCGTTTTTTAAAGCTCTATCTCACAAGTACCCCCCGCACAAGCTAATTCCTTCTTCACATCCGTATTATCCTTCTTCTCGTACACCACAATCTGTGAGTAGTCGATTTTCTCGTACTTCTTTGCGAGCTCCTCATACTGCTCCTTCGTACACTCTTCCATCGGTGCCAAGCGGTACACGAAGTCAGTACGTGGGAGGAATGAAAGCCCGCCAACAATTTCCCAGTTTTGGTAGACCCAGTTTGCCACCGCAATCCACTCATCATCGCCTACAGAAACCGTAATAGATGGGTTGTGCTCAGTGTAATTTACTTTTACTACCTTCCAGTATTCGAGTTGGTCAATTGCTGAGAGGTCTTTCTTAAACACTGCGTTTTCTGGTGCCTTAACCGCGAAATCAATGACGTAAGTGTTTGCTGTCTCCATCGTCTGCCCTACTTCTGGGTTATATGGTACACCTTGGTCACGGAGCATCTTAAAGAGTGAGTCTGTCGCAGAAATACGGATGCGCTGGATGTAATATGGCGCAAAGCGTGCATGCATACCTGAAGCAGTATCAAACGTCTTAGAGACCGTTCCAGATGGCTTTACGGCAGTTATAGCCGTTGACGGGTTGATACCAAAGCGCTTTGCATACACCGCGTTTGTCTTTACGGCTGTGTCACGGAGCTTCTTCAAAACATCTGCGTGGCGAACTGCAGGACAGTCCCACTGACCAGTGATTGAAACACCCAAGAGTCTTTCTGCGTCGGCGTTCTCTATCCACTCCTTTGAGAGATACTTAAAGTTCGTAAGACTTGATTGGTACGTACCCAAAATCGTAGCGATTTTAATTTTCTTCAAAAGTGTTGCTTCAGTGTCTTCTGCGCGTGCGATTACTTCTGAAAGGTTACAGAATTGCTTAGACTGCAGAATAATTTCACCACACGGGTTGGTACCGAGCTGTCCGATGTCTCCTTTAAACTTTTTGTTCAAAAGGTTCAGACGACGTTGTGGGAGCGTTGTCTTCAATGAACCGCGGTTGAAAATACCACGCTCACCTGACTTACTTTTTACCAACGCCATCCACTCATCGAGGAACTGTTCTGTGGTTGGCTTCTCTTGGTAGACCGCAGAGTTGTTTGAGATTGAGCGGTGCATGTCGGTAAGGAAGAACTGTCCTTTCTTTGCATCACGCATTGCGTCATCGTCTAAATCAGAAAGAGAAATCATCGCTGAACGGCGTACGCCACCCGCAACCACACACTCACCAATCTTACAGATGATATCGTGCGCGTTGATGTTCGTAAGGCGCTTGCCTTGGCGAGAGATAATCGTGTTACGCGCAAAACCAAGAAGTGAGCGGAGTGGTTCTGGTCCAGAACTCTTACCTCCCATCACCTTCAAGCGTGCACCCGCTGGGCGAACCATCGAGTAATCGAAGTCCACGTCCTTACCAGCAAACCATGTCTTTAAACCATGCGTGAGCGCATCACACCATCCTTCTTTTGAATCTACCACAACATGTGTCGGAAGTTTTTCTTTTGACTGACGTGCAATGAGTGGGAGTTGTTGAATGTTCTCACTTTCTACTGAGAATCCGACACCCGTACCACACATTGAGAGGTACATGATTTCTGCGAAATCTCCCAATGCTTGTGGTGCGATAAATGAACAGTTGTAGACACAAACGTTACAGCGACGTGCAGGATCACCTGAAAACTGCATTGCACGCATTGATGGCATGACCTGCTGTTTTAGGATTGCCATACGCACTTCTGCATACTCTTTTTCCTCGAGCTTCTTGCCAAGGTTTTCTTTCATGAACGCCATGTAGCGGTCAACACTTTCTACCCATGTCTCACGGCGTTGCTCATCTTCCTTCCATCTCGCATATGAACGAAGGAACACGAACTCACCGAGTGCGTTTCCTTTGAAGTATGACTTACTTTCTGCGACTAACTTTTTGAGACTTTCTGGAATTTCTACCACTTCCTCACTGCGCTTACGTGCACGTTCAGCTCGGTACAGAATATATGCCTTAGATGCAGTAACGTAATCTGAGAGAATGAGCTGGCGCTCTACTTCATCCTGAATACCCTCCACCGTAGGAACGAAGTCTTTGTGCTTGCGTGCAGTACGAACCAAATCACTCACTACCTTGTGTGCAACCATGATTGCCTCCTCATCAGAACCCTCTTGTGAGGCGACCATTGCTTTGAAGATAGCGTTTGCGACGCGACCAAATTCAAGTGGCACGACACGACCATCACGCTTACGAATTTTCGGTACAAACTTCTGGTATCTGGCATTCTCGGAATCCTTGACGGTGAGTGAAGATGCTGCGGCTCGTAAAGCGCTTTCTGGTGTCATACGCACTTGTTTAATTGTGACTAAAAAAGTTTGCGAGAGAACTTTTCTCATGCAAACCGTTACCGTAGTGTACAGTGGATATGTTGTGCGCAAGGTGTGGATAAAGCACCGTGATACATCTGCAATTTTTTGTAAAGAGCAGGCACTAAAATCGGGCTATAAATCAACCTTTTGTCCGAGGGCAACATTGAAGCTGTCCGCAAACCCCGCATGAAGCTCCAAAACATACTTTGCTGGTACCGAACTCATGTATACCTGCGGGTATGACTCTGGCTGCATTTCTTCTACCAGGCCTACAATAGTGCCGTCTTCGGCTATCCAGAGCACATCTATCGCAAAATTCATGTCCTTCATCCAGATACCCCACTCATCTGAAGTATCGAACACAAAGAGCATGCCCTCATTGTAGCCAATGTTTGTTTTACCGCTTAAACCCTTCACTCTATCGGCTTCTGTAGCAAGCAAGTGAGCACGTACTGGTGTGCCATTTACATAAATTGTCTTTTCATGAGCACGATGTTTAAAAGAAAATGGGAGTGTTGGCTCCTTCATCATGAACTGGAAGAACGTAAAGAAAAGGAGTGTTACGCCAATAACACTCATCATAATGTAGACGGAGTACCGCATCAAAAAGTTGTCAGGCATACGAGCAAGTATAGCATTTTTGCCCTATCACAACATGGGCTATACTGTGCACATTAACGATAACAACACACACCATGGACATGCTCACGAGTATTGCAGGTAATTTTTCACAAGATACGCTTAACAAGGTTGCAACAGCCGCCGGTATTGACCCTACAACAGCCTCAAAAGCTTTTGGCGCAATTGCCCCACTTGTCGTTGGCAAAATGGCAGAAAATGCACAGGCAGGAGGCGCAGACGCACTGAACGCAACCCTTGATAAACACGATGGTTCAATTTTTGATTCTCTCGGTGATTTAAGTGGAAAAATGGGAGACGGTGAGAAAATTTTAGGACACGTCTTTGGTGGTGATACATCGAGCGCCGTATCAAAAGTAGCATCACAAACAGGTATGGACAGTGCACAGGTGCAAAAGCTGATGATGATGGTTGCACCACTCATCCTTGGCGCACTGGGTAAGGCAAAGAAGACTGGTGGTATGGACAGCACATCACTCGTCACAACACTTGGCGGACTCTCATCAATGATGGGTGGCTCAGGAAACCTTGCGAGTGTTGCAGGTGCACTCTTAGGTGGTGGTACACAAAAAAAGGGCGGACTTGGAGATATTTTAGGTATGCTGAGTAGTGTGCTCGGGAAGAAGTAATCATTTGTAAAATTATTAAAAAGCGCGAGAGGTATCTCGCGCTTTTTATATGCACCATGTTATAGACCCAGCAATTCTGCCACGGCAGAGGCTGCCTGATATCCAACATTTCCATCACTATCGGCACTCCGTGCTTCTGCCTGCTCTTTTGTATTTGTAGTGATAATACCAAGGCCAATAGGAATTTTGAGCGCAGTTTGTAGTGTATGTACCGTTCCAAATGTTGCGTTCGCAATATACTCATCGTGCTTTGTCTCCCCTTTTATAATGGCACCGAGCACAATGATTGCGTGTGGCTTTTTCTTTTTTGTTCCCGCGATAATGCCGTACGGAATATCATATGATCCTGGGACCGTAATCTCACGGATATTTTTTTGCACGACACCGCACTCTATGAGTGCCTTGTGCGCACCCGCAAGAAGTCCTGCGGTTACTGCTTCATTAAAACGTGCGCGGACAATGAGTACCGTGGTGCCTTTTTTTACCGTGACTTTTTCGAATTCATTCCATTTCATAGTATGTAATTATGTGATGTGTGCCCGAGCATAGCGCGCAAGCATGTCGATTTCAAGGTTTACGGTATCCCCCACCCGCTTGTCTTTAAAGTGTGTGACCGCCCATGTATGCGCAACGAGTTGAACTGAAAATGTGTGTTGCTCTGTATTAACAGAAACAATGGTGAGACTGACACCATCTATGGCAATACTTCCTTTCGGAACAATAAACTGCTGGAGTTGGTTACTGAAAATAATACTCATGTGTGATTGTTGCGGTTCGTTTTTAAGTGCAACAATGGTTCCTACACAGTCCACGTGTCCAAATACAAAATGCCCATCAACCGAATCACCCACGCGAAGTGACGGCTCGAGGTGTACCTGCTGTCCTACTATAAGCGTACCGAGTGTTGTTTTTTCTGCTGTCTCTTCCATGATGTCGAACGTGCATGCGCTCTCTTTTTCTGAAGCGACCGTCAAGCAGACGCCATTTACTGCAAGACTATCACCGAGTGCGAGGGTTGAAATTTCTTTGGGAATTTCCAAGACGAGTGAGTGTCTACCATCTTCCCCTTTAACGTGTGTGAGTACGGTGCCGTGGTTGCGTATAATACCGGTGAACATACTCTATATCTTTTTTAATATCGTTAATAAGCGCTGATGCTCCTCTGTAGCGCTTAGTATTCCTTATTTTTTTATCAAGCACAATAGTGAGTGTTTTCCCGTAGAAGTTTTTTTTGATGCCAACAATATGTGTTTCAACAAGCGGACCGCCAAGTTCCTTGCGGACGCCAATGACGGTAGCTCCTTGGTATATCTTTTTTTCACAATAGACCTCTGATGCATACACTCCCGCAGGGTACAGGCGCCGTACAGAGGCAGGAGCGTGCACGTTTGCTGTTGGGTAGCCAAGCTTTCGTCCTTCGCCACGACCAGAAACTACCACACCTCGCGCCAGTGGCAAATGCGCAAATTTTGGCAGGAGTGATGACTTATAGCGTGTTGGCTCAAGAGGTTGAGCACGTACGATGCGGGAATGTGGCAATGCACGTGCACAGTATTTTTTTAGTAATGGCACCATAGCTACCTGGTCATAGCCTAGGCAAAAAACGTCTGGAGCATAGGTGCGCACACGAGCAAGGTAGTCGCTCGTGCTCCCTAAAACGACCTTATCGGCAATTGCGAGCTTTTTAAGCGCACGCACGCGCTCCGCTTCTGTGTGCAGTGTCGGTCGTCCTTTTACCTTAACAACTGTTGTGTCACGCGCGACAACGACAATGAGTTCAGTGCCTAATTTTTTTGCGGTTTCAAGAAAGTGCACATGCCCAAGGTGGAGCCGATCAAAGGTTCCAAATGCCAATACTCTTTTTTTCTTTTCAGTATTCCGCATAACGCTTATGTAAACAGTGCATCAAGTGCCCGCGCATAGCTTTCGAGTGCGCGCGCTTCTGCCTCGTCACTGGTGAGCACATACTTCTCAAATGCAACGCTCCCGTTTATTTCCATAACGCGCATGGTGCCATCAGAAAGACGAACGATATCTATATTCATAAATCTACCGCCAAGCGCATGCTGTGCGGCACGCGCAAGTACTGCCACTGCTTCCCAATCATTCTGCGGTACTTCATGCGCTGTTGCGCCATGCGCAAGATTAAAACGAAATTCTGTTGGGTCGGGTGCGTGGCGCTTTTCATACATGTGGAGCACCTCTGTATCAAGCACAGTGACACGGTACTCACTCACACAAACTACAAACGGTGAAAGTGCGAGTGCGCGGTGTGTTAAGAATAATTTCTCTAAAATACTGACGCCTTCGTTGTATGTTGTCGCTCGTACCACTTCTGTTCCTCCTGCACCTGTATTTGGTTTTATAACAACATCATTATTGTGTTGTGCGAAAAATTCTTGGACCAGTTGTACTTGTTGTGGCAACCACCCTTTTGACTGTGGACGTAGCACAAGCGTGTGTTCTACGTGCGGGATACCTTCTCTCTCTAAAATATGCGAAGTGGCACTCTTGTCCTTTGCCACCAAATGTTGAGCACTGGTATTCAGGCCGATATCACACCATTCTATATATTTTACTACGCCATCTTTTTCAAGACGGATAAGCCAGTCACCAAAGGAGAACTCGTAGGTGACACTGCGTGATTCTGCCCATGTACGGACCGCATGTGCAAAAAATCTATTCCAGCCTTCTATGTGCGCATCTTCAGACTCCATCGCGGGTACTGTAACGTAAAATGAGTCTGAAAGATAGCAGAACGAAACCTACGCGCGTTTATTGTGCATGAGAAGGTACGCTGCGGAACCAGAGGCCAGAAGTATGATGCAGAGTACAATCCAAAACGCATGTTGCTGGTCTGCAAACGGAAGCGGAACATTCATACCGTAGATAGATGCTATCGCCATAGGAATGGTAAAGATAACGGTGAGTGTCGTCAATGTCTCAACAGTTTTGTTCAATCTATTTGAAAGAATCATAGAGTATGCAGAGCGAATGTTTTCAATCGTACGACCTACAGTTTTCGCACTTTCTATCGTCTGGCGGGTGGCGATTGCCAAGTCTTCCACGAAGTCTTTATCGTCTTCATGCAACTGGAGCCACTTACCTGAGAGCACAGTTTCAAGCGCGGCACTTGTGGGAATGAGTGTACTCGTAAAATCATTTACCACACCTTCAAGAACGACGAAGCGCTCAATATCTTTATTTGTAATATTGTTGATAGTTACTCGCGTACGGTTCACTTCCTTGCGAATAGTGGTGAGTGAGCGGGCGAAGGAAACCTCAACCATGCGCATGAGATGAATGAAGAAATTTGTAGCGTCTGTAGTCAATGCATCAGACACTCCCGTGCGAAGTTGTGAAAGAAATTGCGGTTCATTTGGCGTTACGGTGAGCACTTTTCCTTTTGTAATGGCAATGAGAAGTGGCGCTGTTGAATCTTCTCCACCATCTGGTAATGGATATCGTGTAAAGAAATACGTGACATCATCTTCATACTCAACACGTGGCACTTCAAAGAAGTCTTGGGCATCTCGTAAAATAGCATCACTAAAACTATGACGCTCAACAAGGTACGCAATATCTGCCTCATCGAGAGCAGTTACGGCAATCCAGACATCTGATGACTCTGCATCAACTGTCTGCATGTGCGTATTTTTTTCTTTTCGTGAAAAATACGAAATCATACGGAACAGTGTACCCTATGTCAGGTTAAAAAATAAGTAATCTCTGTGCAGGAGTGCACAAACTATTCCTCTATTTTTTGGAAGCGCGGTATGACGTTCCCATCTACTTCTACCGTTTCGATAAACATTTTGAGCGGACGTACCCAGAGGGCGTTTTCTCCGAATTCTTCATGCACGTAGAGTGCGCGGTACACTACCAGCTCCTCAAGTGTTTCACTATGGTGTGCCGTACCGAGCACTTCGTACAATTTGTTTTTGTAGTGCTTATATTTTCCTGGGGTAAGCATGGGTATTATTGTTGCGTTCGTGGTCTGTCCATCCCTGCAGGGCGGATTTGTACTGACTCGGCAGTCACACTTCCATCAGCGTTTGCCTTGCCCATAACCATAACGTTTATACCTGCGGTGACATCAGCAAGAGCACCGGATACACTTTTTTGTACGGTGGTTGAGTCCTTACCATAAAATACTATTTTTGAGCTTCCATCGCGAAGTTTTACGGTAAGACTAGTGTCATCTATTGAAAGCACTTCGCCTGCTACCATTCCCCCACCTTGTCCGCCACGCATGCCTCCGCGAGCAGCACCACCCATGCCTCTCGCTTGACCTCCTGCACCCTGACCACCGATTGCTGTCGTTGATGTTGCACGAGTCCCTGCGTAATATGTTCCTATAAAAAAAGAAATAAGTGCAGTTGCTACGATGACTCCTCCGGCGACTGGTTTTGTTATATGCATATTTTTTTATTATATAATAATTTTCTTGACCTACTACTATTCGTACCGCAATGCATCGATGGGATTTAACCGTGCAGCACGAAGTGCTGGATAGTATCCGAACACAATACCAATTGCCGCAGAGACACCACACGCAAGCACAATTGATGATACTGAGATTTTTGTTTGCAAGAGTCCGGAATACGTGACCGCAAACGATACAAGCCATCCCAACGCAATACCCATAATACCTCCCGCGAGTGTGAGCATGACGGACTCAGCTAAAAACTGTCTGCTGATATCCTTTGCTCGTGCACCGATGGCTTTACGCAGTCCTATTTCTCGTGTTCGTTCTGTAACAGTAGTGAGCATCATATTCATAATGCCGATACCGCCAACGATGAGAGAGATACCTGCGATTGCAGAAAGGAGTACCGTAAATGTTTGAGTAATGCTCGACATGGTTGCGAGCATGTCCGCCTGATTCATCGTGCTGAAATCAGCCGGTGCACCGTCCTTTATATGATGTCGCTCGGTAAGCAGTGCGGTTACATCTGCTTGTACCTGTGAAGCAATTTCTGAACTCTCCGCGGCAATACTTATGTTTGATATGTATGAATCTCCCGAAAGATATCGCTGTGCAGCAGACATCGGAATATAGATCATATCGTCTGGATTCGAAAAACCACTACCACCCTTTGCAACGGTAACTCCAATGATTTTAAAGTCTACTTGCTTGATGCGGATATGCTGGCCAATGGCATCATTGTCGGCAAATAAATCTGTTTTTGTGGTTGGACCAATTACTGCGACGCGCGCACCACTTTTTACTTGCGAATCAGTAAGGAACGTTCCTTCTGTAACCTGAACATTGCGCACCTCTGTATAGATAGGTACGGTGCCCACCACTTGAGTATTGGTGTTCGTACCTTTTGCCGTTACTTGATACCGGCCCGTCACTTCTGGCGCCACACCCTTTACTGGTGTAATAGTCGTCACAATTGCATCATAATCTTCAAGAGTTATCGATTTTGCCGTGCCTCTGCCACCACTTACCGGTGACCCGGGGCCACGTTGTGTTCCTGGTTGTACAAAAATAAGATTCGCACCAATTGATTGAATGCTCTCACTGATGCTTGCCTGCGCACCTTGCCCAATAGAGGTCATAATCATGACTGAACTAATACCAATAACGATACCAAGTACCGTAAGCCCTGAGCGTACTTTGTTTGCAGTAAGTGCAGTAAACGTCTCTTCTAAAATGTCTCGTGTTTTCATAGTGATTAGTGTGCGTCGGTTATAGGCGATTCGACTTTTTCGTCACTCAAGATTTCGCCATCCTTAATAAAGATAATTCTGTCGGCATGCTCAGCAACATCGCGTTCGTGGGTAATAAGAACGATAGTGCGCCCAAGCTGACGGTTAAGTCTTTGGAATGTACCGAGCACAATCTCACCTGTCTTAGTATCGAGGTTTCCTGTTGGTTCATCGGCCAAAATCATTGCGGGATTATTCACAAGCGCACGAGCAATTGCAACACGCTGAATTTGTCCACCTGAAAGTTGATTTGAGAGGTGGAAGAAGTGTGACTCATTCAGGCCAGCAGATTTCAATGCATCCCTCGCACGGGCATCACGCTCAGCATCAGTTATATGTTCTTGGTACATCAGCGGTAACATAACGTTGCGCAAAACTGTGGTACGCGGTAACAAGTTAAACGACTGAAACACGAAGCCAATTTTTTCTCCACGAATTGTAGCGAGTTCGTCATCAGACAATGTAGACATATCTTTTCCGTCGAGCATATAGGTGCCTGAGGTTGGTGTGTCGAGGGCTCCCAATATGTGCATCAGCGTAGACTTTCCTGAACCAGATGGTCCCATAATCGCAACGAACTCCCCAGTGTTAATTGTGAAGCTCACACCTTTTAAGGCATGAAAAGGCTCGCCACCACTTGAGTATGTTTTTACTACTGAATTAATTGTTATCATGGCTAGACAATTATCTTACCTTCCTCCTCTGCCACTTGGTGATGGAAAGAGCGATGGAGCTGTCGTTGTTTTTGCAGATGTTGCTGATATAGTTTTTGCAACAATCTCTTCTCCTTCAATAAGACCTAAAACAATCTCTACTTGTGTGTCGCTCGATATACCGATTTCTACGTTCTTTTGTTCTGGGGCAACCTTTGAAACACTTCCCGTCTCACCTTCAGCTGGTGCAGGCAACGGTGTGGCAAATACTTCTACAAAGCTTGCACCATTTTTTGTTTTTACAGATGAACTCGGCACGAGGAGTACATCTTGTTTTACATCGGTCACAATATTTGCGGTGACACTCATGCCTGGTTTTATTTTTTCATCATCAGCATCAAAGCCAACTTTTACCACATAGGACACAACACCTTGGGTTACAGTACCTACCGTTTCAATCTCTAACACTTCACCAGCTACAGAGAAATCTTCGAGGGCGTCAAAGGTTAGTGTCGTCTTCTGACCTATTTTTATGCGCGCCACATCTACTTCATTCATGGTAACGCTTGCCACGCGCTTTTTTGTAATAAGTGTTGCGAGCGTTGTTCCTGAGCTCACACTTTCTCCTCGTTGTACAGGAACCGAAGTAATAGTACCTCCAAATGGAGCAGTGATAGTGTAATCATTCAGTGCAAGCTGAGCGTCGTATAATGCATTTTGTCGCTGACGAATACTCAAATTTTTTGACTCAATTTCAAGTGGCGTAGCCCCCGCTTTTAAGTCAGAAATTTTTTGTTTCTGCTCAGCGATTGTTTGTTCTGCATCCTTATATGCTTTATCTCTGTTGAGGACGGCATTCTGATACGCAGTGTTGTTACTCAGGTAGCTTGAAGATTTTGTGTTTGGAATTTTAACAATCCAGCGCATACCGCCCAATGATATTGCGGGGTTGTTTATTGTTGACGAAGGAAACTGAATATACAAACCACTCGTACCCATTGGCTGGGCACTCGTATTTACTGTACCGTACCCGCTCACCAAACCGCTCGCTTCAAAACGCGCTGATGAGCCCGTTGAACCAGTAGCGAGGATGATAATCTCACCTTCTTTTTCTCCAGTATACGTTCCTGTGATTGTTGGTGCGACTTGTTCATTTAAAAAGACATCTGGAAGTGCCTCGAATGAGGAATTGAGAAGTGCGCGATATGATGTTGCAACCGTTCTATCTGCGTCAGTCTTTTGTTGTTCCGCATTCTTAATCGCATTTTGTGCCTGAAGATATGCAAGTGAATCATTTGGTTCCATGAGTTGCTTTAGGTCGAGTCGTGCAATTTCAAGACTTGTTTGTGCATCACGAAGTGCCTTACGTGCATCTCGTGCATCAATTGTTGCAAGTACTTGTCCTGCACGAACAGTAGCGCCTGACTTTACCGGGAGCGAAACCAGCTCGCCGCTCACACGAGGTTTTACATCTATCTGGTTGAGTGCGGTAACTTGCCCCGTGCCCGTTACTGATGCAACAAGTGTGCCCTTCTCGACTTTTGTAAAAGTATATCGTGTTTCTGCTGTTGCAGATTTTGAATAATAGTAATAACCACCCAATAAGAGGAGCGCAAGAAGTACTAATGATTTTTTAGTATGCACGCGAGCAAATGCAACAGTACGACTGAGCACGGCTTTGCCTTTTGAAAAAAGGTCTGTAGTTTGAGGAATATTCATATGCTTAATGTGTACTGCTGATTTCTAATGTTTTAACGATATCTGCAACGATCATGCCCCCAGTACGTGTACCAAGAATTGCCAGTATATCACCTTCACTCACTGGTGCGGAAGACGTATAAGTAGTGGATTCCGTTACTATAATCGCTAAAATCTCGTCATGTCTGTCGCGCAGAATAAAACCTTCTGGCTGTACTGCAATAACTACACCGCGCGCGACGGGGCGTGTATGTGGGGGTCTATATCGGTCATGCACAGATTTTAGAAATGGCATTTCACCTCGCTCTCCTATTCGGCCAAAAGCCATACGTTGGTCAAATTTTGCAACACCAAGAGTGGTCGCGATACCTATCGCGCACAAAAACGATATGGTAGCGATAATGGAGATACGATATGCATGTGCATACACGCGCATCAAGATAGTCATAGTAATAATGAGTGCAACGATAGTTGCGAGTATAAGGATTGGAAATGTATGGATAATCATGTACACACCGCGCGGTCCAAAACCGAGCATCTCAAAAAATTCCATTTCATGCGACACAAGTAATACAAAGCTTGTCATGTAGAGCGCGAGCATTCCTGCAACAAATATGGTGCCCCATGACAGCAGTTTCTCTAGTCTAAATTTCCATGACGGCTTTTGCTGTATGAGGCCAGCAGAAATTTTTTCTAGTACTTTTTTGTGTATATCATTCATATGTATGTATATTTTTTTCTGCTAATAATTTTTCTACCATCTTTTTACCGCGATAAATTTTTACGCCAACGGATGAAACTGGAATGCGGAGCACTTCGGCAATATCTTTGTAACTCATTTCATCGTAATAATGCAGAATGAGTATTGCTCTATACCCTTCATCAATTTTTTCTAAAATAGTATCGAGAATCTGCTTCATATGAGAGCGTTCAGACTCAGTATCAGATTTTTCTACCGCTATAAAGTGTGGGAGCAGTACGTCTGGGTCGAACCACGAGAGTGGAGTCGTCCGCCGCTTCCGAATGACATTCACGGCTTCATTATGCGCAATGCGATAAATCCAGGGAGAAAATTTTTGTGACGCATCAAATCCTTGAATTTGCTCGTAGACCTTGATAAACACGTCTTGCAGCGTATCTGCGACATCGTCTGCATCACGCAAAATGCGGCGCAAATACCGAGTGAGCTTATCTTCATACGGCGATACGAGTTGCGCAAATGCGCCTATTTCGCCACATTGGACACGTACTGCCAATTGCTCGTCTGATTCTAATGCATGCATTACCTCTATAGTACACGCGACTCAGGAAAATATTACACAAGGACGAAGACATGTAATAAATGTACCGCCACAGCGTAGTAGTGAGTATGCAGGTATCTGCATGGACGATTACACACTAACTCTAAAAGTATGAAGAAAAAATATTTACTTGTCCCTATGTTACTTCTTTCACTCCAAAGTGGCGTAGCAGCGGCTGCAGAAACAACCTCCTTTACTGCGCCAAGCGAAATGCAGAAACTACGAGGCACAGCGCAGACTGTGCAACGCACTGCCGAGCGAAATGCTGAACTGGCACAAATTCTTGGAATGAATGTTGCAGATTTTACAAAACTTTTCTCCGAAGGAAAAACATTTCAAGACATCATTGTCTCACAAGGGCTTTCAATTGATGTAGTACTTGAAAAATTGAAAGCACAGAGAAAGCTAAAAGTGAACGCTCGGATTGATGCTGACGTTGCCTCTGGAAAAATCACACAGACTGAGGCAGATGCTTTGAAAAACGCACCGCAACCAAGACTCGATGCTGTAGGTGCAAAGAGAATGAGCATGCAGGGTATGATGGGAAATAAGTTTGGCAACGACACGGGTAAACGCCCGCTCGTGCATAAAAAAGGTATGGGCCCACTTGAACCACTAGCAAAAATTCTTGGCACAACAAAGGAAGACCTTGAGGCTCAGATGAAGGCCGGAAAGACTATTGATGAAATAATTACCGCGAAAGGATTAACAAAAGATGCAGTGATGGCACAACTAAAAACGCTTATGCCTCCCCACAAGGAAGGAGGTAGAGGTGGCATGATGGGCGGGCCAAGAAAGGACGGCCGTGAGAATGGTGGCCCTAGACCTGGTACACCCGGTCAATAGAACGGAGTATCTAAATAGTAGCAACTCGCGAACACGTACAACAGACCTCTCTACAAAAAAGCTTCCATTCGGAAGCTTTTTTGTAGCATGCTACTCACCTTTCAAGTCACCTGAAATAAATACTGAGAACTGTTCAGGGGAAAAGTATTTTTTTGCAATATGTTGTACGTCTGCTGGCGTTACTGTCTCAAGCGCATCAAGGAAACGTTGCTGAAACGCCAATGTGCGCTCATTGTACTCATGCCACACGATTGTTTGTGCAAGGCTTGCATCACTTGCGGACAAATCGCGCATATAATTTATTAAGCCTTTTTTAATTCGTATAAATTCTTCATCAGGGACGCGTTCACGTTGCATGCGTCGTAATTCATCTGCAATACTTGATTCAACTTTCAAAATATTTTGAGGTGCGCCAACTGCATGAATCATAAATCTTCCTGTTGGACCATCTCTATCAACTGAGAGCGCAGAACCGCTGCTGTAACTCATGCCTTCTTTTTCTCGTACTCGCGCAGTAATTCGTGAAGCAAAGGGGTCACTACCTAAAATTGCATCTGCAACAAGAAATGCAGGATATTCAGGGTCAGTATCGACCATTTGAATTGGTTGCACTGCGTAATATACGGCATTTTGTTTGTCGGAAACTGGCATAACAGCGCGGATGGGCTCTGCGGTTACTGGCTGGTAGGTCATCCGTTCATAAGGCTTCTTACTTGCCCAGGTACCAAATTTTTCAGAAATTACTTTTTCTATGTCGACTGCGACAAACTCTCCCACAACGGCAATTTCTCCCCTGCTTGTACCGTAAAAGTCTTTAAAGAATGATGCTACCTGTGCAGCTGTCATCGCACGCAACGCGTCCACCCGTTCTACGCTTGTGGGGTTCGCTCGAATGTCGTCTCGTGCATATGGGTCATAATGTTTCGTTTGCGCATCACGGATGACTGCTTCCGGGTCTGTGAGCGCGCCTTCTGTTGAAGCTAGCGCTTGTTCGCGTGCAGTCTCAAGTGTGGCAGGAGTAATAAGCGGATTACGAACAACATCATATACAAGATTCATAACTTCTGTGAGTGATTCCTTCGGGCATTGTATAGAAACAAAAAATGCGCCACCTGAGCCAGTCACTGTGGCGGTTGCCTTATATGCTACAAGTTTTTCCTGAATTTCTTCTTTAGAAAGCGTAGTGGTACCTAGGAAAAATAGTTGCGGGAGTATATCGGAAATAACTCCATATCCGCGCATACCTGTGAGAGTTCCTACATGAAACTGCATCTCTACAAACACTTGGTTGTCTCTTGTTTCCTTTGGTACCAACGAAACAGAAATGTTACCAATTTTTTTTCGTGTGATTCTTTCTTCAATTTTTAACGGCTCGCGTGGCATGACTTCACCACTTTCTATTACAGTATGTGCAACAAGTGCATTCAGTTCCTGCTGTAGTTCTTGTGCCGTCACTTCAGGTATGTGCACTTTATTCTGACTTGTGACTGGCGTGTAGATTCCTAGAGTTCTATTTGATGCCTGGAGATATTTTCCAGCAACAAGGAGAACATCATCGCGAGTAACATTTTTGAGTCGTTCTTGATGTAAGAAATATGAACGCCAATCTCCTAAGGCAATAAATTCTGTAAGGCCTATAGCAAACGACACCGCATCTGTTTCATTTTTTCGATAACTCTCAAGGATTTCATTTTTCGCTCGCGTTATTTGTGCATCAGAAATATAGGTATCTAAAAACGTCGTGCTGGGCAATGCATCAAGGAGCTCCCTGAGTGCAACCTCTCGAGAGGCACGCTGTGCAGCTGTTGCATTTTTTTGTGATATAGCTATCAGTAACTGTCCTGGGTCTTTTGTGAGCGTGAGATATGCAGATGCGTCGACTGCAATATTTCTCGATACCAATTCGCTATAAAGCGGACCTGATGGATTTTGCCCGAGAATATGTGCGAGCACATCAAGTGCAGGAATATCGGGATGCACCGCACCCGGTACATGATACGAGACAGTAAGTTGTGGCACCCCACCTACACGTTCAATACGCACCGTACGCTCACCTTCTTGTGGTGGCTCTATTGTATATGTTTCTTCAATAGTTTTTTCGCTTTTTTTAAGCAACCCAAATTCCTTCTGAATTTTCTTACGCATTTCATCACTGGTAAAGTTACCAGCGACAACGAGTACTGCATTATTTGGCTGATAGTACTTCTTATAAAATTCTTTGAGCCTCCATGCCGGTACACGCTCAACATCCGACCGTGCGCCGATGGTTGATTTTCCATAGTTATGCCAGGTAAATGCGACATTGGTAACTTGTTCACTAAGCGTTGCGGCTGGGTCATTTTCTCCTATCTCCATTTCATTGCGCACGACTGAAAATTCACTTTCTAAATCTTTTTGATCAAAAAATGCATTATGCATTCTATCGGCCTCGAGACTCAATGCCCAGTCTATATTTACTGGATCAGCCGTAACCACCTCATAATAATTGGTGCGGTCTACCCATGTCGTTGCGTTTGCCTCAGTGGCATATTCTGAAATTTCAACTGGTATATCAATGTGGTTTTTCGAGCCCTTAAACATCATATGCTCAATGAGGTGCGCCATGCCAGTTTCCCCATATCCTTCATGTCTTGAGCCCACTAAATATGTAATATTTACTGCAACAGACGCGCTTGACGTGTCGGGAATAAGTAGCACACGCAACCCATTCTGAAGCACATACTCTTCAACTCCATTAAAAGTGCGCACGTGCCGTTCGGTAGACTTACGTGCACTTTCAGAAGAAAATGGTTGTAGCGCAACACCGAGGGATATGAGCGAGAGCGCAATCAAGCTCATAAGTGCGCCACCTATAACATAGTTATTGCGTACCCACGCCAGATTCATCGCATCAGTATACCACCAGAGAACTTTACTTAATCAAAAAAGATTTTGTTTGTTTATAAGTACTGTAAAACACTAAAAGTATGAGTGACGTCCAGCATAATAAACGTAGCGATAAGAATGCAGAGACAGCGAACAAAAAATGAAACTGAATATATTTGTGCAGGATAATTGTACTTTCTGAGAGCAATTGCGGAAAGTAGAGTCATACAGATAAATCCAACAAACATGATTTCCATTGCTGGGTAACGTAGAAAATTGAAAATCGCCATAACTGGATCCACCATATCTTTTCCATACTGAGCAGCAACAACTAACTGAAGACCGAACGACGTACCGAAGAAAAAAAGTGGGGCCAATAAAATATACACGCTCTGTGCGAATAAGAGCGCATGAATAGAACTCCCTGAATATATGTACATACGCTTCGCAATAATCCATGTGAGCACACACAAAATAAGTGCAACTCCCGCAGGATATAAGAGCCACCCAGCAGTCACACCTATCTCTCCATCTTGTAGTAACGGTAGTACACCAAATCCTTTCGGGACGGTCAGTGATAACGCAAAAACGGCAAGAAACAACGAGCCAACACTGAGTCCATAGAACGAGCTCGTATACAGAAGCTCAGTCACTATTGAATTTTTTCGTGGCTGAACCGCCACAACAGTCTGCTTTTCTACAATGTCTTCATTCACTTCACCCTTTACAGGCATCTTTGGAACAGCTGGGATATCCGTGGTTCGCACCACTTCAAATGCATCTTTTAAATCTTCTTCAGACCAGCCCCCAGGAGCAAGTCCTGTGCGAATATCAGCCTCACTGGTACCAATTTTTGTTTGGAGCCTAATATAGTTGATGAGTTGCGGGTTTGCCATATACGTATCGTATCACGCTCTATTTCGCATCTAGAGAAATTGCACACACCGCGGGCCTATCAATGTCTTTAATTACAAGAAAAAGAGATACGGTAACAAGGAATAAGCCGAGTGGGCCAAATTCAAAACCATGAAATGGGAGGTATGTGCGCACCGCGGCAACTCCAGCCGCAGGAAGCAACAACGAGAGCACTACGGAACCGCAGGACAAACAACCAACACCAAACAGAGTTGATACCATACCAAGTGTGCTCGTCCCTGCACTACGGAGCATGAAATGTTTTCTACGTAATGCGTACACGATGAGCGCAAACAGCACTGAGGAACAAAAAATTGTAGTGATAGTTATAATAAAACCAATAGGACTACTATTTTCAAGAAGCCATCCTTGAAGGGTGCGTGTGAGTTTCAATAAACCTAAAATACCTGTATCGCTTCGATAGAGCGCAGAGAATGTTTGCCAATTAGGAAGTACATTCAAACCTATATATTGAATGAAAAAGGCTACCAGTGTAATGGTCGCATATGCTGGTATTGAGAGCACCCGCAAAATTACTGAATGGACCATTAATCTCTTCAAGACAGACATGGATACAGAATATCACTCGTATAAGGTTTATTGAAATGATAGACTGTGCAGATGGACCTTAACCAATTTTCACTTCTTATTATTATGGCTGTTTCTGCAGTATTTGTTTTTGAAATATTCGCGCTTGCCCTCTATGCATGCTCTCGTCAGGTGCGCACACAGTTACAAAACATACCCTATACCTACTATCTCCTTGCGATAGGTGCCCTTTCATTAGCATCAACCGTTGGCGCGCTTATATTTCAACTGTGGTATCTGACACCAGTGTGTGAGCTGTGTTGGTGGCAGCGAGTTTTCATGTTCCCGATTACTATCATAGTCGGCGTTGCACTCTACTCAAAAGATAGATTCGCGCACATCACCACTGGAATACTGACACTTATTGGTGGTTTCTATGCTGCATATCATTACTACTACCACTACCAAGGATTAGTACTTGGTAAGACACTCAGCCTGCCATGCTCAACTTTTGGACTTCTTCCTTCATGCACAGATAGCGCAATACTTATCTTTGGATTCGTCACCATTCCACTCATGGCACTCCTTTCTTTCGGCGCACTTCTTATTCTCATGTATCTTGCACACTATTCTCTGTCTCGCACACAGATATAATGTAAAAAACCTCGCAATGCGAGGTTTTTTACAACTACGGGAACGTAACGATTACTTTTTCTCTTCAACTGGTGTAACAGGTCCTGTCCCTGCATCTGTAATTAATTGTGAAAATGCCTCAAATGAACCAGGCATATCAAGTGGCTTACCATTGAGGAAAAATGTTGGAGTACCACGCACGCCCGCAGTAATACCTCCATCGTAGTCACGCTGTACGCGAGCTTTTGTTTCTGGTGATGCAACGTCCATTGCGAAGCGCTCCATATCTAGACCTAACGTGTTTGCGACACCTTCAAAGTACGCAGGGTCGGCAACATTCTTACCTCCCCACTCCTTTTGAGTCTCAAAAAGTTTGTCATGCATCTCCCAAAACTTACCTTGCTTCCCTGCAGCTTCTGTCGCAAGTGCAGACGCCATACCGTTCATATGACCTTGTAGCGGGAAGTAGCGAGCAACGAATTTCATTTCTGGATGCTTTGCAATAAGTTCCTTTACTACAGGGTGAAAGGCCGCGCATGCTGGACATTCAAAGTCTGAATACTCAACAAGAACTACTTTTGAGTCTGCTGGTCCTACCACGTAATCATCTTTAGCGACCATGAGAGCTTGTTCTTGTTCAGCGGTTAGCGCCTGAGGTACTGATTTTTTATTTGTTAAAAAATACGCACCAATAAATACGAGTAATGCGGCGCCTATGATTCCTACTGTGGGTAATATATTTTTCATAATTAATATTTTTATGTATCTGTCTAGTATAGAGTCATACTGAGTATAAGTCGAGATGCAGGACTTACTGTAAATGACCGCCTTTTAAATCTTTTCTGAGCTCTCGATAATTTGGTATCGTCTCCGCGACGAGGTCCCAAAAGCGTTCGGAATGATTAAACTCACGTAAGTGACAGAGCTCGTGCACTACCACATAGTCTGCAAGTTCTGGGCGCATGCGGGCAAGTTTATAGCTAAAATTTAAGTTACCCTTTTTAGAACAACTCCCCCATCGGGTTTTTTGATTACGGATGGCAATCTTTCCGTATGTGTATTGATAGTGCTGATTAAAAAAAGTAATTCGTGCATGAACTAATGTTCGTGCTGTTTCTTTATATGCAAGATATTCTCTGCGACTCACCCGCTGAGGCACTGCAGGGGGCATATGCCGAACACGCAGATAGGCATCAGTAATCCACTCAATCTTACTCTCTACAAACGCGTCGATTGTTTTTTGAAAAACTAATCGCGGTGCATGCACAGTAATAACACCACCGGGCTTAACTGTAATTCGTATACTTCTCCCTCGTGACACTTTCTGAACATACGGAACAAGATCATGATCGATTTGTAACATTTTACGCTGCATATATTACACTACACCCACAAATATGGTGCTAAAACTCCGCGCGTGAAAACTGAATTCCATATTCTTTGCACCAAATTATAACGGCATCACCATACTTCTCATACTGCTCTTTTGTTATTCTATATGCTTGCGCTCCAGAAGTACTTTTTAATGGAGCGAGGAGCAATGTCTTTTTCGTATTAATACCGCCAAGGGCACTATTTGTATACTCTTGTGGCTCTGAAAGATATACATATAAGTCAGGACCACTCACCACAGAAAAATCATCATTAAAAGCAAGCATATATTCATCGCCAGACTTAACAAATACTGCGAGGCCCTGACCTTTGTGCAGTCTATCAATCATATTAAATGCTCCGGATCCAAGCATTTCATACTCTGCTTCTGTATTTACTGGAGCTGGTGTTGCATATGACTCTTGCGGAAGCGCAACACTTGCTTCGTCACGCGACCCATTAAGTTTTAGTAAGGCATAGAGTGTTACACAAAGAATGAGGAGGCCTACGATAACAGAATACACATATTTCATTCCTACACTGTACGCTACGTAATTCCCCCTGTACATGCTGTAGTGTAACAGTGTGTGTACTAAAATAATCTAGGTAACTTTTTTACGCTTCAATTTTTTGGCGGGAAGAGCGTCGGCAATTCCGCGCAATAATTCAGCAAAATACGGTATGGTATGTATCTGCCCTTCCTCAACTACATAATGGTCTTTTGCACCAGGATACGGCGGGCCCTTTTCACACAAAGGTTCAAGTTCTGCACTTGCCGGAAGTATTTTTACATACAACGTATCATCACACACCAGAGCAACTACTTTCCCATCTGCATAGAGCGCATACTCGCCAAACATGGCGCGAAATGTAAAATGCCTTGGCTCTCCAATCTTTTCCAATATGTATGCAATTGTTTCTGCCTGCGTGGACATATGTGCAGAGTATCATATCTTTCCTTGCATTTCTGTCAGTCACGGATGCAGGTAGTGCTTGCTAACGCCACACACGATAGAGCGCCCATGCAACGACTCCGGCGGACATTACAATTGCCACCTCAACAATTTCAAACTCAGCTACACCACCAAAATACCTTAACGATGCAGGCACCAATGGCCAACAAATTACCCAGGAAAAAATATATGTGCTGTATTGTTTGGTGTATGGCACCGATGGTATGACAAGTAAGGCGATGCCAACGCACACATCAAATATACCGACTCCATACGCAAGATACTGAGCAACCGGTGCAAGCGGAGTAAGTACTGAAATAATATCTACGAATTCTGTTGGGTCTGCAATAACTTCAAGTAGCTTCTCACTGAAGAAATAAGAAACATATACTGCGGGGATAATCCAAAGGTTTCGAAAATATTTTTGCATATCATGATTATGGCATTACCCAGTAAATTTCATAGTACAATAACGCAATGCTTATCGCTTTTGTTGTGTTGTGGTGGATCATCATTATCGGAACATTTAATACGGTTTTGAGAGGTCGCGGATACACCTATGGTGGCACACCAGTGAGAACCGGGCTTTTTTACGGCATGAGCATAGTACTTACCGTTTTAGTGTTCGCTCCGATGAGTTTTGGGTGGCACTTTTTTAACCCCCTACACGCACTCATACTTGCCGTGTTGTATGTAGGTATCAGCTACGGTGATTTGAAAATTACGCAACGATACCCAGAAAAGGACCGAGTGTGGGTATGGAACTCCACACGTGTTAAATATGCTGATATTCTCTTCCAACAACTTGTTATCTTTTTATTTTTTGTCAGCATCACGTTCTACTGTGAAAGCATCCTTTCGCAAGTTGCACTCTTTGCAGTAATATTCTTGATACTACATCTTCCAGTATTTCTAGTAATGCCCAAAACGATTGCCTGGGTATTTTTTCTAGCCTCAGTCTTCGCAGGGGTTCTTTTCCCGCTACTTTTTATCTTTTTGCCTCACCTTGGTCCGTATATAACTATTGTTCTGCATATACTCTTTTATTCAGCCCTCAGAATCCTGAGGCATGATAGCGATGTGTGGGCACAATTTATAGAGAAGGATTAAGTGCAGAAAGTGATACTATATAGTATTAAATAAACACCATGGAAAAAATTAATCTAGAAATAATAATTAATGCAAACTTGCCTAAAGTCTGGGAACATTGGAGTAATCCGACGAGTATCCAAGGCTGGGCATTTGCTGCCGATACCTGGGAATGTCCCTACGCAGAAAATGACCTGCGAGTAGGTGGCAGATTCTTGACACGGATGTCTGCAAAAGACAGGAGCGAAGGGTTTGACTTTACGGGCACCTACACAAACGTTGTAGAACACCAGAGTATCTCATACATCATGGATACAGCAGACGGAGAAAAAGAGCACCGAGAATGTACGGTTACATTCATAGACCTGGGGAACGGTTCCACTAAAGTTACAGAGGAGTTCTCCCCTGAAGAAACAAACAGTATTGAGATGCAAAAAGCGGGCTGGCAAGCGATACTCGAAAACTTTAAAAACTATGTTGTAAATCACTAATACCTATGAAAAAAACTACAGCGACAACTATTGCAAAATACAATGCACTGCAGAAAAAACCTATGCGCGAAATGTGCACTGTATTACAAACTGAAATACAGAAAAATCTCAAAAAGAGCGAATCTAAAATATGGCATGGAAGTCCAGTATGGTTCATAGATGAGAACCCCATCGTCGCATATTCTACACGTGTCAGTGGAAAAGTTTCATTGATGTTTTTTAGTGGACAAAGCTTTGATGAAGTCGGCTTACAAAACGAAGGAAAATTCAAAGCAGCGGAAATATTGTATGGCGATGTATCTGAGATTAAAACTACACACCTCAGAAGGTGGCTCAAGAAGTCTGTAAAGATTCAGTGGGATTACAAGAATTTGGTAAAAAACAAAGGTACCTTAGTAAAAGTACCTGCGAGAACAGAAAAAGTGTGTAGTAGAGGCCATGTTTTTACTAAAAGTAAAGATATTCCGACTTGCCCAACATGTTGGCCAGGACGCTACAAACTCAAAAAATAAATTATGAATGAAACTCCAGAGCATAATGTAAAGATGGCAAAAATTGTATTTGCCTCTGTGTATCCGTACTATGTTAAAAAGGTAGAGAGTAAAGGACGCACAAAAGAAGAACTGCTTGAAGTAATTACATGGCTAACTGGTTTTAATGAAAAGAAATTGCAAGAGCTGATTGATAAAAAAGTAACTCTCAAGGAGTTTTATACGCAAGCAAAAATCAATCCGAAAGCTCGTTTCATTACAGGACTAATCTGTGGTTATAGAGTTGAGGAAATTAAAAACAGAATAACGAAGCGGGCTAGGTATTTGGATAAGTTAATAGATGAGCTAGCGAAAGGTAGATCAATGGATAAAATTTTGCGAACGAAGTAAGCACGGCTGATACTTCGCACTGATGCGTCGTACTTTACGTAATGATGCAAGAAATCCGAACTTTCAACGGTGGATTATATTTTTGGTCTTGAACCTAAATTTTGAAAAAATCGTAAAAGATATCCATCAGGGTCTTGTACCAAGAACTGTTGATTACCAAGCTCAAAATCGCCCCGCCGATACCATTTCTCCTCCATCTCGAAGAAGACGTGATAGTTATCACTCTTAAAATTAGCGCGCACCGCATCCACATTTTTTACTTCAATCTGAAAATTAATTCCTTGCCCAAGCGGGTACTTTCTCTCACCAACAGTCCACCTGTCCTGAGACTCCAGTAATTCAATCATAAGCATGGCGCCTTCCCTTTCGAGCATGGCAAATTTCTCCTCTGGTCTCTCATAGTGAATGCTAAACTCACACAAGCGCGTATAAAAATCTAAACTTTTTTCAAAATTTGTGACTTTTAATTCAGGTATCAATGCTGGCACACTTTGCATATAACTGGATTATATCACTGTGCCTGTGTTTTCTGCGAAAATTCTGCGGAGGATGAGAGATTCGATCACGGAGCCTCTCTGGTGTTTGCTTTACGCTCACTTAGACAGATTATTTCTTTGAAAAGAAACCGACCGTATTGCCTTCGGTATCTTCAAAGAATCCGAAGAACCCAAATCCTTCCACAGGCACCTTCGCCATAATCACTTTGCCTCCCGCCGCCTCGACGCGGTCGAGCTCGCTACAGTCTTCTGAATAGAAATACACCATGGTTCCAGTGCCTCCTGGTTTACTTTGGTCGTTCTTCACCAGTGCACCAGCCGCACCCTCGCCATCATCTGTCCACGGGAATGCATACATCGTCATGCCCATCTCTTCTGGCATTGGCATTTTACTCAATGTCTTTCCTGTAACTGCCTCATAAAACTTCACCGCTCGGTCCATATCAGCAACAGTTATTTCAAACCAGGTCACCATGTTTTTGTTTGTCATAAATGTATACTATTAATTACAAATGTTATTTTTCTGACTCAACCTTTAAATCTCTGGCGTACGCATCAAAAGACTCATCAAAAGATGGAATCATTTTTGCAAACAATGGAAATAGTGGGCCACCGATTTTCTCCGTCATAGTAAACAGGGTTCCATCTCCTTCTTGTGTAAGTAAATACACTCTGGCTCCCATCATATCGCCCCACGCAAGCTTGGTTGGTGGCTCAAAAGTCTTCATTGAAAGCTTGAATGTTCTTTTTGGGTCCAGTTTGGAAATAAGTCTCACCTGTCCTCCTGCTTGTATCTCGCCCTCTATAGAAACTAGGGTACTATTCCAATTTTTATAGCCCTGTACGTTGGTGAGTATGCCCCATATCTTCTCTGGCGTGGCATTTATCACAACCGAGACGGTTGTCTCTCTACTAAACAAATTCTTAATGGTATGTGCTTTTTGGTTCATATGTGCATTATATCAAATTACTTTTCAGTCTTATAACGTTTCTTCATTTCACTACACGAACCCTTTATAACCACTTTGAGTACCGTAAGGTCAATATCTTCTATACTTTTAATTACAAGGCAAGATTTGCCAGAAAGTTTATGCTTACCAAGTTTCTCAATTTCTTTTTTGTAACTCTCCCAGCCAATCATGTTGTACAAAGTAAATCCTTTAGAGGAGATAGCAAAACCGGTTATCAGGTGAGAATGTTCCCCACCCTTACTATCTAGATAGTGATACTTCCCGAAGCCGAAAATCTTGTTCCACATCACGCACGGCGAGCCGGTGGCTTTTGAATATAAATCAACCAAAGCCAGCGCTTCGCTCTGCACTTTTTCCTTACCCTTAAAGTTTTCTTTCAAATACTTTTCAGGGCTAATTGTTGTTGGTTGGGTTTTGTTGGTGTAGGTCATATTGGTAATACTATAAACTCATCAGTTCATTTAGTTTTCTTACCGTATTAATATTTCTTGCAGTCATATTCTTATACACCACTGTCCCTATAAATTTTCCCATCCCACTTTTTGCGTAGGATTCTCTTTTTACATTCCAAACGATAGACCCATCGATGTATTCCAATGTATCTACATCAGATGTTTTAATGAGACTCAAACTCTTTTTAGAGTTATATTCATCCCAAAGAAAAAGAATATCTGTTTTTTGTTCTGTATCATTTGTAAAATGTGATGGCAGTGCTTTGCAAAGATTATGAATATTCTCAGCATCACGAAGTACTACACGTATTTCAAATCCAAACGCTTTACATAAAGCTTTTTCAATTATTGTTTGCAAATCTTTTTTATCTGTTTCGAAAATAGCATTTCCTGTATTTAAATATGTAGAAACGTTTAAAAAACCTAACGACTCAAATAATTTCTTTAGCTTCGGCATTTCAACTTTATTATTTCCACCAACATTTATTCCGCGAAGGAGTGCTACGTATTTTGTCATACTATTTTAGTTTCTTTCGTCCTTGTTTGGTCATTCTGTTATTTTGGATCAATTTTCGTACATACTTCGACCAAAAAACCATTGATGTCGCGGAGGTAGCCGACGGTTTGACCCCAGGGATTTGGGCTGGCTCTTTTACTATTTCCGCTCCTGCTTCGACTGCTTGTTTCCACGCACTTTCGATATCATCTGATACAAAGGTAATCTCAAAAGGTGAAGGTGACGCTTCGGGCTTTCTCTTTTCAATTGCGATGCCATTGAACTCCGCAACGCTGTATAAGGCAAAGGCAAGCGTGGTGCCGCCGGTTTCTAGCTCACTATAATCTTTTTCTGGAGTAATGAACTTCTGAGTAAAGCCAAAGGCCTTAACATAAAACGCGAGTGTTGCTTCAACGTCCTCTACATATAAAATTGTGTATCCGTAGGTTATCATAAAATTCTATTTAATGAGTAATTTGGTGCAACCATTCACGAATGACGGGTGCGTTAACATCATCGGCACTCTTTATCTTGATATGTTTGAGGGTGTCGCCCTCGCCCTGCAAGAGATTGTCGGGGTCTTTGATTTTATCAATGTTGTAAAAGCCAAGTGTGACATGGTCTTTAGCAGTTCTAGTATATGCAAAATCTTTCCCATCTTTGGCAAACACTGGAAATTTCCACTTAATATCTTCAGATACCCCGCCTAACTCGTGGATGATTTTACGTAACTCAAGCAAAATCTTGTGCTGTTCTTTGCTTGCATTTGTGATGTACGTGGTTACTTCTTGATTGTCGTTCATATGTTTACTAAATTAATTTGATTCAACCGGCTGTCGCAAGATCGTTCGCCACTTGGCTGGTGCCACTTTACGAACATCACTAAAATATATTTCGTGATGCTTACCTATCATCTTTAGATTATTTGCAGGGATAAAAATGTTGTGCATCTCAGCTAATATCTCGGCTTCGTCATCAAAAGAGCCGACATGTAGTGTTTGTACACATGTTCTCTCGTGTAAAGTTTCAAACCGGACATTACCTAAACTTTTTGGAGCATTTTTATCAGCAAGATCTCGGACGGCTTTCATAAACATGTCTTTGGTAATCCAGTCTGGCTGCATAATCATGAGTGTCCATTTCCACTTTGATTTATCGCGCCCTGATGTAAATGCACTCATGTCATCTGCCCACCACAAGCCCTCAAGGGGCATAACAACAAAATCCCTCTTGAGTTCAATCTTGCTAGCAAATTTTATTTTGTAGGCAATAGGAAATAACGCTTGTATTGCATTAGTGTACTCATCAGCAGTATTGGGGTCACCTTCGCCGTCTATCATTATGTACTGTGTGGATGGAATGGTTACAATTTGCAAAACGTGATTTTTTGCTTTGTAGCTATCTAAAGTTTTTTTGAGGTCAATTTTAGTCATAACTATTTTAATAATTGTTCTACACTCACGCCGAGCACCTTTGCCACCTTATCCATTGTGCTCAAGGTGAGATTTTGTTTGCCGTTCTCGACATTGCTAATATATGCTCGATCTAAAACTAACTCTCGGCAAATGTCGCCTTGCGACATACCTTTTTCGAGTCGAATCTTTTTCATATTTTCGCCAAATTTTTGTGCTGTTGATTTTGCCATAGATTTATCGTTGTGCATGTTTAAGTATCCATTTCGTATGTTCATTCTTTGATTTAGACCAGTTGGCAATGAGCAACTTTCCTTCTTTTGGATTTACCTTTACCCAGTCTCGCACATGATTCGCTACTGATTTTTTTACAAACTTCACTTCGTCTTCTTTGAGAATCTCTAGAATTTCAAAAATTGGCTTTGGAGTATCATTCCACACATCGAGCTTTGGTGCCCATGGGAGTTTTGGACGCAAACCTTCTGATGCAAGGCGACGTAGATGAAAATTTTTACTCTTTGCCCACTTGGTACACACTACGAGCGTCTTTACGGGGTACTTACGAGCATAAGGACGGATAGCGTATTCACCGGTATTTCTTTTGGTAATTTCTTCAATCGCTTTTATGGACTCAGCAAAATTATCTAGTCCGTATTTCTCGACAAATTTACCAACCGGCATGAGCCAGTAGAAGTTAGTGAACATCCCTGTTTCTTCCTCGTTCTCTGGTCCAAGTATTTTCATGAGAATGGCGAGGGCCTCAGTATATTTCTCTGGGAGATATTGTTTGAGTAAATCAGTAATAACTTCGACTCTTTGGGTATAGCTCTTGCCGATAACTTCTTTCTTGATATCTCGAATAAAACCCTTTGAATCAAACTTTTTATGTACTATTGATATCTTCTCCGCAAGCAAAATCGCCAAATTCTCACCGAATGCTTCCGTGATTGATATTCTGCCAGTATCAGGGTTTATAAAGTTATTTTTTGTAGCGGCTTTTGCCATAGTGTATGAAAACTTATCAACTCAGATTATTATATCATTCTGTTGTGTTTTGACTCAATATTAAGTTATAGTACAAGTGTGCAAAAAAGCACTTTTATGAAGCATCATTCGTCAAAATCCTGCGGATTTTGTCCGAAATATATTCGAACTTCGTCCAATACACACCGCCAAAATTGGAAATCGGAATCAGAGCCCGAAATGGGGTCGGCGCGAAGCGCCGACACAAACGCATTCCCGCCAAGAATTCCCGAATTCAAAAGGTTTTTCCACGCTCCGCGTGGCTCACTCGTTTGCCAATACAATTCTATGAATAATCACACCAGAAAGTTTTTCATATACACTCGCAAAAGTACCGATACAGAGGATCGGCAAGTGAGAAGCATTTCGGATCAACTGGCCGAACTCAAGGAGTTAGCAGTTAAAGAACAAATTGAGGTTGTAGATATTTTTGTGGAAAAACAAACCGCTAAAGCTCCGGGTCGGCCAGTCTTTAATGAAATGCTTCTCCGTATCGAGCAAGGTGAAGCAAATGGAATTTTGGCATGGCACCCCGACAGATTGGCGAGAAATAGTGTTGATGGTGGAAAAATTATCTACTTGCTCGATACGGAAAAACTTGCCGAGCTAAAATTTCCAACTTTTTGGTGTGATCCGACACCGCAAGGCAAATTCATGCTTTCAATCGCTTTTTCGCAATCCAAGTATTATGTGGACAATTTAAGCGAGAATATAAAGCGTGGTAAGCGAAACAAAGTGAAAGATGGAATATGGCCTCAAATGTCTCCACTTGGATATTTAAATGTCGGTGGCAGAATTGTTGTTGATAAAAATATCGCACCCTTAATCAAGAAAACATTTGAGGCATATTCGTCTGGGTCTTTCACTTTGCGGGAGCTTCGTGACAAATTTAACGGACTTGGATTGAAACGAAAAAGCGGAAAGGAACTTGCGGTGTCGAATTATCAAAAACTTTTGAAAAACCCAATTTACACTGGTTTGATGTTGTATAACGGCGAAATACACGAGGGCAAGCACGAACCGATTATCACAAAGAAACTTTTTGATTCCGTTCAGGAAGTGATGATGAGAAAAAGTAAACCGCACAGCAAAGGACTAAAACCATTTTTGTACAGAGGATTTTTCCGTTGTGGAGAATGTGGCTGTTTCATTACCACTGAAACACAAAAAGGTCATAACTATTTGCGATGTACTAAACGGAAAAATCCTTGCTCGCAAAAATATACTCGTGAGGAAATCATCACTTCCGAAATTCAAAAGGAAATCAAAAAAGTTTCTTTGCCAGACGATTGGGCTAAATGGATGTTGGCGGAAAATGAAAAAGATAAATCGGTGGAAGCCCAATCGTCTACGCTTTTTGCAGACAAAACAAAAACCGATATTTCTCTTTTAGATTCTAAAATTGAGAAGCTGATGAACGCCTATTTAGAGAACGCACTTTCTCTAGACGAGTATCGTGACGCCAAAAGTGCGTTGGTCAATCAAAAACAGCTTCTCAAAGAGAAATTATCGGCTTTTGAGCAAAAATCTCAGAATCGGTTCGAACTTACAGAAAAATTTTTAAAGGACAATATTACCAACACGGAATTGGCTAACGAGAAAACAAATGAAGAAAAACTTCATTTGTTCAAAAAAGACGGTTCGAACTTTATTATTGAAGCTCGAACCGTACTTTTTGAGCCACGCGGAGCGTGGCGAATCCTTTCAAATTCAGGATTTTTTGGGGGGAATACATTTGTGTCGGCACTTCGTGCCGACCCCATTTCGGCTTCCGATTCCGATTTTCAATTTTGGCGGAGGCGGAAGGATTCGAACCTTCGATACCCTTGCGG
>JBAQUX010000010.1:0-26462 GCA_049297775.1 Minisyncoccia bacterium
GGCAGATACACCAACACATGATATAGATCTAGCTCCAGATGATGCGGTACTCATCGTAGATGGTCCATTTAAAGACTTGGAAGGTAAGGTAGGTGAGGTAAACCAGGCAACAGGTAAGGTTAAGGTCTTAGTGCCAATGTTTGGTCGCGAAACTCCAGTTGAACTCGACTTTTTACAGGTAAAAAAGGTCTAGGACTCTCATACGTTGCAAAAAGATTAAAAATAAGTAGTATTCCTCTAGTCATCAGCGCTTCTCTGCTGGCCACGTTAACTCAAAAAATATGGCAAAAAAAATAATCAAACAATTAAAACTTCAGATTCCAGCAGGAAAGGCAACACCAGCACCTCCTGTCGGACCAGCGCTCGGACAGGCCGGGATTAACATTGGTGATTTCGTCACTAAGTTTAACGAAAAAACACGTGACAAGATGGGAGATGTGCTTCCAGTTATCATTACGGTTTTTGAAGATCGAACATATGATTTCGTCGTCAAGCAACCGCCAATGACTAACCTCATCAAAAAGGCGCTTGGTATTGAAAGTGGCTCAGGAAAGAATACACAAGTAAAGGTAGGAAAATTGACTCGTCAGCAAATGAAGGAAGTGGCTGAAAAGAAGATGGCCGACCTCAACACACCAAATATTGAACAGGCAATGAAGATTGTCGCTGGCTCTGCCCGCTCAATGGGAGTGGACACAGAAGCACTCTAATTGTTTTCATTGGTATGTCATTAAAAAATCTCGCTGTGCGAGATTTTTTAATGAGCATTAAATTGTTTCCCAAGAATGTTGTGCGGGTCTTTAAGATTAAAATCTATGTCTGCATTTTCTGTCACATACACGCGGACAATGCCTGCGGCCTCCATTTTTTCGCAACACCATCTGCAGCACCACCAATGACCCCACATGTATATTTCAGCACCGGTAACATCAACTCCTTTCTCTAGGGCGTCTTGTAATGCTCGCGGTTCGCCATGGTTTTTTGGGTGGCACCCTTCGCACTCTTCATAGAGTTGCCCGGTTGGCGCATTAAGAAAAACACGGCGACAACCCTTTGGGCCGTATCGTTCAATGTTCTCTTTTTCTGAGTGAAAATTAGACCCGTTTGCACCAATTGCGCACGGTAATCCACCTTTGACAATCACGGAGGTATTCGGGACTTGTTTATCAAGAGAATGCATACGTGCCCATTCTTTTGCTTGCGCCATAAACGGATGCGACTCGGGCGCTGTGCAAATTTCTATGTGCTGCGGCAGATATGGATAGTCATAACCGTGCGGACTTTTTTTAGAGTTCCCCTGCATATAGGTATTCTACCACGAGTCATTTTCCTAACAATTTGGAAGTCTGCGATGGGGGAGTATACTAGTTCCATGAATACGTTTGACGCAACATACCAAGGTATCCTTAAAAAAATTCTTGACGAAGGTATACGCGAGAAAAACCTACGAACTGGCCACGAGACAGCAGCACTCCCAGGGCTCACATTTCAACATGATATAGAAAAGGATGGGTTTCCAATCCTAACGCTTCGGAAAATACCAGTAAAAATGTTTGTTGCGGAGCAAGTATGGTTTATTTCTGGCGCACGCAAGCCAGCTGACTTTTTAAGAAAATATACAAAGATATGGGATTTATTTACTAACCCAGGAGATGTGGTCACTGTTGCGTATGGCTATCGATGGCGGAAACATTTTGGACGCGACCAGCTCGGACTTTTGGTAAAATTATTAGAGAAAGATCCAAGTTCGCGACATGGCGTAGTGGTAACATGGGACCCCACTTCTGACGGACTCGGAGGTGTGTCTAAAAAAAACGTACCATGCCCATATACATTTACTGTCGGTATTCTTGGAGGGCGATTGCATATGCATAATATTGTACGTTCAAATGATATGGTCCTTGGATGTCCAGCAGACGTTGCAGGATTTGCATTACTTCAAATGATTTTGGCAGAACGACTCGGTGTAAAACCTGGTATATATACCCACACAATCTCGAATGCGCACATTTACGACAACCACTACGATGGTGCTAGAGAGATGATTTCTCGAGCAAATATACATGCACCTATTACTATCACTATTCCTAAAAATGCATTTGCACGGTCAGAAAAAAAAGATGACGCACTTGTAGAGGAAATTGTCGGGCAGTTTGAGAAGCTGTATACTCCTCAGGCAGCGATTAAAGGCCTCATGATTGCACTCTAATTTAAACCATATCACTATGTCAGTTCTTACAAAGTCAGAAATTCTTGCACGAGTACAAAAAGGTGAGATTACGTTTACTCCTCCACTTGATACATTTCAAACACGCGCCCATTCTATAGACCTTCGTCTCGGGTACACATTTCTCATGCCTAAGCAGTCGCGAGTCACAAAGGCGGGGAGAGAGGCAATACGTGTCATTGACCCCTTGAAGGATGGATACACACAAGAATATTTTGATGTACTCGAACTCGAAGAAGGGCAATATTTTGAACTCCTACCGGGTGAACATGTATCAGTGTCATCACTCGAAAGTATAAAAATACCTCACGATATAATGGCAGTTTTGTATCCACGCTCTTCAGTTTCGCGCCGTGGGCTCGCCGTTGATTTGACTGGCATTGTTGATGCAGGCTATGAAGGGCAACTTATGATTCCTGTCCGCAACAACACTACATCACAAGTTATTCGCGTGTATCCTGGCGAGCGGTTTTGTCAGCTCATATTTGAAAATCTTTCGAGCGAAGTTGCGGTAATTACGAGTAGATACCACAAACGAGATATTGCTGACGGTGCACAAAAGGACAAGAGTGTTGAATCAACGCTCATCGCGAAAGGGAAAATTCGTGAGTTAAAGACAAAACACCTGCAAAAGCTTGCGTAAAATCGATTAGTTATCAACAGGAGTATTCAAATTTTTCTACACAGGGGATATACTTTTGTTAATGCGTCAAAAAATAAAAACAGCACATACGCGTGCTCGTGCACTTTTTAAAAAAAACAAAACACATACGCTTACATTTGCGAGCGTTATTCTTGCGGGTCTCCTACTTGCGGGTGCCTATACTGCAACTACCCAACACTCATTTGTCGAGGTTGCGTACACTTCACTTTCTCCACTTGGTGAGAGTGCAGGAGAAATAATACCAGCGTCGTGTCCGAGCGATTTACATGATGCGCCTGTCAATTACGGACAGGCATGTTCTGCGTGTAATGCATGTGGTACCTGCGCGGGAGGTACATATAACTGTAGTGCTGCGTGCTCTGCAGCAGCACCTGCTATGCCTCCGACTTATGGAAATGCATGTACTTCAGCAGCAAACGCATGTGGGCAGACTGCCAACGGTACCATTAACTGTTCAAGTGTTTGTTCTGCAGGTACTCCCGCAAACCCAGCGGGGTATGGGAATGCATGTGCCTCTGCCGCTAACTCATGTGGTCAAACAGGTGCAGGAACGATTCAATGTAATGGAAGTTGTTCGGGCGTCACTCCTGCGAACCCTGCGACGTACGGCAACCCATGTGAATCAGGGGCAAACTCATGTGGTATGAAGAATACAGGAACTATTAACTGTGCAGGAGCGTGTGGCGCATCAACACCATCAGAAGCGTCATGTGTTACCTGCGGTAACAATATTTGTGAAGCAACAGAAACGGCAGGAAGTTGCCCAGCAGATTGTTCAAGTGTCGGGACGCCACTCACGGGTTGGGGATGGAGTGATAACATTGGTTGGATTTCTCTCAACTGTGCAAATGCCGGCGCTAACACCTGTGCTACACGCAGTTACGCACTCTATAAAAATGGAGGCACAGGCGCAGGTACAATCACAGGCTACGCATGGAGTGAAAACATTGGGTGGGTAAGTGCAAATCCATCAGACCTCGCGGGATGCCCAAGCGGTAGCTGCAGTGTGAGTGTCTCTTCTGGGGGTGTTGTCTCAGGATGGCTGAAGGCTATTGGTGCTCAGAATGGTTGGGACGGATGGATAAACCTCACCGGTTCAAACCATACAACACGTTACGCAACAAACACCTTTACGGGCTGGGCATGGGGAGATACCGTTGCTGGGTGGATTCTCTGGTCTGCTGACCAACCATGTGCAGCAACTGCAGGGGACTACTGTGATGGCAACATCTGGAAAAACCGAACTGCTGCATGTGCTATTACAACAATAATTGATTGTGCTCCAAGTACCTGCTCAACGGTTACAAACAGCTGTGTAGTAATTCCTCCACCGACATCACTTGTCACCACCTCAATCATTAATGCATCACCACGTCTTGTAATCCCAGGTGCTACATCAACGATTACCTGGAATGTAAAGAATGCAACAAGCTGTACCGTTACCGGTAACGGCAACTCGTGGACGGGAGTATCTGGTTCATACACATCTAATCCAATTAACGGAACCGTTAAGTACACACTCAACTGTGTTGGTCTCGGCGGGTCTCTCACCGGATCGGTTACTATTAAATGGGCACCGAAGTGGCAAGAAAAATAAGCATGAATCGTACAAAATTTTACATAGCTCTTACGTGTGCGGTTACTCTTCCAGTTATCTCTCTCGCATGGACCGGTCCTACTGCAACACCACCAAACGGGAACGTGAGTGCACCAGTAAACGTGGCAATCTCAGACCAATTTAAACCAGGTATACTCGGAGCAAACATATTGAACGTATACGGCTCGAACCAATACATAAACTTTGGTACTACTACCGGTTCTACTGGTTTTGGGTTTAGAAATACGGAAGGAAAGATTGAAGCTAAGAATAGTGGTGGCACATGGAGTTCATTAACAGACAAGCCATGGTTTGTTACTGGAGGAAATGGCGCGGTAGGTTGGCAAGCGCAAACCGCAGCTTCGTGGTTGACGCCAACGACTCTGACACAAAAAGTAGGCAACGCGGCAGCGAGTTATAACTCTGCAACTGGCCGTTTTACAGCTCCGGAAGCAGGATTGTATTATTGTTATTTTTCAGCATACAAGAGTTATGATGTTGCTGGTGGGTACCACCACGTTATTTCCTCGTGTTCGTCAGGATACTGTAATGGTATGGCGAATCATGATTACGACCTTAACTCAAATGGTACAGGAGGATACGATGTTTCAACAAGTAAAGGAGCGGGTATCTTTAACCTCGCGCTCAATGAAACAATTCATTTCCAGATGTATTCAAGTGTCTCAAATACATACTCATATTACCCGCCATATACTCGTTTCGGCTGTGCGATGTTATGATGTCTAAAAAAAATAAAGCGTTTTTATTTGTACTACTCGTAGCTCTTGTTGGGGTATATGCTTTATATGTGAGAGAGGGAGATACACTCTCCGTGTCACCAACTATTCCTGAGGTTGAAAATGATGCGCAAATACAAACTCCAAATCCCGTCATGCCCCCAGTGCCTACACAACAGGCGCTGCATTCTCAACAAAATCCTCAACTTACTGATTTTGAAATTCAATCATATCTTCAGGAGAAAGATGCGCTGATGTTACAAATAGAAGAGAAGCGTCGTAAACTCTTGACGACCAAACCATTACCGCCAGAAGAGATGGTTCCTATTGAAGTTGCGATTGCAGCTGAGCGTGCCGACGCGCTCGAAAAACTTAACATGAAGTATGGCTTTTTAAATGAATTACCAAAGCCACTGATTCCAGTAATTGTAGAGTAACCTTGCGTTTTGAGTGTACACAGTGTGTAAATTCTTTTCTGTAGAAAACAGACATCGCATGGTACGATTTAAAGGTATTTTATTATGCACAATAATCTCTATGAGTACTTTTTCTAATTATATAAAAATTCTTGTTATCGCACTTTCTATTGCACCAGTCGCGATGGTGATTGCCTGGACCGGTCCTTCAGGAACACCGCCTAATGGAAACGTGAGTGCGCCAGTAAACGTCGCAGTTTCCGATCAGTTTAAGCCAGGTGTGTTTGGAGCAAATATTTTAAATATCTATGGCTCAAACCAGTATCTGAGTTTTGGTACCACAACAGGGTCTACTGGCTATGGTATGCGCAACAACGGTGGTGCGCTTGAATTTAAGGGGAGCGGCGGAGCATGGGGTGCACTTTCCGTACTTGCCAGTGGCGGGGTAAACTTTGATGGTAATATCACACAACTAGTCACGCACGGAAATAATATGAAATTATGGCTTTCCGCTGCACGTAACGGAGGCGGTACGGGAGAAGTCGGTCTTTACTCATGGGTAAGTGAGCCAAGCCAAACGTGGACAGGTGCGGGCCTGGCAAGAAATATATATAACGGAGCAGGATTTCCGCGCGTCAATACGACCTTGTCAGGGCAGATGTTGCACTTTACTGAAGGTGGCACAATTGATTTTGTTATTGATACTCCTGCTGGTGCTCGGACAACACCAATGTCTATATCAAATGTCGGACGCATCGATTTAGCTTCATCTGGGGGTGCAGGTGGCATCATTTCTTCTGGAAACTATGGTGGCACCGGTTCGGCCGCATACTTCCCAAGTGGTATCTGGGCAAACGGAGGAAGCTCTTGGATTTATGGAACTATTTATACAAACGGTGCAATTGTTGACCCGTCTGCTGGTACGGTACGGGATGCTGGTGGTGGCTGGATTCGTACGTACGGTGCTACCGGATGGTACTCGCAGACATACGGCGGCGGTTGGCACATGAGTGACACGACCTGGCTCCGCGCGTACGGGAACAAGGGTATCTATACTGCCGGCACCATTCGAGGAGATGTATCTGCTGACTCAAACCAATTTTGTGACCCCGCACACTCATATTGTTCATCCGCATACGGTTTGTGGTATGTGCACACATACTATTATTCAGATAATCGTCTCAAGAAAAATATTGTTGACTTACCAGAAGTAGGTGGGCTTGCAGCAATTATGAAATTACGCCCTGTAAACTTTGATTGGAAAGATAAAACATCAGAAAAGGAACTCGGTCACCAGGTAGGACTAATCGCCCAAGAAGTAGAGCAGGTAATACCAGAAGTGGTAGATGTACAACCTGATAAAACGATAACGCTCTCTGATGGTACACAAGAAATAATCAAAGGTCCAAAATCAGTAAAGTATGACAACCTCGTAGCGCCACTTATTAAAGCAGTCCAAGAACTAAAAGCAGAAAACGATGCGCTGCGCACTCGGGTAGAAAAGCTTGAGCAGGCACAAAAATAGCTACATATGATTAAAATACTCATTTCAAGCTTCATATTCCTATGCATAGGTTTCGGCGGAGGTTACTTCGTTGCAAAAAGCATGCAAATCGCGCACCTCCAATACCTAAGGAGTCAGTGGTGACGGTGCCACCACTTAATATCGTCTCGCAAGATATTATTACACCGGTCACCGCACTTATATCTGAAAATAAAGACTTACTCAGGAAGGACGCTGAGTCATTTGAAGCTGAGAAGCTCGAACTTTTAAAGACGAGTTTTGCTGAAGAGAAAAAGGCGCAACAGGGAGGTGCGACCCCAGCGCAAATACTTGAATTGCATCAGTCATTGATGAAAAAGAATGAAGCAGCACTGCTTGAGCTACAAAAAAAGTACGGCATACAAAAACTTCCCACACCAAAACCACCGGCAGGCGCACCACTTATTGACCCAACAAAGTACATTCCGGTGAGTGCGGAAATTCAGCAAGAGCCAATAGTAGCTCCGTAGCAGTGCCCGCTCCTTGGGTGGTATAGTGTAGTAATGAGTACAGCCAAACCACGAATCTCAATAATTGCAGCTATTGGTAAAAACCGTGAGCTCGGGAAGGCAGGAAGCGAGAAACTACTCTGGCACATCCCAGAAGATTTTGCGCACTTTAAAAAAATTACACTCGGGAAGCCCGTCATCATGGGGCTGAATACATTTCGCTCGCTTGGCAAGCCATTGCCCGGGCGCATGAACATTGTCCTCTCAAAGGAGCCACTAGTAATTGAAGGCGTCACTGTTGTTGCCTCGTTTCAAGAAGCGTATGCTGAAGCACAAAAGGCGGGTACTGATGAAATTTTTAATATTGGTGGCGCTTCTATCTATGCGCAAGGATTACAAGATGCAGATAGATTGTATCTAACACTCATCGATGCGGATTTTGCAGATGCTGATGTATTTTTTCCTGCGTACGAAACTCTGTTTACGAGGACAGTAAAACCGCCTGTGACTTCAGGTAACGAAAAGTTTTGCTACCAATTTGTTACCTTAGAAAAATAATATACGTATGCAAGAGCAGGCGAGACATTTTATAGAACTACGACGAAGAAAACTACTCGAAGCAGAGGCGCGTGAGCACCCAACACAAGTGTTTGCCGACGCATTGTTCTCGCGATTACAAAGCGAAGTGCCGAGCTTTGCAGAAACAAAATTTGTTGAGGGTAACACGATTGTGCTCCACGACAACGAACGTATGGTTGGTGCCCACCTGACGATACGGACATTTTTTGAAGAAAAACGTGTCGACATTATTTATATCCGCACACATCCAGAACTCAAAAAAAATCCTGAGGATAGAACAGGCTCTGCAGTAATAGATATTCTTAAAAGTGAGGCTAAAAAAGCAGGCTGTACAACCCTGTGTGCAAAAGGTGCCTTGCCTGAAGCAGTTGGTTTTTGGGTAAAAGCAGGCTTCACAAAAATTCCGAACGGAAAGGCAATAAATCCTGATTACGAATATGCATTGTGATAGTATATGTGTATGAATTTTAATGAATATCAAGAAAAAGCTTCAGTAACTGCGACATACCCGAGCGTGGGAGGTGTCACGTTTATCTACCCCGTCTTGGGTCTTACCGGTGAGGCAGGCGAGGTAGCAGAGAAAATAAAAAAAATAATTCGAGACGATGGGGGTATAGTGTCTGCAGAGAAAAAGATTGAAATTCAAAAAGAGCTCGGTGATGTACTGTGGTATGTGAGTGAGATTGCGCGCCAGCTCGGCGTCCCACTTGAGGATGTCGCCGTAGGAAATATTGAGAAGTTACTTTCTCGAAAAGAGCGCGGACAATTACACGGGAGTGGTGATAACAGATAGAAATATGAGTGAATCAACAGCTCCTCGCTTTGAGAAAGGCAGTGATGTATCTGGGTCAAAGATAGGTGAGTGCAATCCTTATCTTTTGAAAGAGCGTGCGCAATTCGACATACTGACATTGCATGCACAACTCCGTGGAGCGTATGCAGAAACGACGTTTGCAGATTTTGCAAGAAAAAACACGGGTAAGGACAGAACACTGATTACCACAGAAGCCAGTGACGGAGGGATTGACGCCATGATTATTCTCGATGTGTCCTCAGGGGTATTTTGGATACGTCATAATGTCGTTAAAAATGCAGCGGCCGGTATGGGTTTGGATAAAAAAATGCTTGATGCGGCAATTGAGATGGCTCGCACACGAGGGGCACGTGAAGTTTTCCTGCATTGCAATCCAATTAGAGAGCGTGACACAGCACGTGCACTCTATATGAGTCGTGGATTCGAAAACGTAGGTATTGATACAGGGCGGACACGGTAACGGAAAAATTTGTCTTGAAGCTGGTGTAGGGGCGTAAAAGTTGGTAGTCTAGCATCATGTCCCCTCAAGAAGATATTCGAGCAGCACTCTCCGCACGATGTTCTATACTCGGATTTTTTGATGTTGCGATACCGCTTGAGCATCCAGAGGTACTCGCTCATGGTGACTATGCAACCTCATTGGCACTACTTCTTTCTAAACGTGCAGGGAAATCTCCTCGGGCGATGGCAGAGGAGATTGTGGCAGGGCTCGTACTGCCCGCATCTGTTTCATCAGTGAGTATTGCAGGGCCAGGATTTATTAACTTTACACTCGCTCAGAATTTTTTCGCCACAAGTCTCTCAACTATTCTTGGCGCTCCGCTTACTTGGGGGAACGGCACTTCTCGCGTCGGTACCGAACTCGTTGTCGAGTACACTGACCCTAATCCGTTTAAAGTATTCCATATTGGGCACTTGATGAGCAATGCCATCGGTGAATCACTTTCTCGCCTTACCAAAAGCCAGGGAGCAATCGTGCATAATGCAAACTACCAAGGCGATGTGGGTATACATATTGCATGCGCGATATGGGGCATGCGTGAGCTTGGTATTCAAACCAAAGACGCAAAAGAGTTTGGTAAAGCGTATGCACTGGGTGCAACAGCGCTTAAAGAAAATCCAGAAGCTAAAGAGGCAATTACTGCAATAAATAAAAAGCTCTACGACAGAACCGACCCTGAGATTAACACTGCGTACGACGAGGGGCGACGAGCGTCTCTAGAGTTGTTCGAAACTATTTACGCACTACTCGGCACCACGTTTGAAAACTACTTCTTTGAGAGTGAAGTAGCGCAGCCAGGAAAAGAGGTGGTACTCGCGCATCCAGATGTGTACGAAAAATCGGATGGCGCAACAGTCTTTAAGGGTGAGGCATTCGGGCTGCACACTCGTGTCTTTTTAAATGCACAAGGCTTGCCAACGTATGAAACTAAGGAAATCGGTTTGGCGTACACAAAGCAGGCGCTCTATCCAAATGCGCAGACTTTTGTAGTGGTGACGGCAAACGAAATTACTGAGTACTACAAAGTGGTTAAAAAATCTATAGAACAGTTTGATGCGCCACTTTCACAAAAAATGTTGCATGTACCACATGGCATGATGAAGTTATCTTCTGGGAAAATGTCATCACGCACTGGTAATGTCATCACGGGGGAGTCTCTCATCGGTGATTTAGTGATTGCAGCAAAGGCTCGCGCAGAAGAAAGTAGGGCAGATAACCCACACGTTCTCGCAGAAGAGATAGCTGTCGCTGCTATAAAATTTCAAGTACTCCGACAAGGTACAGGCAAAGATATTGTCTTTGATGAAAGTAAAGCGCTCTCGCTTGAGGGTGACACTGGTCCGTATATTCAATACGCCCATGCACGGTGTTGCTCGCTCCTTATGAAGGGTGCTGAGCTTGGTTGTACGCCAAAACCAAATGCTGAGATTGTACCCTCTGATCTGGAGCGTACGTTGTACTATTTCCCCGAAGTTGTCGAACGTTCGGCAACAGAATTAGAACCACATCATGTTGCACACTACGCGGTGCACGTAGCGAGCCTATTCAATAGTTGGTATGCGAACACGCAGGTATTAGATGGTGGTACAGATGTACCGCATAAACTTGCAGTAGTTCAGGCAACGCAGATAACACTTAAAAACGCCCTAAACCTACTTGGTATACGTGCTCCCGAGAAAATGTAGTTGATGTGCATGTGACGGACCAATCACTCGTGCAGAACGGTTACTTTTTTGATACTATCCTCAGATGTCAGAAGAAATAAAAAAAAGCGAAACAGCACTCCGTGAAGAGGCAATACTCAGTTACTGGAAGGCACATACTGTTTTTGAAAAATCTCTCACGAAAGATGCACCTAAAGGCGACTTTGTGTTTTACGATGGCCCCCCGTTTGCGACAGGCTTGCCTCACATGGGACATTTGCTTGCCTCATCGTACAAAGATGCCATTGGGCGGTATAAGACCATGCAGGGCTACCGTGTACCACGTCGATGGGGGTGGGATTGTCACGGTCTCCCGATTGAAAGTTTGGTAGAAAAAAAACTCGGGCTTAAATCAAAAAAAGATATCGAGGTATTGGGTGTTGAGAAATTTAATGCGGAGGCGCGCGCGTCAGTCCAACAATTTGTGACTGATTGGGAATGGTATGTGGACCGCATCGGGCGATGGGTAGATTTCAAGAACTCATACAAAACCATGGACAACTCGTACATGGAGAGTGTGTGGTGGGCAATGAAACAATTACACGAAAAAGAATTACTCTACCAAGGCAATCGTGTACTCATGTACTGTACGCACTGCGAGACACCACTCGCAAAAGCTGAGATTCAGATGGACAACACGTATAAAGACGTGACCGAAGAAGCGGTAACCATTAAGTTCAAAGTAAAAAATCCTGCAAAGCACGGCTTACCGGAGAATACGTTTATTCTTGCATGGACAACCACGCCGTGGACTTTGCCCGGGAACGTTGGTTTGGCAGTGGGGGATGAGATTTCGTACAGTGGTGTAGTCAGTGAAGGTGTGACATACATTGTAGCTACAGACTTACAATTAAAGGTCATCCCAGGCACAGTCGTTTTTAGTAAGCTAGGTTCAGAACTTGTCGGCGTTGAATACGAGCCACTCTACAGTATTCCTGATGTTGAGGCGCATACCGGCGCAAAACACGTTGTACTCTCTGCAGATTTTGTCACCACTACAGACGGTACTGGTATTGTGCATACGGCAGTCATGTACGGTGAAGACGACTATAATCTTGGGAAAAAGGCTGGGCTTCCTATGGTGCAACTTCTCACGGCGAATGGTCATTACATTGAAAAGGCACCAGAATTTATACGCGGAAAGTTTTTGAAGGCAGCAGAAAAAGATATTAAAAAAGATTTGGAAGAGAGAGGACTTTTATTTGCACGCGCAAATAATACACACTCATACCCGCACTGTTACCGCTGTGGTGCTGCTCTTATCTATAATGCTGTCTCATCATGGTTCTTGGGTATCAATAGTATTCCTAAAGGTGGTACAGAAACTATTAAGCAAACAATGATTCGCGAGAACAACTCTGTGAACTGGGTACCGTCACATTTACAGCATGGGCGTTTCCAGCATATTTTAGAAACGGCCCCAGACTGGACTATTTCGCGCAATCGCTATTGGGCTACACCACTTCCGATTTGGAAGTGTACAGGCTGTCCAGAAATTTCCGTCATTGGTTCTGTAGCAGAGCTACGCGAGCGCGCGCAACAGCAAGTGCCAGAAGGGCAAGACCTGCACCGCCCGTACATTGATAGCTATACTCTCAAGTGCGAGAAGTGTAGTAGTACCATGAGCCGTACCCCTGAAGTCATTGATTGTTGGGTTGAATCTGGCTCAATGCCATTCGCAGAAGTGCACTATCCATTTGAAAACAAAGGTACGTTTGAAAACCGTGCACCAGGGGACTTTATAACAGAGTACATCGCACAAACACGTACATGGTTCTATTACACGCATGCAATGGGTGCACTACTTTTTGGAAGAAAAGCATTTAAGAATGTTACCTCTACAGGAACTATCCTTGCAGCCGATGGAGAAAAGATGAGTAAATCAAAAGGAAATTTCACTGACCCGAAAATTAACTTAGATAAGTACGGTTCAGATGCGCTTCGTTTCTATCTGATGGGTTCTCCGGTAATGCAGGCAGAAGACTTACGGTTTCGTGATGAAGACTTAGGTGAGACGCATAGTCGTATCATTAACATGTTGTGGAATTCGTACAAGTTCTATGACATGTACGGTATGGTAGAGAAAGAAAAGATTGAAAGTGTAGATGTATTCGGTTCAAAAAATGTACTTGATACGTGGATTCTGACACGCCTATCGCAGGTGGTAGTTGAGGTGACAAAATCTTTAGATGGATACGAGACGGTCCCTGCATGCCGTTCGATTCGAGACTTTGTTGAAGATTATTCAACATGGTTTGTGCGTCGTTCGCGTGACCGAATAAAAGAAGAAGGCGAGGATAAATATTGTGCGCTGGCAACGATGCGCCATGTACTTATAACTCTTTCTCAATTAAGTGCTCCAATCATGCCGTTTATTGCTGAGAGTATGTATCAAGGAGTGACCGGGAATACAGAAAGTGTGCACCTTACAGATTGGCCAGTGGCTATAGATACGCAAGACGATGCGTTATGTGCAGAAATGCGTGAAGTGCGTTCTCTCGTAACGCTTGGGCTAGAAAAGCGGGCAGAAGCAAAAATAAAAGTTCGCCAAGCACTGAGTGCAATAACTATCTCCGGTACACATATTCTCGCAAAGAGTTTAAGGAAAGATGCCTTTGCAAAAATTATTGCTGAAGAAGTAAATACGAAAGTTGCACAATTTGGCACACAGTCAGAAGTGGTAATGCTTGATACCGTGCTCACACCTGAACTACTTGAAGAAGGGAACGTGCGAGAATTTATTCGTGCGATACAAGATATGCGGAAAAAAAGTGCGCTCATGCCTGCTGATGTCGTTACACTTACTGTCGATACTGCGACACCAGAATTCTTAAAAAAGTATGCAGATACTCTCAAAAAAGTTGCAGGAGTCGGTACGCTCGTTTTTGGGAAAAATGAAGGTCTCTCAGTAACTGCAGGTGAGATGGTGTTTACGGTCTCACTGGAAAAGACTGCGTAGCAGTATGTATCATACATATACCACACGAGCTTTTGTCGTAGAGCAGTTTCCGGTAGGCGAGGCAGATATGGTGTGCGTGCTTTATACCGAAGATTTTGGGCTCATTCGTGCGAAGGCGCAAGGGTTGCGGAATGAGGCGTCAAAGCTACGGTATACACTCCAGTCTCAGAATTTGTGTGACGTGTCGCTGATTCGTGGATATGCGCAGTGGCGTATTGTGGGTGCAGACGCAGGGTCAGAACAAGGTGTATGTCACCGTGCACTGTTTGCGCGAATATTAAAATTAGTAACGCGACTCGTAAATGGGGAAGAGAAAGATGCCAATCTATTCTCTATACTTACTGATGCGTATGCGGTTGCGGCCAGTAAGCAATTGCCGGTGCACGCAGAATTGCTCACCGTCTGCACGGTACTTATTGCACTTGGATATGTGAGTAAGGACGTCATTCCTGTGGGCGAGGTGTCGCTACAGAATGACGCGCTCGATGCCTTTATGGTTCAGCATCGCTCGCTCATTCTTAAATCAGTGAATGAAGCGCTTCAGCATAGTCATCTGTAATGTACTGTGCACTGCGTGGTAGTTCTTCGTAAGTAAGCGTGTAGTATTACCTGTATGGACATGCGCGATACAATCATGGGTTTTATTGTGGGCGCACTATGTGCTTCTGGTGTAAGTGCTGTGTATATACTGAGTACACAGTCAGCAGTGAGCCCAGGGCTACCTCAAAATATTGATATTGTTCCGCGTACTGTAGAAATTCCTACAGAAACTATAGTAGATGAAGTGCCTAAGAGTATCGTGGAGCCTGTAGTTACAGCATCAGTTCCTGAAATACAAAAAATACCGTCGCCAAGTAGTACCATACCAGTACCCTTGCCCGTACAACCAGCGAAGGAGACACGCATGCTGATGTCAGCACAAGAGGATACTGGTGCTCGTACCGACGCGTACTTTTCTCATGTAACGGCGCGTATCCAGCGTGAGGCATGTAAAAATATAGCAACTCTTGATAGAGACAAAGCGTGGCTTGCCGGATGTCATGTAGCGAAGAGTTTTCCGGCGCAGTGTACAGAAGCATATGCACGTGCGAAGGATACATTAGATGGTGAACAACTTGAAAATTTTATGAAAACATGTGCCTGCGATATCCCAGAAGAGTTTGGTATTGTGCTTGAGCGTGGCTACACTGAAGCAGTCTCTACATGCATCAGTGCATTTAAATAAGTACGTATGTTATGAGAGTGAGCGAATCCAGCCCAGCGAGAGGGCAATAAAATCTTTCTTGTGTTTTGGGGCGTGTGTAAAACTATGTGGTGCACCCATCATTGTAATATACGTAAGTGACTCACTATTTTTTGCAACATCTGCATAGTTTTGCACGCACTGGTGGTCGACAATCGTGTCTGCCGATGCTTCCACAAGTAGCACAGCCCCATCGAAGACGCTGAGTGCCAAAAGTGCATCTGAACTTTCGGTACCTCGTCTTTCCGCCCGCCATGTGCTGTCTTTTTCTGCGTCTCGTGTCACATGGACGTCAGTAAATCCTTCACGGGGATAGTCTGCCGGTACGCGGAGTATAAGTGCGTGTACTCTGCGTTTCTGCGAGAGGAGTGCGGCTTGGTAGCCACCAAAGCTTGAACCATGGACGAGTATCTTTGTGTTCGGTGGTACAAGCGAGATGAGTGCGTCGTAGCCGGCGAGCACGTCATCAAAAAAGTCATTTCGTGAGAGTGTATCTAGTGTACCCTCGCTTTCTCCGTGTGCACTGAGGTCAAAAGTGAGTGATGGGATACCTGCAAGTACCAGCTGCTCTGCAAATGAGTAATTTCTATCTTGTCCGCTTTGCCAGCCGTGAATATGCAAAACTGCATACGTGGGTGCCATTTCTGCAACAGGGAAATACTGTCCAGAAATCTTTCTTGTGCCAGAAGTAAATGGTATGGGGTGCATATGCATAATAGTATAACAAAATACGTGGACTTTCTGTGCATAGTTTTAAATTTTACAGCTAAAGAACTGGTATACTTTTCTCTATGGATAAAGACTTCGAGCGTGATATGCACGACAAGTTTTCTGAAAGTGAAGCAGATACTAAAATCTCGCACTTACAGGACAAAATGTACTCACGTGAACGTGAGGGGTTTATGGCGTGGCGTTCTCGCCACAAACTTTCAGGCGAGAAGATTCACGTAGATTCAGACTGGAATCATCCTGACGAAAGTACGCTCAATTTTAATCCGCCTAAAAAATCATCTGTAGCGGGTGCGTTGCTTTTTGCTGCATCACTTATTTTTCTTATCGTTGCAGGTGCATTTGGTATGAACTATTTGCGCACTGAGTCTGCTATGGTTTCTGCACGCGATGTTGATCTTGAAGTAACTGGTGCACAGACAATTCTTTCAGGTGATGTTCTGGAATTGCAGTTGGTCATTGCGAACCGTAATGACACCGTACTTGAACTTGCAGACTTAGTCATTGAATACCCTCGTGGTGCACGCGATGCAGGTGACTTTACAAAGGACCTCGTCCAAGAACGTATACAATTAGGAAAACTTGCCGCAAATAGTGTGCGTCGTGGTACCGTACGTGCCGTTCTCTTCGGTACTGATGGAGAGCGTCAGAGTGTAAAGTTATCCCTTGAATACCGTGTAAAAGGAGGAGATACCATTTATACCAAGGACACAACCTATGCCGTGGTGCTCACGGCTGGTGCTCTTGCACTCTCGGTGAATGCAAATAAAGAGGCAACCACAGGACAGTTGAGTGATTTAGAGGTAACGGTAGTGTCACATTCAAAGACTACGTTGCATGATGTGCTCATGAGTGCTGAATATCCTTTCGGTTTCTCTTTGCGAGAATCTGCACCTGAGCCAACCGAGGGTGCGGTATGGGAGTTGGGTGATTTGTACCCCGGTGAGGCGCGTAAGGTGCATATTCGTGGAGTATTAATCGGAGAAGAAGGAAGTAAGCGCATCTTCACTTTCACAGCGGGTACGCGTGTAGAAAAGACGCTTGCGAAAGTTGAGACCGCACTCATACAATATGACCATACGATGGTTGTAAAAAAACCATTCCTTTCAACTGAACTCCTCATAAACGGTGAATCACCTGAGACATTCTCATTTAAAGCTGGCGAACTTACGAAAGCACAAGTGAAGTGGAAAAATAACCTCACGACACCAGTACAAAATGCGACGATCGCAGTAACGCTGGGTGGTACGGCACTCAATAAAGCGGGAGTTAAAGTTGCACGAGGATTTTACCGCTCTGCAGACAGTTTAGTCATCTGGGATAAACAAACAAACCCGGAAAGTTTTGCAAATATTGCCCCAGGTGCTTCAGGCACGATAGATTTTACTATTCAGCCTTTGCCAGTCACCGAGTTACAACATATAGACAATCCTTCGATTACATTTCTTATGCACGCAGCAGGTAAGCGTATCGGGCAGACGGGCGTGCCTGAAAACTTACAATCAACATCAACTCACGAAGCAAAAGTTGGTACTGATGTGACGTTTGCTGCAAAAGGTATGTATCTGACATCTCCGTTTCCAAAAAACGGACCTCTTCCTCCCCGTGTAGAATTTGAAACAATCTATGCCGTGCAGGTTGACCTTTCGAATACGAGTAACGCTGTTGATGGAAGTGAAGTGACTGCAATATTACCACCAAACGTGCGATGGCTTGGCGTCGTTACGCCACAAAGTGAAACAGTTACTTTTAATGATGTGGATAATAAAATTACGTGGAAAGTCGGCTCACTCGCGTCGGGCACGGGTGTGGCTGGAAACCCTGCACGAAGCGTTGCGTTTGCTATCGGGTTTGTTCCGAGCGCGAGTCAGATACATGAAGCGCCAGACATTGTGCAAAGCATTAAGTTTAAAGGAACTGATGCATATACCTATGATGTTGTCTCAGATGATGCAGACGACATAACCACACGTCTCACTGAGCCAGGATTCACTGATAAGTATGCAACGGTAGTTGAATAATAAAAGTGTACCTATGGTTACGAATTCGATTGTCTATCCAATAACTCATGTGCGCTCGATACAGATTTTTACGCTTCTGTATATTTTATTTTTTTCGTGGCTTGCCTATGCACGAGGTAGTTATGAATTTTTCTTTTACACGACATATATGATTGGCATGGTGTGGGTAATCTCACACTATTATTCAAAATTGCACATTTCAGAATTAGTGGTTGCAATGATTTCTCTTTTTGGACTCCTGCATGTTATGGGAGACTCACTGTACCTGGACGGCGTACGGCTCTACGATATCGGCTTCTTTAATGGTTTGTTTCATTTCGATAATATCGTGCATATGTGCGGAGGCATGCTCGCAACGGCTATAGCATTTAACGTGCTTCATCATCATTTCGATATTTCTGTGCAAAAGCATCCGCTCATTGAGTCGTACATATTAATTACTGTCGCCTGTGGGATTGGCGCATATAATGAACTTGTTGAGCTGTTTCTCGTTGTGTTCTTGAATGCTGGTGTTGCGGTTGGAGATTATTTAAACAATGCATTTGACCTCGTCTTCAATCTATTTGGTGCATTCATTGGTACAGCACTTATTTTCTACATCTATCCTGATAGGCGCAAGCATACACCTCGCACGTAGCGCTCTAGCGCAATACACAGCTCTGCGGTACAGTAACAGCTTATGGCATCAATGGAACATATTATTTCTCTGTGCAAACGACGCGGCTTCATTTACCAAGGCTCAGAAATTTATGGTGGGCTCGCGGGGACCTGGGACTACGGGCCATACGGCGTCGCGCTCAAGAAAAATATTGAACAGTTATGGTGGAAGCGCTTTGTATTGATGCGTGATGATATGTATGGCGTTGATGCATCTATTTTGATGAACCAAGAGGTCTGGAAGGCGAGTGGTCACGTGGGAGGATTTTCAGATCCGCTTGTCGAAGACTTAAAGACAAAAAAACGTTACCGAGCAGACCACCTCCTTGAAGACCAAGGTGTAGACCCAAAGGGTATGACACTGGCAACTATGGATGCCGCCATAAAAGAAAAAAAACTGAAAAGCCCTGAAGGCAACCCGCTCGGTGATGTGCGCCAATTTAACATGATGTTCAAAACTCATGTGGGCGCAACGGAAGATGAGGCGTCGGTTTCATATTTGCGTCCCGAAACTGCCGGAGGTATGTTTGTAAACTTTAAAAATATCCTCGACTCGTTTCATCCTAAGATGCCATTTGGGTTGGCACAAATCGGAAAAGCATTTCGCAATGAAATTGCGCCACGGGATTTTATTTTTCGTGTGCGTGAACTAGAGCAAATGGAAATTGAGTTTTTCGTGCACCCAGATTCATGGAGAGAACATTTCGACGCCTTCCAAAAGGAGCAGGTGACATTTCTTACTGAAGACTTGGGACTTCCGCAGAGTAAAATTCATCAAGTGGAAATCGCAGATGTTGACCGTGCGCACTACTCAAAGTGGAGTGTTGATACAGAATTCGATTTTCCTATGGGGCAAAAGGAGTTGCTTGGTCTTGCGTACCGTACTGACTATGACTTGCAAAGTCATACCAAAGCAAGTGGTGTTGATTTAACGTATTTTAATGATGAGACAAAGGAGCGTTATGTACCGCATTGTGTAGAGCCTACGTTCGGACTTGGCCGACTTATGCTTGCGGTACTTTCTGACGCATATACTGAAGACGAGCTTGGGGGAGAGAAGCGCATCTATTTAAAGCTTGATAAAAAAGTAGCGCCTGTAAAAGCGGCGGTCTTTCCACTGCTGAAAAACAAACCAGAGCTTCGCGACCGTGCGCAACAGATATACAAAGACCTTAAAAAACAGATACCGCAAATTATTTGGGATGACTCAGGTAATATCGGAAAACGATACCGTAGACAAGATGAAATTGGAACTCCGTACTGTATTACTGTCGACTTCGAGACCCTTGAAGGCGAGACAAAAGATACTGTCACGATACGTGACCGGGATACCGGGGCACAACGAAGAGTGTCAGTTTCTGAGCTCGTAGCACTCGTTAGTAACTAGAATACAAAAAATAATTCTGTCAATACTCATAAAAAATGAGGCTATACACTTGAACCAAATATCACTATCAAAAAAAGTTTACAGGCAGACATTTGACACGAGTTTAGTGCGGGTGCACAGTTCCTGCGCACTGAATGGACAACTGTTTCTAGGGAGGGACCGCTGTGTCTCAAACAAAAAAACGTAGGCGAACACATTCCGAAATGTTAGCCGATATATGCATACCAGTCGTGCTCGGAAGTCTTGCCCTCTTCATTTCTTGGCCACTCGTCGAGTGGACACTGAGCTGCCTTGCACGGTAGCAGACGAGAGCGGTGGGACCGTAGGGTGGCGTACTTTAGGGAACGCCACTCTGCAAAAAATTTCGCTCAAAACATAAAATACGCTATGATGACGCAATGGACAAAAACGTTACTATTTCGATATCACTGGGGACAGTCTTTTCAATTTTTCTGGTGGGCGCAGGTTTCTGGGCGCTCTATGAGCTTACTGATCTTGTACTTGTGGTCATAACTGCAATTGTCATTGCCTCAGCAACAGAACCAGGAACAAAGGCACTAATGCGCCAGGGGATACCACGAGTGTTTTCCGTGGTTATCGTGTACCTCGGTTTCATTTCATTTATCGTAGGTCTCGCGTACTTCTTTTTGCCAGCACTACTCCAAGACACATCAGCAATGCTTTCGAACATTGCACATACGGCGGAGACAGGGAACATGGCGACCTTTAAAGCCCCGTTCATCGGTGATGTCTCGATGTCAGAACTGTCACTTCGCATGAATGACTTGTTCCAGAAAGCATCGGGCGATCCTATCGGTACCACATCAGCAATATTCGGTGGTATTGTACAATTTTTCTTGGTTATAGTTTTTTCTTTTTATTTTTCAATGCAGGAGAAAGGTATCGAGCAGTTTCTGCGCATTGCAACGCCTATTCGATACGAAGAATACATCGTTGATTTATGGAATCGCACACGACATAAAATTGGCCTATGGATGCAAGGGCAACTTATACTTGGTGTCATCGTTGGCATATTGTCATACTTAGGTCTTATGCTACTTGGGATACCACATCCGCTACTCCTCGCTGTTATAGCTGGATTTTTTGAAATTATTCCACTTTTTGGCCCGACACTTTCAGCTGTTCCTGCCGCGGTGCTCGCATACACTGCCGGTGGTGTATCTCTGGCGCTCGGTGTGGTCGTCTTCTATTTCATTATTCAACAATTTGAAAACCATCTTATCTATCCGTTGGTCGTAACTAAAGTTGTCGGGGTCCCTCCAGTAATGATTATTTTGTCCCTTGCGGTGGGCATTAAAATTGCGGGATTTATGGGGGTATTGTTGGCAGTACCAACGGCAGCACTTATTCAGGAAATTCTTAATGACTGGGACAAGATACGCCACATTCCACCCATGCCACCAGATACAGATTTAGAGAAGCCAATTAAGCTTGCATAGATATGAAAAAACATTTTTACATCACCACCACTATTCCGTACGTAAACGCTGCGCCACACATTGGTTTTGCTCTTGAAATAACACATGCAGACACTATTGCGCGCTACAAGCGCCTCACTGGGTATGAGGTATTTTTTAATTTTGGTTCGGACGAACACGGCCAAAAAATATGGGAGAACGCGCGTGACGCAGGTGTTGATGCGCAGGCATACACAGACGAGTATGCAGAAAAGTTTAAAGCGCTCAAAAGTAAATTAAATCTTACGTATGATGCATTTATTCGTACGACCGACGCAAAACACAAAAGCGCTGCGCAGGAAATGTGGCGATTATGTGCCGAAAAAGGAGATATCTATAAGAAAAACTACCAAGTGAAGTATTGTATCGGGTGCGAGCTTGAGAAGACTGACTCCGAACTTACTGAAGGTAGGTGTCCGTTGCATCCAAACAAGGATCTTGAGGTGCGCGATGAAGAAAATTATTTCTTCAGGCTTTCTAAATACCAAGAGCAACTTAAGGCGTTATATACACGAACAGATTTTGTGGTGCCTGATTTTCGGCTTAACGAAATTCGCTCGCTTATCGATGGTGCCGGCTTGCAGGATTTTTCTATTTCACGACTTAAGTCAAAAATGCCTTGGGGTGTTGCGGTCCCCGGAGACGACGCGCATGTGATGTATGTATGGTTTGATGCACTGGTAAATTATATCTCTACACTTGATTGGCCACAGCAACAGGAGACCTTCGACGCATTTTGGTCAGGCACTATTGATACGGTACAAATGGCAGGGAAGGACCAAGTGCGCCAGCAGGCGACTATGTGGCAAGCAATGCTGATATCTGCCGAACTTCCACGTACAGGTCAGATTTTCATTCATGGATTCATACAGTCCGGTGGGCAAAAGATGTCAAAATCTTTAGGAAATGTTATAGACCCGATTGCCATTGTTGATGAGTATGGCGTGGATGCGCTCCGCTATTTCTTGCTACGGCATATACATCCAACCGAAGACTCAGACTTTACCGTGGAGGTTTTTAAGGAGGCGTATACTGCAGGTTTGGTAAATGGTATCGGTAACTTGACCGCCCGTGTGATGAAACTTGCAGAAGGGTATCTTGCAGAACCCATCCTGCATCCTCAACAAGAAGCATTTCCTGAAGAATACACTACGGCTTTGAATGGCTATGAATTTAATAAAGCAATGGAATATGTATGGGGGCGCATTCAATCTTTGGACCAGACAATAAGTACAGAAGAGCCATTTAAAGTGGTTAAGACAAATCCAGAAGAAGGAAAGAGAATGATTCGCGATGCAGTACATGAGGTGTATGCAATTGCACGTTTGCTCCAGCCACTACTACCTCAAACGAGTGACACTATAAAAACTGCAGTGCTCGCTAATAAAAAACCTGAAAATCTTTTTCCTAGAAAGTAGGTATGAAAGTACTCATAATCAATGGCTCTCATCGTAAAGGGAATACAGATTTATTATTGAACCAGCTCATTCTTGAAATAGAATTACTGGGGTTTAATGTGCGTCAAATATTTCTGAGAGACCACGAAATAAATTTACCAGACGGTTGCGCTTTTTGTGCACGTGCTGAAGTCTGCCCAAGCATGCACGACGAATTTTCGTCCACAGTCGAACCATCATTGCGCGGGTATGATGTCTATATCATTGCAACTCCTACCTGGGACGATGGTGTAACACCACTTACAAAAATATTTTGGGATAGAATAGTTTCATGGAGTCATGATGACAGGAAGTACCTACGAGACAAAAAGATTGCACTCGTCACGCACGGTATGGCAGGGGTAGAGTCATCCAATCATCTGGTGAATTGGGTTAAAAGTGTGTGTATCTGGGAACACGCAAAATATGCTGGGTCGCTTGTACTTACCTCGGGTGCAGAGGTAGGTGATATACTTATGGACAAGTCAAAACTAGACAATTTTGTCCAGGATATGTTTAAATCTTAAGATAAACACTAAGTAATTAAGTATGATAACTCCCAATTATTTCGACTCACATTCGCATATACATTTTGACCAGTTTGACGCAGATAGAAATGACGTCATTGCACGCATGGACCATGCGGGCATCTGGACGATTGCGGTAGGGACCAATTATGAGACATCAAAAAACGCACTATTACTTGCAGAGAGACATTCAAATATTTTTGCAACAGTAGGTATTCATCCGACAGAAGAAAAAGAATCTTTTAACGGCACTCGATTTGAGGCGCTTGTACAAAAATCAAAAGTCGTAGCCGTGGGTGAGTGTGGATTGGACTATTATCGTATTGAGTCGACAGACGTGAGTGAGAAGGCGAGACAAGAAAAGGAGTTTCGTGCGCAAATTCTATTTGCAGCAAAGCACAATAAGCCACTCATGCTCCATGTGCGCCCATCATCAGGTTCAACTGATGCCCACGATGATGCACTGCGGATTCTTTCAGAGCTCCAAGCGCAATTTCCAAATATTCGTGGGACTTCACATTTCTTTACGTCATCACTTGCTGTCGCAAAGCAATATTTGGCAATAGGTTTTCATATTTCAATTCCTGGTGTAGTTACCTTCGATAAAGCACTAGAAGAAGTAGTTGCAGGTATACCACTTGAACGGTTACTTTCAGAAACTGACTCGCCGTATGCTACGCCAGCACCACATCGCGGTAAGAGAAATGAGCCATTCTTTGTGATTCCTATTGTAGAGGCCATCGCACGCATTAAGCACATGCCCCTCACCGATGTGCGCACGCAGTTGTTTGTAAACACTGCACGGCTGTTCGGTATTCAACTGTAAACAATGGGTTGGTCTTAGTTGTCCCCGCTGTGTATAACTCATAATATTGCCTTTTGCACACGACAGGTGCAGTGTTGTATCTATGCACTTCATCACTACCCACCTGCGTTGGATTATTTGGCCTCTTATCATTCTCGCTTTTCCGCTGACGTGGTATCTCAATTTTCAAATACAATGGGATGCGAACAAAGAATATGAGCGCCTTGATGAGGCAGCTCAGAATGAAGCGTGGGCAAAACTACAAGCATATGGAAGAGACTATGATGCACGAGAGAAAGCAGACACCTATGGCGGAACGACACCACAAGAGACGTGGGCACTGTTTGTGCGAGCACTTGAAGCAGGGGACACAGATTTGGCTGCTAAATATTTTGTGTTGAATAAGCAGGAGGAGATGAAGGATTTTTTAAGGAACGAAAAAGACGGAGATACGCTCAAATTTCTTCTTCAAGACTTTGGAACAATTGAGTCTGAAAATTTTTCCGATAATGGTGACAGTTTCGATTTTATTACAAAAAAAACTGAGTCAGGTCTAAGGTTTTCGTATACTTTAGAGAAAAGTAAATTATCAGGCGTTTGGAAAATTTATGATCTGTAGAGTGACGCTCTTGGTAGTTAGTATTTTCCTCTTGCCTACAATCTCTCATGCATACGGCGTGCAAACCCATGCTGAGCTGACGCGTAATATGTTTCGCGAGTATGAGAAAACACATGCGCCATTGTTCACGCAAAATCAGCAAGAACTCGCAGCAGAAGGAGCGGTACATGAAGATGAGGCGCAGTCAGAATATGGTTTCGGCGCGACAACAGCTCGCCGTCCGCTCAATCATTTTTATGACCCGATACATAACACTGGTCTCAATGCATACCAAGGTACTATAACGGGCCTACCTTCACCTTTATGGGCGATTGATACTAAGGCACAAGCTAACTATGGTAATCGCAATAGCTTGGCGAGTAGCGCAACGCTTTTTTCTGCGGACAGTGACTATTCATGGAATAGAGCAGTGTATGAATATGTGCATGGTGATAAAGACAGAGCTGCACAAACTCTTGGACATACGTTACATCTCCTAGAAGACGCAACGTCACCTGCGCATACGAGAAATGATCCGCATCCAGGCATCGGAGGTGACTTTGACCCATATGAAAATTACACAGAGCATCTTGTGCCGCAGGTCGTCGTGAATCAGCTTCAGGTGCCACATTTCTCATCGCCACAATCGGCGATTCAAGAACTTGCTTTGTATACCAACACGCATTTTTTTAGCAGAGATAGTGTCGATGCATATGTATTGCCGAGGAAAGATGAATTGGAGTACAGGGAGATCTCTGCGGTAGGGTATGGATATGTTAATAATGTCTCGTTGATAAAGATTGACTCTACCAGAAAATCAGGAAAGGAAGTGCTTACATATACTTACCCAAACAATGATGCCCACATCCTCACCTCCAACTGGCATGCCCTCTCAGCACAAGCCGTTACCTACGGCGTTGGGCTCATTGAACTTTTTGCGCGTGCTGTTGCAGAAGAGAACCGTACACACGCCCTCTTAGATAGCAATATGAGCGAAGTACAATTAGCTCGTCTTCAAGAAGGAAAAAAGTTTGCCGCGCTATTCACAACTACTTCTGCGCTTTCTGGATCGCAAAATATCGCATTAGGTCTTGAGCCACTTACTCTCGATGAAGCTGCATATGCCCCGGTGCGTATCGCGCACTTCAAAGATGCCGTTACCCCTGTAGTCACACCACTGCAGATATCACCTGAAAATATTCCTGCTCCAATTATGCCACCATCAGTACCGCATATTATACAAAATACTCCAACGCTCTTTACTCCGACACCTCCTCAATCTCCTGGTATCGTCCTCGGCGCATCCATCGACACTACAGTACCCATCACCCCACAACCTTTCACGCTCTCAGGTGGTGCAGGACAGGGTGGTGGCGGGGGAGCACCGGCAC
>JBAQUX010000011.1:0-47932 GCA_049297775.1 Minisyncoccia bacterium
CTCTCCGCTGGGCTTTCGACTAACTACTTTGGTCCAAGCACAGCAGCTGCACTTAAAAAATGGCAAAAGAAAAAGGGGATTGAACCAACGGGGGCAACAGGACCGAAGACGAGAGCAGCGCTTAAGAGCTGCCGAAATGTAGTGGCGCAAAAGTCACCACTTTTAGTAGCGACATTGCCAAGTAGCTCTTTGCCACCACAATCTGTACCACCAACTCCTAACTCAGGAGACGGTACGAGAACTCCAGCGCCATCCCCTTCATCGCCAGAGATTACTGCGTATGTGTGGGTGACCGGGGCATGGGGAAGTTGTGCCGGCAATGTGCAAACGCGCACTGTGACCTGTGCTACGACCACAAATATTCGCGCAGCAGACGCAATGTGTGTCACATCAAAGCCTGCCGTGACACAATCATGCACTCAGAGTGCTGGAACTGTAAAAACTTGTTCATTCAATACATTGACTGTCGGACACGGCGCAAGTGTTGTTGCCTACGAGGCAGCCACAGCTGTGTTTGGTGCATCGTGCAAGCAGGAGGTGCGTGTATGTACTGACGGCACACTTTCTGGTGCATTTACTCACGCATCGTGCGTCTCTCAACAAGGGAAGGTCTGTTCGTTAAACGGCAAGACTATTCCGCACAACGGCACGGTGACAGCGTATGAGCAATCAGTTGTCTCAGCAGGGAAATCATGCATCACAGAGGCTCGAACCTGTATCAATGGCACACTTTCAGGAACGTTTGCCCATGATGCCTGTGTAATTTCATCGCCGATTTCATCGTATAATATTCCTGACCCAATATTTCCAAATCTTCCATCATCCGGCTTGAACTCAACGAGTTATATTTCAAACGGCGACATCTATGCAGCAATTAATCTTGCCGAAAATGGCGCAGCGCTGACCTCAATTAATCGTGGTGGTTTCGAGTACGTAGTTAACGACCCGCCCGCGACCCCTCAGTACAAACGTGGTGGCTCGATGCAAGGCTCATTCTTTTTTGACTCACCGCTCACGCCAGGTACGTCGTATCACTCGTATTACAATGATTGTAATAATCCACTTGAGACAGGATCAGTCGCGGACTTCACTACATCATTTAAGGGTATCACTAGTCCGACAAACATTTACAGTCCTCGGCAGGGTGTCTTTCAAAGTAATGCTCAGCTTGCATATTATGTTGATCCGAACGGTCCGACTGACTGGGTTGACCCAGTAGACTACAGTAAAACTGGAACGAGTACGACGTGTATTATTGGTAAAATAAACAATCCGCGGTTCACTGTCCAGAATAATGCGGCGCTCTCAGGTATCTTTCTAGGAAAGACAATAACGCTTGAAAACATTGGCACAGAATCGCATGTTAAAAATATTCCAGGAGTCATAGCGGTAGACATGGTGCTCGCACTTGATAAGGCATATACATATGCGGGGCTTCATCCAGCATTTGCTGCCGTGCCGTCGTCTCTCGCTACGCTTGTTGCATATGACCCAAAAACGAAAGCAGTGGCAACACCATCTACACCGTATGGACGAAATCCAGTAATTGCTATGTCGTCTGACGGAGCGCACGCATTTGGTATATATTCCCCGCAAATAGCGCTTGAGGGAGAAGTTGCCGGGGGTGACAATGGATATCTGCGCACATACTTTACTACAGGGCTGCATACGATGATGCCGTATATTCGCTATGCGAACATGCAAGGTGGATACTATAAATTTAAATCTTACTATGTTGTCGGATCAGTAACGCAAGTAAAACAAGGCATAGATGAGCTTTACGCAGTCTTTAAAGTGCTCGATCCTAAAGTATTTAATTGGAGCTTCTATGTTTCTCAAAACGGACTCGGTTCAATGAGTGAAGACCAGGCTCGTCTTCATTGGGTCACTACTGGCATCAATCAAGGCCTGCAAGCAACTGCAGGGTTTAGTGTCAAAAAATACCTGGCCGACACAGGGAGGGATTCCTTCTATGGAACAAACTATTATGCAGCAGTGGTTGATTATATTACTGATACGCCTTAAGTTGATCTATGTGCTTCGATATGGTCCGTGATAGTATTCCTCGATGTGGTTTTTCTGGGCAGTAATGGCGATTGTAGTTGGTGGAGTACATGCATTTATACTTAAGGTTGCTGCAGAAAAAAAATACGACAGCGTGCTTATTAGTAGTGTTACTCCGCTCGTCTCTGCATGTTTTGGTACCGCGGTCTTGTGGGTGATGGGAAGTACATTTGAGCCATCGCTATTTTTTATCGAGATGGCGATAATCAGTGCGGTGCTCTTTATTATCACTTCAGTTTTACGACAAGAAGGGCTGAGTAAAATTGATACGACAATTTATTTTCCAATAAATAAAACGGTATCAACATTAGTCGCGGCGTTCATTGGTATTTTTCTCTTAAACGAGTCCCTAACAGGTTTTCAGTATGTTGGTGTACTTTTGGGAATTATTGTCCCGTTACTTTTAATGAACCGAAACGAACATGCACGACAAAAAAATATTATTCTCGGTGTTCAGCTTGCGACCGCAACGGCAGTACTCTCAACAATCGCACAGATGGTAAACAGTTTCGGTGTGAGCAAAGAAATTTTCGATGGAAGCATTTTATTTCTTGTTCTCATTCATATATTTACAGCACTTTTCGGACTTTCGTATTTTTGGGTGCGACAGGGGAGTAAGAAATTTGGTGAACAGTTCAGGGCAAACTTCAGCACTCCTGCTCAACAGGGTTTTGTGCTCCTTGCCTCGCTGGTGCACTTTTTTGCGTTCTTCTCACTCCTCATGGCATTTTCAAGTGGCTACTTTAGCGTCGTGTACACCATTACCTCGCTTGGTATCGTAGTGCCCATAGTTCTCTCAATTTTGGTCTACAAGGAGCACTGGGACAGAAGAAAGGTGTTGGCCCTCGTACTCGCGATTGCGTCTGTAGGACTCTTAAAATAGGTCGAGGAGACGCTCTATACAAAAGCCTATATTTTGCTATAGTATCGCGCACATGCGGCAATAGCTCAGTTGGTAGAGCATTCCTCTGATAAGGGAAAGGTCATAGGTTCGATTCCTATTTGCCGCACAGTTATATATAAAAACACCCACTGCTGGGTGTTTTTATATATAACTGTGAAGCGCAGGCATATTTTTGTTTGTGGTAATCCACAAGGCAAAAATGCCGAGCTGGGGTCGCGAGATTTTTGGGTCAACAAAAATACTTGTGACCAAGAAAGCGTTTTTTCATATGTGTGGCCAGAATCGTATGTAACGCGTGGAGTTGGGTCGCGAGATTTTTGGGTCAACAAAAATACTTGTGACCAAGTAAAACAAAAAGACGTGCAGGTGTCTTTCTGCATATATGATTCATTGTATCGGTATACACGCGCTGAAAAGAGTGGTGCGCATCGCAAATGCTTATTATGTGAACGTAAGAACTTTTGCATTTCGCGTATGATATAATTTTATGATGTTTCAGGCTCAATCGTTTACTTTTGGAGAATATAAAGTAGATACGAATTGTTCGGTGGTTACATTTTCTTATACAGTTGAATTTAGGTTTGGAATAAAAAAGACCTTTACTGATAGATTGTATCTTGAAGGTGTTCAGTCAGGGTCATGGGCAAAGGTCTCAGAAAAGGTTTTACAACAAACTCTTCAGTCTCTTTCGCTCATGCTCGGTATAAATTACTGGAGTATTTTCCCGACAAATAATATGCACATTGATAGTTTTAAGCTAACACGCGAGCAATCATCGTTCTGGAATTCGCTGTACCTCAATGGGTTATCTGAATTCTTCTTTTTCGAAAAAATAGATTTTAAAAACTTGATTAATTTTCCCTTCGATGAGAATTATGTTGCACCTCAGGCAACTCATATTGAGGTGTCAGAAAGAGCGCTTTTGCTTAACGGGGCAGGGAAAGACTCGGTGCTGTCAGCAGAGATATTAAAGAAAAATGGCGTACCCTTTGATTTTTTTGCATTTCAGCCAACTCCTGCTCATAAACGTATCGGAAATCTTGTCGGGGCAAAAACCGTTGCCGTTACGAGGAAGCGCGATTGGGTGGCAGAATCTTATGCTGATTTTTTTTCAATTTCGAGTTCATACCCATCTGTCTCAACGTTTACTTTTACTGCTTTGTTGCTGGCAGAGCTAATGGATTACAATAAAATTGTTTTTTCAAACGAAAGAAGCGCTGATTTCGGGAACTTTGATTACTTGGGTTTGCATGTGAATCATCAATGGTGTAAATCTACCGAAGCAGAAAAAATGATCAATGAATATACTCAAAAGTACATTACTCCTGACATCTCATCTGCTTCTTTATTAAGGACGTACAGTGAACTTGAGATAGTCAAGCAGTTCTCAAAATATCCAAAGTATCTAAATCAAGTAACAAGTTGTAATACATATTTTTTCCTTCCATCAATTGTGCAAAAATTACTCCCGAGATCATACTGGTGTAAAAAGTGTCCTAAATGTGTTTTTTTGTTTGCTAGTTATTCTGCTTTTCTACCAAAGAAAGATTTAGTTAATATCTTCGGTGCTGATTTGTATAAGAAAAAAAGTCTCTTACCCCTCTTTAGAAGTATTCTTGGTATTGAAGGAAACAAGCCACTTGACTGTGTTGGTGAGCCCGATGAAATGATTTTAGCTATGCACTTAGCGAGGAGCAGAAACGAATATGCTGGAGAAGCTGCGATGCAACTTTTTGAAGACCATTTTCCGCGAACTAAAAATTATTCAGAATTGGAGGAAAAAGTTTTCTGCTAAATTTTCTCCTCCCGAGGAGTTGTGAAAAAGAGTAAGGCAAAGGATTGGATCGCCTTCCTCTCCCATTATGATGGCAACATAATGTTAGTGTAGGGGTCAGTTGCAGTATTCGCAATAGTAACAATAGCCACCGCGCCCAGACCCATGAGAGTGAGACCCGCACGAAGTACCGGGATGGCGGCACAACGGGTGGTACCCGTGTGTTTTCGGAGGGCCGAAGACACGGAACTGGAACAGTTGGGTGTTTTGCATTTTACTCACCTTCCTTTCTACACTGCCGCAACACAATCGTCGCGGATGTTTTTTATAACATACGGTGCATATGCAGGCAAAATTATTTTCTACACTAAATCTTTTAAGTAAGGTGGAAGATGGATTCGCTGTCACAGCATTAGGATCATCAGATTGCGCGCCCAAGTTTGGGCATAAAATTATCAGGCTCATCTACTTTTCTATATGCTATGTACAGGCGTACCATTTTAGTTAGATTTTTTAGAAAATTGTGTGATAAAACTTACTTTCAGGCATAGCGAAGGTCATCTTCCAATGTTACATTTACGTGCATGAACCTTATATTTCTCGATACAGAAACAACCGGTAATGATGTTGCTAAAGACAGACTTTGCCAAGTGTGCATCATGCAGGATGGTGTGTACCGTACAGAGTTTTTTAAGCCACCACTCCCAATTTCAGTGAAATCGATGAGTATTACGCACATTACCAATAAAATGGTCGAGGACAAGCCAGATTTCGAGGGCTCTCAATTTAAATCAGACTTAGAGAAAATTCTAAAAGACGGAATTGTGGTTGCGCATAACGCGAAGTTCGATATTGCAATATTGGAAGCAGAAGGGCTTGTTGTGCCGAAGCACATCTGTACACTCCGTGTTGCACGTCATCTTGATGCGGAAAATAAAATCCCTGAATATAATTTACAGTATCTGAGGTACTTCTTAGAACTTGATGTTGCTGGCTCAGCACATGATGCTGAGGGTGATGTACGCGTACTTCATGCGCTCTTTGAGCGTCTGCTCAAAAAAATGGAAGCACTGCATAATAGTAGTGAAGAAGCGATAGCAGAGATGTGCGCAATTTCAGAACGCCCATCACTGTTCTCAATTATTCCATTTGGTAAGTATAAAGATAAAAAAATTTCTGATGTTGCAAAGTCGGATCGCGGATATCTTGAGTGGCTCCTCAAGCAAAAACTCTCAGACGGGGAAGGGGACGAAGATTGGATATATACACTCAAGACATATTTAAAATAAAAAACTCGGGCAAAGAAAAAAGCGGTTACATACACCGCTTTTTTCTATTTTTCCAATTTGTTTCTGGCTTTCTTTGTGTAACTTTTTGGTTGTTTTAAGAGGGTACCGCACCTCTGAAAGATACATGTCAAAAGGTATGTCTTCTAACGCTGCAAAGAACGCTGTCATTACTCTGTTTGGTCAGAGATATTCCTAAGGCTGACAGCACACAGTCTTATAATTCTGGGTTTAAGGTCGATTGTTTACGTGCGTGACCAGCGCAGCCAGTGGTATATGACTTTAAAGTGCCCAAAATACAGGACGTGATATTGAAGTCCTAAATCAATAAGAACTCCGTACGCCTCTACTTAGGACTCCGATTATCATACTCCCCGTTGCGATAAGTTACAAGGATATATGTTGCGGATGGGGAAATCTTTTGTGTGACAGCATTGGCGGTTGTCTACATCAGTTGTATACTAGAGTAATGGATGTTTCAAAATTAACAGCAAATGCTATTGCGGGAGGACAGGGTGAAATTGCACGATGGTGTTTGCCAGGAGGAATGACTGGGCCAGGTGTCGCAAAAATGGCAGACTTATTAAATTCATTTGTCGGTGCGTCAGTATTGGTACTTACTGCACTCGCGACACTTACAGTGTCAGTGATGCTTTATAGTTTACTACTTAAATTAAAGTATAAGGAAGCTACACGCATTGATGTGCTCGCATTCGTCGGCTCTCTTGGGCTTTTGTTCTGTGCGCTCTACATTTGGAGTCTTGCGGGTGTTGTTTTTAGATTATTTCTTACGTCAGACACCGCACTCTTCTTGATATTTGTTTCGGCAATTATATTAAATGCAGTTATAGCGCTTGTATATTTGTCAAAAGGTTTGAAAGACATTTTCTTCACTGTTTGGACATTGATAAAAAACTTTCGTTTAGGAAAAAAAGACGGAAACGTAGATACACAATAATACATACCTTGGGCATGTGGCGGAACTGGTATACGCGTGCGCCTCAGAAGCGCATTCTTAACCGATTGGGAGTTCGAGTCTCCCCATGCCCACAAAAGTGAATATGATAAACGTCGCGTAATGAGTGCGCCACTGCTGGCGCACGCGGGAGACTCGAAAGGGCTCTCCCATATTTTTGAGTAGCTCTGTACGAAAAAATGGGAAGCCCGTACTGAACCTGTAAGGTTCGAGTCTCCCCATGCCCACAAAAGTGAATATGATAAACGTCGCGTAATGAGTGCGCCACTGCTGGGATATTTGAGAGCGGGGAATATTGTGTGCATTGGTATGTCAGATAGACCCTCCTTACATTTTTGACAACTTTGCTACATACTATGGGTTATGAAATCTTCAAAGTCTCAACCAAAGATAGTCGTATTTGCGACAGGAACAAAAGATGGCGGCGGTTCTGGCTTTGAAAATTTGGTGCGTGCTACAGAAGGTAAGGATGCAGTTCTTGACGCAGAGATTGTTGCGGTCGTCTCAAATATACGCGATGGGGGAGTGCAGACCCGTGCCGAAAAATTAGGGGTGCCTTTTATATTTTTTGAGGGTCCATGGACTGCAGAGAAGTATAAAAAAATCGTCGTAGATTCTGGAGCAGAGTGGGCGGCACTTTCTGGGTGGCTAAAAAAAGTATCAGGACTTTCTCCGCAAAAAACCTTTAACATACACCCTGCACTCCTCTCACAGCATAATGGAAAGTTTGGTGGCCCTGGGATGTATGGACACCGTGTTCACGAAGCAGTGCTCGCTGATTTCTTAGCAAATGGGATATACGAGACAGGTTTTTCTATGCACTTCGTCACTGACGAATATGACAGAGGACCTGTCTTTTTTGAGTACGCCGTTCCTTTAGTTGTTGGCATGGACGCTGAAGATATTGGGAAAGCCGTTAATGAAGCAGAACATGTGTGGCAGCCACGTATTACCAATGAGGTAGTGCATGGCATCATAGAGTGGGATGGGGTAGACCCCACATCGTTAGTACTTCCGAACACTTAGGTGCATTAATATCACAAGACGAATAATTATTCATATACTACTAGTATAATTACTTATACACAGAGATATTTTGTATTATATATATCATATATGATATATATTGATGATGTGTGGAATTATTGGATACGTCGGGAAGCAACAAGCTGTCCCAATTTTATTGGATGGATTACAAGCGTTAGAATATCGTGGGTACGATTCTGCAGGTCTCGCGACTACAGAGTCGGGTGCTGTAAGGTCAGTGGGTAAAGTTGTTTCTTTGAGAGAAAAAGCAGCAGGGCATACAGGCATGTGCGGTATCGCGCATACGCGATGGGCCACCCACGGTGCACCAGTTGAGAAAAATGCTCACCCACATTCTGACTGCAAAAATGAAATATTTCTTGTGCATAACGGTGTACTTGAAAACCATAGCGCGCTTAAGGAGGAGCTTGTGCGGAAGGGGCACATATTTACATCAGAAACTGATACAGAGGTCATTACTCATTTACTTGAAGACGCACTTTTGGTACAGACTGATTTATTAGTTGCGGTGCATGCCATAACACCTCTTTTGCGTGGAAGTTTTGCCCTTGCGGTCATACACAAAGCGCATCCCGATACGATTGTTGCAGTGAGATATGGAAGTCCACTGGTGATTGGCATAGGCATGCATGAATTTTTTATCGCATCTGATGCTACGCCACTTATTCCATATACGCGCGATATGGTGTATCTAGAAGACGGAGAGTCCGTCAAACTTACCTCATCAGGATACACGCTATACTCATCTACACATACAGAAATTTTCGGGAAAATTCAGCATGTGACATGGGATGTTGCGAGTGCACAAAAATCTGGATACCCGCACTATATGTTGAAAGAGATACATGAAATTCCAGATGCACTGAGTCGCGCCCTCTATGGTCGTGTTACTGATGCAAGTCTTGTACTCACTGAGTTACTCGGATTTGAGCAGCGTTTTAAAAGTATAACTCGTGTCGTCGTGACCGGATGTGGCACTGCACTCTATGCGGGATGGACGGGAGCAAAAAGCATTGAGTATTTTACAGGACTCGCAGTTGAGGTGGTTTACGCTTCTGAGTGTCGGTATTCAGACGTACGATACGATGAAAATACGCTTATGATTGTTTTATCACAGTCAGGCGAGACTGCTGATACGCGTGCCGCAGTAGCAAAGGGTAAAGCTGAAGGTGCGCTTACCGTTGCCATAGTAAATGTTGTCGGCTCAAGTATTGCACGAGAAGTTGATATTCCTATCTACATGTATGCGGGCCCGGAGATTGGCGTAGCATCTACCAAGGCTTTTGCAGTGCAAAGCGCATTAGTGGTAGTGCTCGCTGTCGAAATTGCACGTCTTATGGGTACTGCAATTGCTGTTGCTGGTGTGGCAAAAAGCATATACACCTTGAAAGAAAAGATACAGAGTGTTCTCGCGCGCGCAGAAGAGGTGCACCGCATTGCAAAAAAGTATACAGACACAAAAAATGCCTTATTTATTGGAAGAAAGTGGAGTATGCCCATAGCGTTAGAAGGGGCTCTTAAGTTAAAAGAGGTTTCGTATCTGCATGCAGAAGGATACGGGGCGGGAGAAATGAAACACGGTCCACTCGCAATGATAGATACACAGTTTCCAACTATCGTGATAGTTCCCGAAGATGATGTCTACGAAAAAACCCTCTCTAATATTTCAGAAATACGTGCTCGTTCCGGCCCCGTTTTTGCTATTGGTACGGAAGGAGATTCTCGTCTTGAATCACTCGTAGACACACTATTTTTAGTGCCTAAGGTTCCAGAGTATATACAAGGAATACTCACGGTTCTACCGCTACATTTACTATCATATTACTCAGGCGTAGAGCGGGGGTATAATGTAGATCAACCCCGCAACCTTGCAAAATCTGTAACCGTAGAATAATGAACCTCTAGTTAATTTCAATATCGATAAAAACTACTGAAGGAACCGCGGTAATAATCTTCTTTTCGATATCATCAATCGTACGTCCCATCATTCTAGGTATTCTGTTTGTGTGATAGAGAAGAAACTTTTTGAATTCTTCGTAATCTCCGTTCACTTCGTCAAACATTTCATGGAGTTGGCGTGAGTTACCTAATTCGTCGAGAAGTGCGGCGCCGTTAAATTCTACTTCACACTTTACATGATATTTGCCAATATCAAGAACGGATGATTTGAAGTCTATGACTTTTTCTATACTCGGCTCGCTCTCTAGTATTTCAATAATAGCGTCACGGTCTTCTGTGGGGATGGATTTTCCTATGAGAAACTCTCTATTCTTCTGTATAAGAACTATGGCGATAAATGCGAGCAGGAGTCCAATACATACAGACGCAATACCATCCCATATTGAGTTATGAGTGAGATAGGTGAGAGAGATACCTATAAGCGCTATGAGCACCCCGAGGAGCGCAACAGAATCTTCATATACGACGGCAACTGTTATAGGGTCACCAGATCTTAATGATTCAAAGAACGATTCATCAGGGTGATATTTTTTTAATTCTGTTAGTGCGACGCGCAAAGCGTATCCTTCAACCAGCACGGAGATGATAAGGATGACAAAAAGTACGTATGATATTTCTGAGTGACTTCCGTTAATAATGGTTTGAATACCATGATAGGTAGTGACGCCTGCACCAACAAAGAAAATACCACACGCTGAAATAAGTGCCCACAAAAAACGCTCGTTGCCATAACCATATTCATACTTTGCGTCTGCAGTCTTCTTTGATTTATGAATCCCAAGTAGGAGAAGTCCTTGGTTGGCTGTGTCTGCAGCACTATGGATAGCTTCGGAGAAAAACGCACTTGAACCCGAGATAAGAAACCCAATAATCTTCAAAATGGTAACTATCGCATTACTAGCGAATGCGTAGAGTGCAGGTAGGCTGCCGGGCGTTGCATGTGACATGGTGTCTATGAGTATACTACGACGCATAACTCTATGGTATATAGAGAGCTATGCTTGGTATCTTTGACTCAGGTTCGGGTGGTCTCACTGTGCTACGGGATCTTATCGAAAAAAAGGTTGGTGGGAGTATTGTGTACTTCGGTGATCTTGCGCATGCGCCATACGGAAACAAGTCTGCAGATGAGTTACATAGGCTTACGAAACAGGGAATAGAGAGGCTCACTCAAGAAGGAGCAACACATATTGTGAGTGCCTGTAATTCTGCGTCTGCGTCGTTTCTCGAAGGCGTTGCGGGTGAGCGTCATGTTTTTGAAATGACACGACCTACCGCGCGGATGATGCGAGCATATGCAGGTAAGTCAGTATTACTGGTGGCCACGACCGCAACTGTGGAATCACGAATTTATGAGGATGTTCTTGCGCCAATTGTGCATCTTACATCGTGTGCTATCCCTGAGCTTGCCGGGGCCATTGAAAGAGGTGAATCGGATAATGAAATTGAGTCACTCATTGTAGAAAGACTTCCGAAAAATTTGGACGAAGTTGACGCGGTACTTCTCGGGTGTACACATTATCCCTTTGTTTTAGATATATTTAAAAAAGTGTGCGCTACACAATACGGTCCGCAGTGCATCGTTCTTGATCCTGCGTCTGCAGTTGCAGTAGAGGTGGCCCGTACACTCCATGACTCGGGGGATGTATCAGTACGCTTACTTATTTCAAAGGAGTCGTCGGTTTTTAGGGTGCTGGCATCTCGTGTTCTCGGCGCGCTCCCATATTCAATTGAGGTTGTGTAAGTATGAAAAAAAAACTTGAACTAGAAATCGTTTCCATACTAGAAAGAGCTATAGCATTGAGGGTTACGCCGGGATGCGTTGTTTCTCTGTTGTATAAAAATCAGCAAGGTGAGTTTGTTTCGCATACTATTGCACAAGGCAATATCACGTACGAAAAAAATGCGGCACACACCGGGCCAGATGTTTGGTATGACCTTGCCTCCGTTACAAAATTATTCACCGCACTAACCGTGTTGCGTCTCGTTGAGTGCGGGTATATTTCCCTCACTCAGACCGTTGGCAGTTATCTAGATAGAGAAATGAAATATCCGAACAGTTGGATACACAGTACATCAGTACGTGATGTTCTTGAGTATAAAATAGATATTGCATGCGAAGGTACCGGCGAGCTGTCTTCACTCATGATCGCGGGAGGGATGTCTGCATTTTTTGAAAAAATCATTATGGCACCATTAAAGCCCGGTCATCTGTCGGTAGGCGTATATTCAAATGTGCCGGCTTTTATACTGCGCTGTTTAGTAGAAAAAGTCGCAAAGAAAAATTTTGATATATGCGTCCGAGAGTACCTACTTGCTCCGCTTGGCGTAGAAGACCATATAGCGTTTTCACCCCCTACGTACGCAACAGTTGCACCGACGTGCACTGAGGTGACTCCAGGGTTTGTGCATGATGCAACTGAACGAACTGCACGATTAATTGGTGCCCATACAGGTATCGCAGGCTTGTTTGCGACATCAGAGGGCATGATGATTATTGCTCGCGCATTACTCACAAATTCTTGTAATGGCACCCAATTATTTACAGACGACATCTATGCATTACTCTCACGTGAACAGCGTTCTCGTTTTCTATTATGTGGTTCAACACTTGGTCTCCAGACGTCCTCTCTTCTGTGGGGTGACGACCCTGCTTCAGGGAAAATATTTGGTTTCTCTGGGTTTACTGGCACTACACTTGGTGTACATAGTGCTCATGCGTATGCGTTTTCTGTGCTTGCAAACAGAACATATGGGCGTACAGATGAGGAGGGGGCACATGAGTCGCGTGATGTATATGAAAAAAAGACTCGCCGCGCAATCGTAGATACTATTCAAATACCATTGGTATCCTGTATTGAAAAGCATATCTCAGGTACTATATAACGTATGAGTTTCAGGGAACAAAGTTTTTTTACAGGGAAACGAGTCACAGTACAAGGTCTCGGTCTCCTTGGAAGGAGTATTGGTGATTGCATATATATTGCAAATAATGGTGGCCTCGTCACCGTTACAGATATGAAATCTGAGGAACAGCTCCGTGCGTCAATAGAAAAATTACAGACCGTACCAAATATTACATTTCATTTAGGTGGTCATCGTGATGAAGATTTTGTAACTGCTGACATGATCATTAAGTCTGCTGGTGTCCCACAGGACTCACCGTACATAAAAAAGGCAGAAGATGCCGGGGTGCCCGTGTACATGTCTACCGCTCTCGCTGCGCAGTTTGCAATAGAGAAAGGCGTCATTTGTGTTGGTGTAACCGGTACCCGGGGAAAGACTACGGTCACGCATGCAATTGCGCATCTACTGAGAAGTGCAGGTCATGTCGTACACATTGGTGGGAATGTGCGTGGTGTATCTACGCTTGCGTTACTTCCAGAATTACAACCAAAAGATATTCTTGTCCTCGAGCTCGACTCTTGGCAGTTGCAAGGATTCAGGACTCTTGGAATTAGTCCCGAAGTTGCTGTTTTTACAAATCTAATGCCTGACCATCAAAATTACTACAAAGACATGGATTCGTATTTCTTTGATAAGGCGGCAATTTTTGCTCATCAGAAAAAAGGGGATGCGCTCTTTTCGGGTTCTGTAATTGCGTCACGCATACATGAAATGCATCCTCTCGCGGAACTGGTTGTTCCAGAGTATTTAGCGCGTACATGGTCACTCAAAATTCATGGTGCACACAATGTGGAAAATATGAGTCTTGCTGTTGCGGCTGCGCAAGCCGTGGATATCCGTATGCACGGGAAACTAACAGTACCTGAGAGCGTATACAAAACTTCAGCAGAATCTTTTGAAGGCGTTGAGGGGCGTCTACAGTTCGTGCGCGAAGTACGCGGTGTGCACATATATAATGATAATAACGCGACCACCCCAGAGGCAACGATTGCTGCGCTTGAAGCATTACATAAAGTAGGGAAGAAAAACATACTGCTTATTGCAGGAGGCTCAGATAAAGGACTGCCGTTTGAGATGTTAGCGCAGGTTATTGAAAAAACGTGTGCATCGGTATTTCTTCTTGAAGGAAGTGGCACCGCTCGTCTACACACTCTTATTCCCGGTGCTCGTCTGCAACAGACATTACAAGGATGCGTTTTTTCTGCGCTGCAACTAGCGCAGACAGGGGATATCGTGTTATTTAGCCCTGCGTGTGCTTCCTTCGGTTTATTTGTAAATGAGTATGATAGGAATGATCAATTTTTAAAGATTGTCTCCACGTTGTAGAATATACGTATGTTTCCACAGCATGTGTTTATGGTAGGTATTGGGGGCATCGGCATGTCTGCATTTGCGCAATACTTGCACCATGCAGGAGTGACTGTGTCAGGTTCAGATCGTGATATCTCACCCACGACAGAGTTGCTTGAATCAAAAGGCATTACTGTGCATATTGGTAATAGGGCAGACGTGGTACCGCTTACATCTGAGCTCTTGATATACAGTGATGCCGTGTGGCCAGACAATCCAGAACGTACAGAATGTGCACGTAGAAATATTCCTCAAATTTCATACTTTGAGGCGCTTGGGAGGGTGTCAACAATGGTGCGCACCATTGCTGTCGCAGGGACGCATGGTAAGACAACGACGACCGGGATGCTTGCAAAGATGTTAGTGGATGGTGGAAGTAATCCAACGGCGATTATCGGTTCTATTGTTCGTGACTTCGGTTCTAACTTCGTTGCGGGCTCTGATAAATTTTTTGTTGTTGAGGCATGTGAGTATCGAGACCATCTACTTGAGCTCAGTCCAGAAATACTAGTACTCACTAATGTTGAATGGGATCACACAGATTTTTTTCCGTCTTTGGAAGCGCTCCAAAGTACCTTTAGAAAGGCGCTCGCTCGCGTTCCTCAGCATGGGGTTGTCGTCACAAATCCGACGCATCCAAATATCGCGCCACTGCTTGTTGGTGTTACTGCGCGTATAGTAGATTACACAAATGTTACGGTGCCTGAGTTGACGCAGATTGGAGATTTTAATAAGGATAATGCGCGCGCTGCAAAAGCTGTTGCGATGCTCGTTGCTCCTCAAGTAGCAACTTCTGTGCTTGACCTCTCTTTAAAAGACTTTAAAGGTTCTTGGCGAAGATTTGAATATAAGGGTGTCAGTAAAAATGGCGCAGTAATATATGATGATTACGCACATCATCCAACGGCTGTTGAAAAAACTATTCAAGGGTGTCGGGAGCGGTTTGCAGGAAAGAAGATAGTTGTAGTATTTCACCCGCACCTGTATTCGAGAACAAAGTCATTTCTTACTGGGTTTGCAGATGCGCTTAAAACTGCAGATAGGGTCATCGTTGCCCCAATTTATGCCGCTCGAGAAAAATTAGACCCTACTGTATCGCATGAAATCTTGGTTGAAAAAATAATCGAGAACGGTGGAACCGCAGAAGCGATGAATACGTTTCCAGAAATCATTGAGCGACTACAAGTTTTTGGGTCAGATACACTTATACTTACTATGGGAGCAGGTGATATCTATAAAGTTGCTGAAGAAATAGTGCACGGCGCGTAGATTTCGAATATTTTTTGCGTGGTACAATATTTTTTTATGACTCATAGTGTACAACATAGTACTGAGCATAACTTTTCCATGCGTATGGTACTTATTCTTGGTACCTGTATCTTTTCAATAGTTTTTATAAATTGCATACCAAGCGTGTTCGGTGCACAACTAGCATACGATACCTATGGAGTAGAAATTGCGCTTTATTACGCAATATGGGTCGGTGTCCTATTTGCAATTTTCCCGAGAACCCTTGCACATATTTTACGAAGAAAACAAAGTATATTGGTTTGGATTTCTGCTCTGCTGTATATGTGTCTCGTTGCATATTTGTACATTGCAGTCATACCGGTATGGTACGAGTACTCGCTGATCCACTATGCGTCTACAGTAGCTGTGCCAGATTTCATGAAGGGTGGATCGCACTATTTTATTGCAAAAGTTTTTGAAATATTATTTCAGCAATTACTTATATCTATAACAATTCTAATGTTATTTAAATATCGAGAATCCTACAATTTTGTGTTACTTGTATTTGCGTCGCTCTTTGTACTTGCGCATATGACGCTCATTCCAAAACTTGGGTATGAAGTTACAGGTATTTTTCTGGGCGCGGCACTTATCGGTTCTGTAATCTTTCCATATTGTGTATTACGTGTGCAACATGGGCATGTACTTGCATATCTGGTGCATTGGTCCTTTTATGTATGCGCAACAGCATGTATGCTGTACTTCTCATGATGTCAGGAACACTCTCAGTCGTCGCAACCCCAATAGGGAATATGGAGGACATCACGCTTCGGGCGATCCGTGTGTTAAAAGAAGCGACGGTTATTTTTTGTGAGGATACGCGAGTAACAGGCAATCTGTTAAAACGGCATGGTATAGAAACAAAAATGCAACGCCTGGATGCGCACACAGAAAATGTAAAAATTCAAGAAGTTATAACCCTGCTTGAAGAGGGTGCAAAAATTGCGTTAGTGACCGACGCGGGAACGCCAGGAATTTCTGATCCTGGGTCGCGAGTGGTGCACGCAGTGCGTGAAGCAGGGCTCGCCTCTGTAACTATAGATGCAGTTCCGGGACCTTCAGCGTTAACGGCTCTTATTTCAATTTCTGGGTTCCCTATGCATGAGTTTACGTTTCTGGGATTCTTACCACATAAAAAGGGTCGGCAGACGGCAGTAAAGACACTTATGACGTCATCTCGTGCAACTGTCGTGTATGAGTCTCCGCATAGAATTCAAAAGTTATTACAGGCAATTACAGCGGTTGAGCCAAATCGAACGGTTTGCATTGGTAGAGAATTAACAAAAATGTATGAAGAGGTTCTCGTCGGCTCTGCGCAAGAACTTCTCGCGCATCGCTCAATTCTTAATCCGCGCGGTGAGTTTGTCGTAATCATTTCACCGCAAGAGTAGTGCGTGCTCAGTTGTACCTTTCTTATATTCCTGTAGAATGTACGCAATGATTAACCTTGCTTTCATTGGTGTCTTGGGTCTACTTGTATTTCTTATGCCACACCTTGGTTTTCCGTATGCATGGAAAACAAATATGTATACAGTTCTCGGCTTACTTATCATTGCGCTTGCGTATCGAGAATCACGAGAGAGTACTACTGATGAAAATGATTCTGAGAAAGCTTATGTTGACAGTGAACCACATGCGGAGAGAACCCCTCCTCGTTTAAACGGCGCTGGTGAAAATGCAGAAGGTTTCTAAAAAGAATACGCGTTTTCACAGTGCTCCGTACTTGTTGGCTGGAGCTGTGGTGCTATTCCTCGGAGGTGTATATTTTGTTCGTGCAAGAACAGTACTTCCTACATTACAGTTGCGACCAATTGTGTATGATACAAAAATTCCGATAGAAAAGAATGGGAATACTGTCGAAGTGCAACCCGTGCCAGTAATTCCAGCGATTGAACATGTGCAGACGCCTGCGGGCATGAAGTCAATTTACATGTCTCAATGCTATGCGAGTATGCCTAATCTTAGAAAAAAACTCATAGCTATTGCTGATACAACAGAAGTAAATAGCATTATCGTTGACGTCAAAGATTACACGGGGACTATCAGTCACCCAATAACGGGGACAGTACTTAAGCGCGGAGGGAAGGGATGTAAGGTAGAAGATATGCGCGAACTAGTAAAAGAAATGCATGCCCATAATATATACGTAATTGGGCGCATTACAGTTTTCCAAGATCCATACATGGCAGATTTGCGACCAGAGTGGGCCGTAAAGAGTAAATCGCGCGCAGATGGTATCTGGAGAGATAAAAAAGGGTTGGCGTTTATTGATGTGGGAGCGAAAGGGTATTGGGATTACGTCGTTGAGCTTTCTAAGCAATCACACGCACTCGGGTTCGATGAATTGAATTATGACTATATCCGCTTTCCATCAGACGGCAATATGAAAGATGCTGTGTATTCACATTCAACCGAGGGAACAAAAGCAGATAATCTTGAAAAATTTTTCCAGTACCTAACTCGCTCTGTACGCACGGAAGCGAAGGACCCAGTCTCTGGACATGTGCCTAAGCTGTCAGCTGATGTATTTGGCATGGTTGCGACAAATTCGGACGATTTGACGATAGGACAAGTGCTTGAGCGCACAGTACCGTATTTTGATTACACGGTACCTATGGTATACCCGTCACACTATCCTTCCGGCTTCAATGGATATAAAAATCCAAATTTAAATGCATACGGAGTTATAAAGTTTTCAATGGATAAAGCAGTTGCACGATTAAAATCAGAAACAACCACAGTTCCAGGTTTTATGCATACGCCTGTTGAGGGCCAGCCAGGCGTATACAAGAAACCAACATATGATCCAAAAAAACTGCGTACATGGATTCAAGATTTTGATTATGGCGGTAATTACGGTCCCAAAGAAGTGCGTGAGCAATTTCAGGCAACATACGATGCAGGTCTTGATTCATGGATGATTTGGAGTCCTTCAAATCGCTATACACTAGAAGCGTTACATAAAGAATAGTCGTATGATGATGCGAGAATCGTCAAAAACAATTGACGTAGTATTGGCGCCACTTGAGGAGTTTCGAGCTGCGCACGACTCCTTCCAGCAAACAGTGCGCTGGATTCAAAACGGTAACCCCGCTATTGCACTTCCTCACCCCAAAGAGGATTTTAATGAACAGCTCGCAGATTTCACAAAGTGGAGGGCAAGTCTGAGCCTTGCTGGCGAGCCTTCTCACGAAGAGGTTATAACATATCGTATTGAACACTTTCTGTCTCCACTATTTGACGCACTACTCACATGGTCTGCGTCTCTTGCGAATGGTACAGAACATACTAAAAAAGATGTTACAACACAGGCAGAGGCTGAACGTCTTGCAACTCTGGTACTTGAACATACAAAAATGTCACTTAATAGAATGAAATCGGGGCCGCTCCAACATATCGTAGCCGAGCGTGTAATTTCCATGGAGCGTGGATTGCGAAGGGAAGTTGCTGGTGGCCTTACCATGCAATAAGTGTTGAATTACTACTACTACGCAAGGTTCTCACGCGGTATACTTGAGACATGACGTATCTCTACGATCCCAAACGAGTAACCTATTTTGGTATGACTGATATTCGTAACCAAAAGAAGGCTTTTGGCATACGACAAAAAGACCGTGATCGTCACATGTATGTAATCGGTAAGACAGGTATGGGTAAGTCTACGCTCCTTGAAAATCTTGCTATTCAAGATATTCAACACGGCGAGGGCCTTTGCTTTATTGACCCTCACGGTCAAACAGCAGAAAAGCTTCTTGAGTATATTCCAGAAAGCAGAAAAAAAGATGTGCTTTATTTTGCTCCGTTTGATACAGAATTTCCTATTGGATTTAACGTCATGGAGGACGTTGGCTATGACAAGCGACACTTAGTGGTCTCAGGTCTCATGTCTGCGTTTAAGCGTATTTGGGGACCAGAATCATGGAGTGCCAGAATGGAATATATTCTGCAAAACGCATTACTTGCGTTACTTGAATATCCTGACACAACACTAGTTGATGTAAACCGAATGCTTACGAATGCGCAATTTAGAAAAAAAGTTACTGAATTTGTTACTGACCCAATTGTAAAGCGCTATTGGGTTGAGGAATTTGCAGGATATACAGATAGATATACAAAAGAAGCAACACCTGCAATTCAAAACAAAATTGGGCAGTTTGTATCCAACCCGCTCATCCGCAATATCGTTGCTCAGCCAAATTCCACATTCAATATTCGTGAACTGATGGATAACAGAAAGATATTCATTGTAAACCTTTCAAAAGGACGTGTTGGAGAAACGAATGCAGATCTGCTCGGAAGTATGATAGTGGTGAAGACGTATCTTGCTGCAATGTCTCGCGCAGAAGAAACGGCAGCTGGTCTCGCGAAACTGCCACCATATTATTTGTACGTCGATGAATTTCAGTCAGTAGCAAACGATTCTTTTGCAAATATTCTCTCGGAAGCAAGAAAGTACAAACTGTCACTGACGATTGCCCATCAATATATAGAACAGGTATCCGAAGAAATCCAGGCGGCAGTATTCGGTAACGTTGGCACAACTATTTCTTTTCGAGTCGGTCCCATGGACTCAGAGGTGTTAGAAAAAATGTTTGACCCAGTATTTACAGCGCAGGATTTAGTGGGGCTTGGGTTTGCGCAAATATATTTGACACTCATGATTGATGGAGTCGGTTCAAAACCGTTTTCTGCACAGACACTTGCCCCCATTAACGAGCCACCGTATAACTTTGTACAAGAGATAACGGCGAGCTCACAGGCTAAATACGGAGTGCCTCGACTCGAGGTTGAAAAAATGCTCATAAAAGCTGATATTTTGACAGTGCCTAAAGCTCAGGGACAACAACAGCAACAACCGCAGCAAAAGCAACAACAGGCACAGCCAAAACAGCCGCAAAAACAGAATGGAGGAGGTGGTCAAAATAATAATGGTCAGCAAAAGAAACAAGAGCAGAAACAAGGCGGTGATAAAGAGCAGCAAAAGAATGTTCCGCAAAAAAATAATCAAAGCCAAAAGCCCGTTGAAGAGAAGAAAGTTGAAGCGCCCAAAGAGCAAGTACTCGATGATCACCGTAAAAAATTGAAAGAAGCATTAGAAAAATTTGCACAGAAGGAGAAAGAGTCTGAGGCGAAAAGCACTCTCGCTGGCGCGGCAGTAGTTGCGGGTGGGGTTATCGCGCCACAGGTAGTTGTGCCAGAAGTGATAACAAGAAGTTCGCCAATCGAGAGTGTTGACGTAGCAACAGTAGAGGCTACTGCCACACCTGAATCTGTTGTACTTACAGAGCCTACTCCGATAACTAAAAGTATAGATGTAGAAGAAATAAAGGAGGCTGCAGTAGGTACTGAGGACGCTGACGATGAAGTAGGAGCGAACATCCCAGAAATGAATGCAGAAGAATTGGATGATGATGAGTTGTACGCACTTCTTAATGATGAGTAACATCCATGAAGCGCATCTCGTTCATAATCGTAGTTGTTTGTTGCTTCTCAAACGCTCACGCGCAAGTTGCACTCAGTGAAATTATGTATGCACCGCCAACCTCAGATGATAAACATGAATGGGTTGAGATGTGTACGAGCGCAGAATCTTTTGAATCAAAAGATGTAAAGTTTTTTGAAAGTAATGTCGCGCATGCATTAACGCTTGTACGTGGCGTCACACTTTTGTCACCAGGAACTTGTGCAGTTATTGCGGATGATGCAACCACTTTTTTGCAAGATTTCCCTAATTTCTCAGGAACACTCTTCGATAGTTCTTTTTCACTGACTAATAGTGGTGAAACTCTTGCCTTGCGGACTGGAGCTGGCGCAACACTGGATTCAATTGCATACACTGATGCAAACGGTGCAAAAGATGATGGCAATTCGCTACACAGAACAGCAACCGCATCGCTGTTCCCTGGAGTCGCTACTCCTGGGTCCGAAGTCGGCTTCGCTGTGGCTGGTGTTTCGAGTGGTGCATCAGGTGATACGGGTACGACACAAGCAAATACCTCTACCGCCACGCCCATAATTCAATTTCATACGGTAACGATTGAGCCGCCACCGCAGCTGACAGTACGCGTCCCTGAACATCTAACGGTGCATAATGGTACGCTCGCGCGCTTCACCGCAGAAATGTTCAATGCGAAGGGTGGCGTTGTTGAAGGCATTGTACGATGGTCCTTCGGTGATGGATATATAGACACTGGGAAAAAAGTTGCCCATGCATATGAGAAGGAGGGTGAGTATTTGGTTTACGTTGAAGGGAGCGCGGAATCACTTTCTGACGATGCCCAAATTGAAGTAACCGTTGTCCCTACAGTGGTAAATATAACTGTCACTGAATCTGGTGATGTCTCCGTGCATAATATGACCGATGCGCCTCTCGATCTCACTGGGTCAAAATTAGTTTCTGGCTACCAAGTATATGTATTTCCTGATGGTACACGTATTGCACGGCAGGCAACAACTTCGTTCCCTCAGTCACTCACCAAGCTCTCAGAGTTACACAAAGTAAAACGAGTCGCACTATCTCTTCCTCGACTAGAAAAAATTGCTGAAGCTGAAATACAGACATTGAAAGTTTTGCCCGAATTAAGTGCTACTGTACCGCAAGCATTGTTTTCAATTTTACCCTTCGGTGCACGTGTAGAAGAAAAAAATGAATCGCTACAGGTTGTAGAGAGGCCGAGTGTTACTTCCGCAATAGTATCTGGAGTAAAGAGCGAAACTACTTCTAAAATTGATACCTCTCAAAAAAATCAGACCAACGGAAAAATATTTGGCATGCATATTAGTGAACTCGGTCTTGTGTCACCAGTACCACACGATGCACATACGGTGAGTGTAAATAATAAAGAAGTGGTACAAACAGCTACTGCGAGGAACACCTCAAGTGAGTACGGATATTCATGGGTACTTGCCCTCTTGGGGGTACTTGGCATCGCCACAATTCCGATTTTTATTACTGAACCACAAGCGTCACGAATAAAAAATGGTGACAGTTTTACTGCTGATGATTTTACCATCATTGACGCTTCAGATGATGATAAGTAATCTACGCGGATGTGGTTTTTTATAGTAGAATATACGCATGGCACCTAAAGCGCGAAAGACTATAAAAAATATTTCAAAAAACACGAAACGTCCTCATGCCGTTGAACAGCCCGTGCCACAAAAAATACAGTCTTTTCCAGTTCAAAAGCAACCAGTGCTTTCTGAGCGTGAATACCATCTCCAGCGAGAAGCTCAATTTAGGCACACACAAAGTATGCGCCAACCGATTCGCCCCGTTTCTCAAAATGAGGACGCCGTCAGCGTCGAGTCACGACCACCACAGCGCGAGGCTCGTCATGCATACGGAAATCCATACATAAAAAAGATTGTCATCGGCATTCTTTCTGTAACCGCGTTATTCATACTATTTCTTGTTTGGCCAACAAGCTCTGCAACTTCAAAAAATGCAAATAGTGCGGTAACTCCGGCAACCGCAATTCCTGTTACGGATGATTTAGAGAAAAAGGAATTGCTCGGGTCAATCCTTGCCGGTCTTCAGAAACATATACTCTTGCCTGCAGATGAGACTCCAACTGTCATGTCAATTACCGAGCCAGAAAAACTTATAGCAAAAGATCCATTCTTTAAGAATGCCGAGGCGGGTGATACGCTCATTATCTTTAAAAATGCGGGCAAAGCACTCATCTATAGTTCAAAGCGCGATATTATTGTGAACGTTGGCCCCGTGCAGGTTGCCCCGGAGACGGAAAACGCTGCTCCGCAAGAGGTTCGAAACTAATAGACGCTCTATTCTGTGGCGAGATATCCACTGTGTGGGTGTAAAATGAGGTTATTGCCTCGTGCTGTTGCTATATGGTTGTCGTAAAAAATTCTTTCATTATGGTCATGTAGGTAGTACAATGCACCCCACTATGAACTGGATTACGAAAGCATTGAATGCAATTACTGATGAGAATAGAGGGGCATTAAAGCGTGCTCAAGCAGTAGTTCCTAAAGTGAATGCGCTTGAAGCAGTATTTAAGGAACTTTCAGATGATGCGCTTCGCGCAAAAACATTAGAATTTAAGCACCGAGTGAGTGCAGGTGCGTCACTCGATGATATGTTACCTGAAGCTTTTGCGGCAACGCGTGAAGCGTCACGTCGAACTTTGAACCAGCGACACTTTGATGTGCAACTTATCGGTGGAGCCGTTATTCATAATGGTGATATTGCAGAGATGCGTACCGGAGAAGGAAAAACGCTGGTAGCTACGTTGCCAGCGTATCTAAATGCGCTCTCAGGGAAGGGTGTGCACGTCGTCACGGTAAACGATTACCTTTCACGTCGAGACGCAGTGTGGATGGGTCAAATTTACTGGGCATTGGGCATGACCACTGCCGTAATAAACCATGAGTCATCTTTTTTGTACGACCCAGCACATACTGAGGCAGATGCAGATCGTGACGAGACGGGAAGCTTTAAAGTTGCGCACGAATTTCTAAGACCTTGCTCTCGCAGTGAAGCATACATGGCCGATATTACGTATGGAACAAATAATGAATTTGGCTTCGATTACTTAAGAGATAATCTTGTATACGATGCTCGAGAGGTACGTCAACGTCCGCACAACTTTGCTATTGTGGATGAAATCGACTCAATTCTCATTGATGAGGCTCGTACGCCACTCATTATATCTGCGCCTGCACAGGATTCTGATGTGCTTTACAAGACATTTGCAAAAATTGCAGAGACGATGGTTCGCGACGAGGATTACAAAGTTGATGAAAAGATGCGTGCGATACAGATTAATGATTCAGGTATTGAGAAGGCTGAGGCAGCGCTTGGCGTCGGAAATATTTATACTGATAAAGGTATTAAGTATGTGCATCACCTTGAGACAGCGATTCGTGCCAAAGCACTCTTCAATAAAGACGAGGAGTACGTAGTAAAAGATGGTGAGGTGGTCATAGTCGATGAGTTTACTGGACGCATGCAACCAGGGCGACGATGGAGCGAAGGATTGCACCAGGCTGTAGAAGCGAAAGAGGGAGTAACTATTCAGAAAGAATCTCGCACATACGCATCAATTACATTTCAAAATTATTTTAGACTTTATACAAAGCTGGCAGGAATGGCCGGGACTGCAGCGACTTCTTCTGAAGAATTTTACAAAGTATACGGCTTAAATACTGTAATTGTTCCTACAAATATCCCGCCAAAAAGAATTGACAGTAATGACTTAATTTTTAAAAACGAAAAAGGGAAGTGGCGCGCAATTGCGAAACATGTAAAAACTCTTCATGAGAAGGGACAGCCAGTTCTTATCGGAACAGTTTCTGTTGAGAAGAACGAAGAGCTTTCTGCATACCTTTCCAAAGAGGGTGTGCCACACGAAGTGCTTAACGCAAAGAATCACGAACGTGAAGGTTCGATTATTGCTGAGGCGGGGAAAAAAGGTGCGGTGACTGTTGCGACAAACATGGCTGGACGTGGGGTGGATATTAAGCTTGGAGGTAACCCAGGCTCGCCGGAAGAATATGCTGAGATTCAAAAACTCGGAGGCTTGTTTGTGCTTGGAACTGAGCGTCACGAAGCGCGAAGAATTGATAACCAATTACGTGGTCGTTCTGGCCGACAAGGAGACCCAGGCGAAACGCAGTTCTTTGTATCAGTTGAGGATAACCTCATGCGTATTTTCGGGGGTGACCGAGTGCAGGGCGTTATGAACATGCTGAATATCCCAGACGAAGAGCCGGTGCAAAACAGTATGATTTCTCGGGCACTTGAAACGGCGCAATCTAAAATTGAGGGATTTAACTTCGACTCACGAAAACAAGTGCTTGCATATGATGACGTCATGAATATTCAGAGACAGAGTGTGTACAAGCGTCGCTATGCTGTATTGACTGGTGGCCCCGATGCAATTGATGCAGAGATACTTCATCTCGCTACAGAGCATCCAGAGCTTGTGACAATCGCGTCAGAAAAAAAGCAGGCACTCGGTGAAGATGTATTTTTCTCTGTTGCGCGACGAGTTATGTTACAAACAATTGATTTACTTTGGGTTGATCATCTTGAAGCGATGGATCACACACGCCAAAACGTAAATCTCCGTGCCTATGGCCAACGTGACCCGCTCGTAGAATATAAGAAAGATGGTACGCGTATGTTTAAGGATATGGAACACAGTTACGCACATAATGTGTCCACGCTTCTCACGCAATTACAGCCAGAAATGTTCAAAAAAATTGAGACTCCAAAGATGCAAGAAATAAAAGAAGGAGCAGACTTTATCTCTGAAGATAAGGGTGCGCACTTAGTAAAGAAAAATGCGCCAGGACGAAATGATTTGGTTACTATAACAAATGGTACTGAGATAAAAGAAATGAAATATAAAAAAGCAGAAGAACTATTGCAAGAAGGGTGGAAGGTGGTTCAAAAATAGGAGTGGACAAGTTTAATATTTTGTGTTATTATATTAAAATGCTGCTCCTCGGGCATGGCTCTATCTCCAGGGGAATAGGATTCACATGGCACGGAATCTTTTCAGACTCGTATTCGTTCTCACGCTTAGCCTCGCGGCATGCATGTACTACACCGCAACGCATGTGCACCAAAACATCTTAGGAGGTGAAACGGTCACAAAAGTGCAATGGTTCTGCATCTTAGCAGGTGCTGCAATCATCGTGTACTGGACGAGTTTCGAGTTTTTGTTCAGGTCCCAGCGCAAGCACGGGAACTGATTGCCCCGTACCCATTCTTTCTTCGGGGAGGTGGGTACGGCATTTTTTATATGTGCAAACATTGACTTTTTAAATTGTTATGCTAATATACATTTATCAGTTTAGCCCGCCAAGCAACGCTGATATCTGACCGTAATATGTGTCTAGCTCGGAAAGGAGGAAACCTAAGAGAGCAGATCAAACATATTGCGGTACTTTTTTTGCCCAATTTTTTTTAAATACCGTATACTACCCATATGACATTAATTGATGAAATAATACTCGAAGCAAAAGCAGGGCGCGGAGGTGACGGTGTTGTCCGCTGGTTGCGAGAAAAATCTCGTCCTTTTGGCGGGCCCGCAGGAGGAAATGGTGGCCGTGGTGGCGATGTATATTTGAAAGGTGTCCGTGATATAGGGAGACTACATAAGTATAAGCACGATACTACATTTAAAGCGCAAGACGGTGCACCAGGTGGCAGTAAACATATGCATGGAAAGCATGGTAGCGACTGCATCATTGAAGTCCCGATTGGCTCTCTCGTCAGTGTAAGAAGTAAAGAGAAGCAATACGATATTCTTGATGAGACTCCGGTTAAAATTTTGAATGGTGGCAACGGTGGTTTAGGCAATAATGAATTTAAGAGCTCAACCAATCGTTCACCAATAGAATCTACGAAAGGAAAAAACGCTCAAGAGTCGGTGCTCCATGTAGTCTTGCGATTGATAGCTGATGCTGGATTGATAGGATTGCCGAACGCTGGAAAGAGTTCACTTTTGAATGCGATTACCAATGCACATGCGAAAGTAGGCAACTATCAATTTACAACACTTGATCCAAACTTAGGTGACTTATTCGGGTACGTTCTCGCTGACATTCCAGGACTTATTGAAGGTGCGTCTGAAGGAAAGGGTCTCGGGTTTAAATTTCTAAAACACATTGAGCGTACAAAAGTATTACTCCACTGCATCTCGCTTGAAAATGAAGATATCGTTGCTGTGCGTAAAATTATCTTAGGAGAGCTCAAAGCGTTTAACCCTGAATTGTTAGAGAAGCAAGAGGTGATTGTGTTAACCAAGACAGATATGGTAAGCGAGGCCGACCTTGCAAAGCAAATCAAAATTGCAAAAAAATGGGGCAAAGAAGTCTTAACGGTATCTATTTACGATGACGCATCGATAAAGGTATTTGCAGATACACTCATTAAAATATTGCGTGGGTAGGTCTTTTTTGTTTGGCGAGTATTTGCTATAGTAGCGCCTATGAGCGAATCATCTGAATATCTTCCCACTATCGGTCTCGAGGTACATGTTGAGTTACATACGGCCACAAAGATGTTCTGCGGTTCAATTAATGATGCGGATGAAAAACGTCCAAACCATAACATTTGTCCGGTATGTATGGCGCACCCGGGTACGCTTCCAGTGATTAACAAAAAAGCTGTGCAATATGTTCTACAGGTAGGCGCAGCAATAGGAGCGAAGCTTGCAGACTACACAGAATTTGACCGCAAAAGTTATTTTTATCCAGATTTACCAAAAGGATACCAGTTGAGCCAGTATGCATACCCACTTGTCTCTGGTGGTTCGTTACATGGTGTTTCCATAACGCGTATTCACCTTGAAGAAGATACCGCCCGAAGTCAGCACGATACCAAGTCAAATAAGACACTCATAGACTATAACCGCGCGGGCGTACCATTAATGGAGTTAGTAACCGAGCCAGTGTTGCACACAGCAGAAGATGCTGGTGCCTTTGCGCGTGAATTACAAATATTACTGCGCACGTTAGGTGTATCACACGCAAATATGGAAAAAGGAGAAATGCGTGTTGAGGCAAATATTTCTGTTTCAAATAAGCCAGGAGTACTTGGCACAAAAGTTGAAGTAAAAAACTTGAACTCGTTTAACTCTGTAGAAAAAGCGATTGCCTTTGAAGTGAAGCGTCATATTGAGGTGCTCAAGAGTGGGGGAGAGATACTACAAGAAACGCGCGGTTGGGACGAGAATAAGCAGGTAGCATTTGCGCAACGTATCAAAGAAGGTTCTGCGGATTATCGGTATTTCCCTGACCCAGATTTACCAAAGCTCAAGCTCAGTGAACATCCAGAATTTAATAAGGAGGCAATCATCGCCTCTCTTCCAGAGCTTCCTGTGCAAATTCGTGCGCGATATAGCTCATACGGTATCGCGGCGCATGATATTGAGACATATCTGAGCGATACAACCTTACGACAATTTTTCGAGACTGTCGCATCCTCACTAGAGGGTGAAGCAAAAAAGATTGCAAGTAATTATATAACTTCTGATCTCATGAGTCTTCGCTCGTCACAAGATATACCCGTTTCGCCAGAAAATTTCAAGGCGTTGATGCTACTCGTCGTTGAGGATAAGATTTCTTCACGAGGAGCTAAAGATGTGTTGAAGATGCTCGTTGAAGATAGGCGTGACCCGCTCACGATTGCACAAGAAAAAGGGCTATTACAGGTGAGTGACGAAAGTGCATTACGCGCCGTGGTCGCCGATATTGTCGCGCAAAATCCTAGCGTTGTTCTTGAGTATAAATCAGGAAAAGTGCAACTGCTACAATTTTTTGTTGGGCAAGCAATGAAAGCTTTGAAAGGTGCAGGGAACCCAAAAATATTGCAGCAAATTGTCAAAGAGGAAGTGGAAAAGGCATAACTCAGTTTAGAGTAATTAAAAATAGAGTTATACTAGCTCTCATGAGTGAAACGCATGTCACCATTGAACGCGCTTGTAGTATTTCTGGATTTACCCCTCAGCACATAGAGCGTCTTTGTGGGAGAGGTATTTTAACATGCACAGATAACGCCGGAGTTCGCATGATAGAAGTAGCAGCTCTCGAAAGATATGCAGCAGAGCGAAAAGCCCAACGTAAATCAAGCACGCAAAATGCAGAAGACTCTGAAGAGACCATAATGATTGGAGGTATTAAGTATGTTTCAACAAACAGAGCGGCGCGTCTGTCTGGATATAACGTGTCTCAAATTGAAGAGTTGGTACAAAATAATTCTATAGCAAAAAAATATTTTGGTGAACGATTGTTTGTGGGGCTTGAGTCATTGTTTAGTTATAGAAGAACTGCACACATACAGCAAACGGTTGCGCCAACCATACAAGAAAAAAATGATATTCCTGAAAAGATTACTCGACCTCTCACGAAAGAAGTGATGTCCCTGGTACCACTTATTCCTGTACCAGTGGTTGCCCCTGAAATACCAGTAAATCAAGTACCATCTGCGCCAGAAATTGCACCACTACAACGTAGAGAAAAGACACCAGAGGTATATATCCCTGCGCGATATGAAGAAGACCCAGAGAAGAATTTTCTTCCGGACATTCCAGAAAAAATCACCATACATCGTGAGCAAAATCCATCGCCAGCACTCTATTCTGAAAAGGAGCGCCTAGAATACATACAGCGTCGAGATAGGACAGCGCATAGAGCAATAACAAAAAATTCTACATACATGCAACAGCCAGGCATTCCTCAGTCGTCACGCGGGGTGCTAAAAATTCTAAGCTATTCACTCATTGGCGTCGCAGCTCTTTTGGGAATCATTTTTATGTACCTTTCCAGTTTTTATACTCCCCGTATGGTTGAAGAAAGCCCTGTGTTTGGTCCGTTACTTCGCGCGAGCACAAGCACCATTCAGTACTACTCAAAGTAGCTCTACGTCCTTTGGGTAATCCCCAAAGTATGACTTACAATCACAGAACTGAAAGAGTAATACAGGTATACTTACGAGTATGAATACGAGTGATTTTCAGATACTTCGCCCACTCAAGCCCCACGAGTTCAGTGGTCGCGTGCGAGCGTTGTTTCTGTCGCTCCTTCTGTTTATTGCATCCGTGTGTGTTGTCGATGAACGTTTTAGAAGTACGGTGTATGCAGTTACAGGGCATACCGCGAGCGCCTTAATTGCCGCCGTTGATAATACAACGGTTCCGGTACAGTACGCGCTTGTTCGATTATCATTGATTAAATAATAGACATATGATTAAAGTTGGTATTAATGGGTTTGGTAGAATCGGTAGAGCCTTTTTACATGCATCACGCTCATATCCAGATATTGAAGTGGTTGGTATCAACGATTTAGGTGAAGCAGAAAACCTCGCATACCTCCTTAAATATGACTCAGTGTATGGTCACGCAGAATTCCCTGTTTCTTTCGAAGAGGGTGCCCTCATCGTAGATGGTAAGCGCATCTCTGTATCAAAGGAAAAGGATCCGGCAATGATTAAGTGGGGCGCACTTGGAGTTGATGTTGTGGTTGAGTCTACTGGTTTTTTTACTGAATATGCAAAAGCAAAGGCGCACCTCACTGGTGGTGCAAAGCGTGTAGTGATTTCAGCACCTGCAAAAGGTGATGCGGCTGACGGCACCACTATTCTTATGGGGGCAAATGAAAAAGATTTTTCAAAGACAGCGGTTACATCAAATGCATCTTGTACTACAAATTGCACCAGTCCAATAGTTGCAATTCTTGATGCTACCGTAGGTATTGATAAGGCGTTATTGAACACGGTGCACGCATACACGGCGACACAGATGATAGTTGATGGTCCTGGTGGAAAAGCAGATATGCGTCGTGGTCGCGCAGCTGCACTCAACATTGTGCCGTCTTCAACTGGTGCTGCGAAGGCAACGGCAGAGGTGTACACACAACTTAAAGGTAAATTTGATGGCATCGCACTACGCGTCCCGGTTCCTGCAGGCTCAATGGCAGATATTACATTTATTGCAAAGAGGGAAACGACCGCTGAAGAAGTTAACGATATACTCCGTAAAGCAGCACAAGAGCCAAAATGGCAAGGAATTTACACCGCAACTGATGAATTACTTGTATCGTCAGATATAGTCGGTGATCCTCATGCATCAATCGCAGATCTCACTATGACACGCGTCATTGGGAATCTCGTTAAGGTTCTTGCGTGGTACGACAATGAAATGGGGTATACACATTCACTCGTGCGTCACGTAATCGAGGCATCAAAAATTAAGGTGTAGTTTCTTCTTGGGCTAGTGCACGTGATATACTGTATATATGAAAATATATCTTGCATCAGACCATGCCGGTTTCGAGCTAAAGGAAAAGATTGAACTATTTTTACAAGAGGCGGGCATTACATGCGAGGATTGTGGACCACATCTCTATGATCCTGCAGATGATTATCCTGCACTTATTGCTACTGCCGCAAAAAAAGTTTCTGAAGATATTGCAGCTGGTTCCGACAGTAAGGCCGTAGTTCTTGGGGCGTCAGGGCAAGGCGAGGCAATAGTGGCAAATAAATTTAAGCATGTGCGCGCAGTTGTGTATTACGGAGAGCCGCATGTGCAACAAAAAGACATGTCCGGAAAAGAGCTCGGCATGATTAGTTCTACGCGAGAGCATAATGATGCTAACGTGCTTTCGCTTGGGGCAAGATTTTTATCAGACGAGGAGGCAGAAAAGGTTGTTATGACCTGGATTACTACCGCATTTTCTAACGAAGAACGACATGCTCGACGTATCAGACAGATTGAAACCATTTCGTAATTACATTACACCATCAGTACTTGTGGGCACAAAGTCAGCCTATGAGATGGGACTAGCAACGATACTATCACTACACGATTCGATACATATTGATGTATGTGATGGTGTGTTTACTCCTGATACTACATATCCATATAGTGATGTTGCAAAGTATGACATGGCTGAGCACGGTGTCATTCCCCAAGGCATATTTACAGAGGCTCACCTGATGGTACTCGATCCGTTCCAGATTGGATGTGAGTATGCGCGCAAAGGCGTAACGCGTCTCATTGCGCATCGCGAAGTATTCGAATCCGATGAAGATGTGTTAAAGACTTTTGATATGTGGCAATCACGCGGTGCCGAGTCCGCGCTCAGTATTTTATTTGAGACACCAATTGAAACAATTCTTTCACTCGCACGGCATCCACTGGTAAAGCATATTCAGCTAATGAGTATTTCTCCAATTGGAGTGCAAGGTACTCTTTTTGACCCACGTACCTTAGAAAAAATTAAGCTTTTGCGCTCAGCAGTACCAGAGTGCGTCATTACCATTGATGGTGGTATGAATCGTGACACAATATGTCCAGTACTGCGTGCTGGCGCAAATAGATGTGTTATTGGTTCTGCGATTATAAAACAACAAGACCCGGTTCGTGCATACGAAGGATTATTGAAGGCATTAGTTGTATGCGCATGAAAAATCAACCGGTAAACATTAGGCAGACATATATGCTCCGTCTTATTAAGGACGAGAAAGTTCACGATACGATTATTAATTTTTGTATTCAAGAAAAAATTTACTCAGGAACTTTTTCGGCAATTGGAGCAATAAAAAATGTTGAGCTTGGATATTATGACTTGGAAAAGAGGGCATATTTCTGGAAACAATACCCGCATGATGTCGAAGTTGTTTCACTTATGGGAAACATTACGTTAGTTAACGAGGTGCCATTTTTGCACATACATACAACTATTAGCGATACGGAAAATAGTACATACGGTGGTCATTTGAATAGCGCCGAGGTCGCTGTAACCTTAGAGGTGCGACTTGATGCGTTTGTAGGAGTCTTGCACAGAGAGCTCGATGAATGCGTTGGTCTTAAACTTATTGCGCTATAATATATATATGAGTATGTTACTGACGAACGATAAAGAAAAATTTCTTACCGGGATGGCAACTACTATTCGTGAGGATATCATTGAGATGCTTCTTGCCGCAGGATCAGGACATACCGCCGGCCCACTTGATATGGCAGATATTTTTGCTCTATTGTATTTCCACACATTAAAGCATGATCCAAAAAACCCTCTCTGGGAAGATCGCGACCGAGTTGTGCTCTCAAACGGACATATTTGCCCTGTACAATATGCGACGATGGCTCGCTCTGGGTATTTTCCCGTTGAGGAATTAAAAACCTTGCGCAAATTTAACTCTCGTTTGCAGGGACATCCACACCGAGAGTGGCTCCCGGGTATTGAAGTGAGTTCTGGCCCACTTGGTTCTGGACTTGGTCAAACCATTGGTATGGCAATTGCAGATAGAATCACTCTTGGTTACAGTAGTCAAAAATTCTTCTACTGTATGTTGGGTGACGGCGAACTTGATTGCGGTATCATCTGGGAAGCAGCAATGCTTGGAGGAAGAGAGCGATTACATAATGTCATCGCAATAGTTGATAGAAATGGTATTCAAATAGATGGCTACGTACATGACGTTATGCCTATCGATCCACTCGCAGAGAAATGGAGTTCTTTTGGGTGGCATGTACAAGAGGCTGATGGACATAGTTTTAGTGAAATGAATGATGCGATAGGACGTGCCCAGTCAATTGCTGATAAGCCGAGTGTCATTATTGCCCACACTGTCGCTGGTAAGGGTGTTCCTGAGTTTGAACGTGATTACCACTGGCATGGCATGCCACCAAATAAAGAACAGGCAGATAGTGCGCTACGCGCACTCCGTTCCCTCGGGGGAAAGATTGAGGCATCTCACCACGACTAGTTTTCCATGGAGGTAATAGCATATCCAGATTTTGAAAAAGTTGATATTCGCGTAGGTGTCGTTATATCTGTCGATGATTTTCCAGAGGCGCGTAAGCCTGCATATAAGCTCACTATAGATTTCGGTCAGCAGATAGGTATTAAAAAAAGTTCAGCTCAGATAACAAAGAACTATACAAAAGAGGAGCTCGTCGGGAGACATGTTCTTTGTGTTGTAAATTTCCCTCCAAAGCAGGTGGGCCCGTTTTTGTCTGAGGTACTTACACTTGGGTTTCCAGATGAAAAGAATGAAGTCGTGTTGGCTACGGTAGAAGGCTCAGCAGTACGCGGGAGTAAATTATTTTAGAAAACTATGCACGTAGGTGTATTTCTTACGCGCTAAAGAAAAGGTACAATAGATATATGCTCAACACATCCTTACACTTACATGAAAAAATATTTGACGAGAAACCTGAGACAGTAGCAATTCGTATCGGTTTCGGAGATGGGCTTGTCGAGGCTGCAAAATTAGACGAACGTATCGTTGGATTATGTGCTGACCTTACTGAATCAACGCGTATGCATTTGTTTAAGGAAGCGTTCCCAAAACGTTTCGTGCAGGTTGGTATTGCAGAACAAAATCTTGCAGCAACTGCCGCAGGCATGGCAGCAATGGGTAAGATTCCATTTATATCTTCATACGCAATGTTTAGCCCAGGTAGAAATTGGGAGCAAATCAGAACTACTGCCTGCTACAATAATCAGCCAGTTAAGGTTATCGGCTCACACGCAGGAATTTCTGTAGGTCCAGATGGCGGTACGCACCAAGCAGTCGAAGATGTGGCAATAATGCGAGTCATACCTCGCATGAATGTAATTGTGCCATGCGATAGTAATCAAGCGCGACTCGCAACACTTGCACTTGCAAAAACAATGAGTCCTACATACCTACGTCTTGCTCGTGAGAAGACCGCACTCGTAACTACTCTAGAGACGCCTTTCGAAATCGGTAAAGCTCAGGAATTATGGCGTTCACAAAATCCGAAAGTCGCCTTTATTGCCATGGGTGCGCTCGTACACAATACACTTTTGGCTGCTAAAAAATTAGATGAAGAGGGGATTGGCTCAGTGGTGCTTAATATTCATACCATAAAACCAATTGACGCAGATGCAATCATTTCGGTTGCAAAAGAAGTCGGATGTGTCGTTTCCGTTGAGGAGCATCAAATTATGGGTGGGCTGGGCTCAGCTATAGCGGAAATTCTTGCACAGCACGCACCAACACGGATGCACATGGTTGGCGTAAAAGACGAGTTTGGACAATCTGGAACGATGGCAGAATTACTTGAACGCTACGAGATGACTCCGCGACATATTATTGCTGCTGCAAAAACGCTCCTCTAACGATACTAGACAGATATATAAAAATAGCGACCATGTGGTCGCTATTTTCTATTCGTTTGATGAGAGCAGTGTCTGCTCGTGAGTGTGTTCGGCTCGTGTAAACCAATCACCAATACCACCAAGTGCATCGAGTATTGTCTCAACAAGAAAAGTCATACAATAATATAACTACACGCTCACAACAACAGGAATAACAATCGGACGTTTATTTGTTTGCTGGAAGAGGAATTGCTCTACAGCTTCTGCAACTTCAGTCTTTATAGCTTCGGCATCAATAGGGTAGGCACGTTGCGCAATGCGCTCCGCATGCTTCTTTATGATGAGTCGAGTTTGTTGGAGTAAGTCCTGTGACTCGCGTAGATAAATAAAGCCTCGGGAAATAATATCTGGCGATTTTCGTAGACGTCCAGTTTTTTGGTCTAGAGTCGCAACGACAACGAAGATGCCATCAGTAGCGAGTGTCTTTCTATCCCGAAGCACAGTTGTCTGGATATCAGAAACTGTGTGCCCCTCAACGACGCGTGTGTTTGCGGGAGCTTTGACATCAAGTTTTACTATTTTTGTGCCTTCCTCACGAATTTCAATAACCGATGAGTTATCTGGAATAACCATGTGAGACATCGGGAGGCCAATACTCTCATGCATCAAGTCTGCATGGTTTCTCAATTTATAGTGATAGCCGTGCTGAGGGATAAAGAACTTAGGGCGAATCTGCTGGTGAATCCAACGATACTCTTCTCGGTATCCGTGGCCGGACGCATGTACATCTGACGACTGATATGTAACCAGGAAAGCGCCCTGGCGAGAAAGGTTGTCCTTGAGTCGTTGTACAGAGCGTTCATTTCCTGGAATGACAGAAGATGAAAGAACGATAGTGTCATCTGTTCGTAAGCGGATGCTCTTGTGCGTCTTGTTTGCCATGCGCATGAGCGACGCATATTCGTCTCCTTGTGCACCAGTGACCAATACAACTACTTTGTCAGGTGGGTAGTTTTCAATTTCCTCAACAGGGATAAGGGTGCCTTTTTGAGGCGTGAGCATTTTAAGTTCCTCAGCAATCGCGACGTTACCCTTCATGCTTCTGCCATCAACAGCAACTTTTCTCCCATTTCGTTCCGCAATTTCAATAATTTTAATGATGCGCTCCATGTGAGAAGAGAACATACCAATAAAGATACGCTTTAATTTCTTATCACAAATAATTTCTTCAAATGCCTGGAATACTCTGCGCTCGTCGATAGACCAGCCTGGAGTTTCAAGGTTTGTTGAGTCCATCATAAGTACGAGCGGTCGCTCTTTTTCGAATACTTTAAATTCCGCAGCTTCTTTCGGATCTACTACGCCATTATCGTGCACCAGTTTAATATCTCCAGTGAGTACTACTGTTCCGATGTCAGTATGGATGATGACACCCATTGAATCAGGAATAGTGTGAGTTACACCAAAGAATGAAACGGTGAGAGCTCCAATTTTAAGACCGGCATTACTCTCTACAACGCGTACATCAAGCGGGTCGAGGTGCGGGAATTCCTCATGTCGCTTTTTTATCATCGCTGCAGTAAGACGACGTGTGTAAATTGATGGGTTGCCAATAGCTCCGATAACATACGGAATACCACCAATGTGGTCGAGGTGACCGTGCGTTATGACCAGTCCGCGGACTCGGTCCTTGTTGTCTTCTAGATATCCAGTGTTCGGAAGGATGTAGTCGATACCTGGCGTGTCACCTTCAGGGAAGGCAAGTCCACAATCAACCACAATGATGTCGTCTCCATACTCAATAGCGGTCATGTTGCGTCCAATTTCTTCAACGCCACCAAGTGGTACGATACGTATTGTTCTTGGGGCAAGTGGTGGAACAACTGAGTCATTGCGCATGCTTCGTGTTGGTACGTGGTTTACATGCTTAACATCTTTGCCTCTGCCACGGTGTGCGCCGCCACGCCCACCACCGCCATGCGGTCGTCCGCCGCGTTCTCCATGTGGCTTTGGTCGTCCGCCTGTGCGCGGTGCCCAATTGCCACCTCGTTGTGGGCCACGGGCATGTGGTGCATGTGGTCTCTGAGTATTTCCTCCTGTTCTGCCGTCTCTTCGGTCACCAGTTGGTGCCGAAGGAGCTGCTGTTCCTGTTGTGTCGTTCATACGGTAATTTCAATAAATAATAATTTTTTAATAATATGTTTGGTTACGATGCGAAAAAATTCCAGACGCGTTCACTCTCTACGTACCATGTATGTACGTCACTAAAGCGTTCGTATGGTTCCATGATAGGGGCGAGAGTTGCGTGTGGGTCGGTGTACTGGTGAATATAAATGTACTGAGGTGCGTATATAAATATCGCAGGTATATCCTCGCGCAGACGTTTTGTGAATGATGCGTACAATGCGTTCTTTTCCTCAGCATCTCCCGTTGTTCGTGCACGTTCAAGCTCGCTATCTGCCTTCTTGTTACTGTATTGTGCGATGTTGAGCCCAGGATCATTTTTCTGTGATGAATGCCAAAACGCAAATAGGTCTGGCTCACGTCCAGTTACTTCTCCAAAAAGTAGTGCGTCAAATGCTCGTGGACGCAGTACTGTTTGGTTCAGGTCGCCTGTTTCAAAAAGCTCTACTTTTACGGAAACGCCAATTGTTTGCCATGACTCACTTATTTTCTGAGCTATTGCTTTGAGCTCATCATTGTTTGCCGTAGCAAGTGATATGCTCAAAATTTTATCATCCTTAGTTCTTGTATGAGTTGCTTCGTCGAGAATCCAGCCAGCATCGGTCAATAGTTTATTTGCTTCTGCAAGTGCCTCTACGTTAGAGTCAGTCGCTGACTCAAGAATAAGGTTAGGTAAAGGACCAGTAAGTGGTACAGCAAAACCATGAAGTACTGTTTCAAGAATATCTTTCTGGTTTACTGCTGTGCGAAGTGCTTTTCGAACCACAACGTCAGCAAGTATTGGATTGCGAGTCTCATTTAAGAATATACCAAAAACTCTAGGAAGAATCGCAGACTCAAGAATTGTTTTTTGATGAATGAGTGATTGTATACGCTCCGGGGCAGGGCCACTCTGTGTGTCGATGGTACGAGAGTCCCAGGCTGATGTAAGTTCTTCTGTGTTATGAAAGAATGAGAAATAGAGTGTCTGTATGTGTGGGGCACCTAGAGAATATTTTTTAAAGCTGTGCAATGTGTATTGTTGAGGAATACCACCGGTGTCGTAGGTAATTTCACCGAATGAGTAGGGACCTGCACCGATTGCGGCAATATTTTTATTACTAAAAACGAACTCCTCATCAGTTAAATCATTCCACGCATGTTTCGGCAAAATACCTAGAGTAGTATTTGAAAGAAACGGAGCATATGGTTTCTCAAGATTGAAAACAATAGTTCGCTCGTCTTTTTTCTCAATTTTTACGCCCTCCCAGTCTGCACGGCGTGGGCTTTTAATCATCGGGTTAAGTATTTTTTGAATGGTAAATATAACGTCGTCAGCGGTGACTGGTGTGTTGTCATGGAATCGCGCGTCGGTACGTATTACAAATGTATATGATTTTCCATCTTCAGAAATTGAATATTTTTCTGCAAGTTCTGGCACAATATCGCCAGTACTCATTGCGCGTGTGAGACCGGCATAGAGTAATGATGTAAGAGATCGGTCCGTCTCTGAAACAGCAAGTACTGGGTTTACAAATCGTGGAGAGCCTACAACGCCCTCGTGTAGTGAGCCACTGTTCAGTGGTATCTCTGTGGTGATTCGTGAGTTTAAGTCTCGTGCAATGCCGAAAATTGCAAAACAGAGTAGGGCAAGAAATATCGCAGCGATGACACGGTCTGTTATTTTAAGCGAGTGCCAAATCGCAATGATGCGCTCAAGTATAGGAAATGACGGTGGAGCTTCGAATGTTAGTGCAGAATCGTCTTGCGGAGTGGGATGTTGTGTTGTTTCTTCAGTAGACATAAATAGGTAAGGGTGAGCCAGGCTCAGTAAATAGTAATAATGTGTGTGTATGTGGTGCAGTAAATGAGTGCGTCCTGAAATACAATTAATGCTGAACACGGGAGAAAACAACTTTCACACAAACAAAATCAAAACAGGGAAGTGAGAGTTACTTAGCGGAGTACCAAGGTGCCAAAAGCCGAGAGAGCGAAGAGTACCGCAACTCCAATACTTAATTGGAAGAGTACGCGTTCTGCTCCACGACGAGTGTGGAAACCTGAGCTGAAGTTATCAGCTCCAAATGCACCTCCTAAGCTTGAACCAGTTTTCTGCAAGAGAATGGCGGTTATCAAGACAAGGGAAAGCGCAATTTGTATGTACGGGAGCATTACTCCAATTGCGTTCATTGGTGAGTACTGTAGCAGAGAGAGAGCCTGGGTGCAAGTAAGGCATTGTCCACCCCATTGAGGCAATCTCGCAGGCTAAATCAGCTATTCGCCACAGTTCTCATCGGAAATGTAACAGTACAGACATGTTATTTGATCATGCGGGGGTGACTAAAAGTTAAGATATCTAAGTGTCACAACGCTCCAGTAAAATAACTCTTGCGCAATTTTTCTGGAGCGCGTATACTATCTGCACATTATAAAGTTGTACAGTAATAATATTGTTTCTATGTCAAAAAAAAGCACAGCGGCATCATTTATTCCAGTAGGTAAGCGGATTCTCGTGCGCCCGGTACAGACTGAAGAAAAGACAACAACAAGTGGCCTCTATATTCCAGACACTGCAAAAAAGGAAAAGCCAGAACGCGGTGAAGTTGTTGCGATTGGTGCTGAAGAATTGAAGGGTGTTGCCGTCGGCGATGTTGTCTTGTTTTCAAAGTACGGATATGACGAAGTTAAGATAGACGGTGAAGATTTTTACGTTATTCCACACGACAACGTTCTCGCGGTCACAAAAAAATAATTTTATTACATTAAGTATATATTAAGTATGTCAAAAAAAGTTCTCTTTGGCGCTGCAGTTCGAGCTAAAATTTTAGCAGGTGCTGACGTCGTTGCTGATGCGGTGCGTGTAACGCATGGTCCTCGTGGACGAAATGTGGCAATTGATAGAAGTTACGGTGGCCCACGTATTACAAATGATGGGGTTTCTATTGCAAAAGAAATATCTTTGAAGGATAAATTTGAAAACATTGGTGCCGAAGTCCTTAAAGAGGTTGCAACAAAGACGAACGATATGGCAGGAGATGGTACAACGACAGCAGTTGTAGTAGCGCATGCAATAATTTCAGAAGGATTTAAGCGTATTGCTATGGGTGCAAATGCTGTAATGGTGCGACGCGGAATCGAGGCTGCTGCTAAGGAGGCAGTCCTTGAGCTCAAGGCGATAGCAAAGCCAGTAAAAAATAAGGAAGAAGTACGCAATGTCGCAACTGTTTCTGCTGAAAGTGCAGAATTAGGTAAAACTATTGCCGATACTATCGATAAAGTAGGTACAAGCGGTGTTGTCACTGTAGAAGAGTCACAATCTTTGGGTATCGAGTCTGAAATCACCGAAGGTATGGAGTTTGACCGCGGGTATGTTTCTGCTTACATGATAACGAACACGGAGCGTATGGAAGCTGAGTACAAAGAAGCTCATATTCTCCTTACTGATAAAAAAATATCTTCAATACAAGAAATACTGCCATTACTAGAAAAGCTTGTGCAGGCTGGGCGCAAAGAACTCGTCATCATTGCTGACGACGTGGACGGAGAAGCACTTACAACATTAGTGCTTAACAAGCTACGTGGTGCATTTAGTGTTCTCGCAGTGAAGGCCCCAGGATATGGTGATAGAAAAAAAGAAATACTTCAGGATATTGCGATTATGACGGGTGGAACAGTAATCTCAGAAGAGGTTGGGCTGAAGCTTGATGCGCTTGAAGTTTCGATGCTCGGTAAGGCAAGTCGTGTCATCGCGACTAAGGATAGAACCATTGTTGTCGGTGGTAAAGGAAAAAAGTCAGACATCGAGGCACGTGTTGCGCAATTGAAAACGCAACTCGCAAATCTTGATTCAAAGTTTGATAAAGAAAAACTACAAGAGCGTATCGCCAAGCTTTCAGGAGGCGTCGCGGTAATTCGTGTTGGTGCATCAACAGAGACCGAAATGAAGTATCTTAAAGATAAAATTGAAGATGCGGTAAACGCCACAAAGGCAGCAATCGAAGAAGGTATCGTTCCGGGTGGTGGCTCAGCGCTCGCAAAAGTTTCTGCAAAGCTCATGAAGAGTAAGCATGCGACAGAACATACTGAATTTGGTGTGGGATATAGAATTCTTGCAAAAGCATTGTCTGCGCCATTGATGCAAATTGCAAAAAATGCAGGACGGGATGATGCCGCGGTAATTTTCCGTGATGTTGTGGCGAAGGGTCCTAATTTTGGCTTTGATGCTGCGTCCGATGATGCAGAGGCAAAGATTGTTGACATGCTCGCCCAAGGAATTATTGATCCAGTAAAAGTAAGTCGCGCAGCAGTGCAAAATGCGGCATCTGCGGCTGCGGTCTTGCTCACTACAGAAGCTGCAATAGCCGACGAACCTGAAGAAAAGAAAGATACGCCCGCAAACCCAGGCATGGGAGGTATGGGTGGTGACTACTAAATTACATAAAAGAAACACAGATACACAAATGCCGGGCACTGCCCGGCATTTGTGTATCTGTGCATTTCCATATAGAGTATTTATGCAGTAGAAGTGACTTAACGCGAGAGGAAAGCGCATGTCGAAATTTCTGCCTGCTACCGTCACGTCCTGGAACGGGACCTACGGATTCGTAAACGTTCTCCTCGATGGAGTAACGCGTACTGCGAAAATTGGACTCAATGCCTGCCGTGGGAATGACTATGTCAGACCCGGCGACAAAGTAACCGTAAACGTGGTTAAGAAGCCACGAAAAGGGTACATTGCCGCTACGTGGCAAGTGTCGAAGTCACATTCGCATTCCGCGTCGTTCCGTTGATTTCCTCGAACAATGGAGAACGTCCACGCTGGTGACTGAGGTTGCCAGCGTGTATTTTTTTGTCTCGACGCACATTTTTTATGGTATATTTTAACTATGAGAAAAATTCTACTCAGCGCTCTTTTTATAATATCTCCCTCAGTAACTTTTGGCGCAGGATGGTGTACCACCACCGCGTGTTATGTATCGCGTACTTCTGCACTTGCACCATCATGTATCTCTTCTTGTAACGAAACTCAAGGCGCGACAATTCAGCTCGGCACAGAAGAATTTGCACTTTCATGTACGACATACGGTAACTCACGAGAGTATTGTCCAGGGTATGTAGCACCAACGACCGCAGCACAAACAACAAACACGACTTCAGAATCGAATAATCTTTCGGGTAATACGTATAGAATTACTACGACTGCCGGAGGAACAACGACTACCTCAGAAGTGACCATCCAGGAACCTGCACGAGAAACAACTTCGTCTGGTTTAGGGGAGTATGATGCGCTTGTACTCAGAATTGCAAGTGAAGCAGTGCCAACACCTTCTACACGTGGCTATATAACTGAAGTGCCCTTCGATAGGCTTTTTACTGCTTCGGGTACCGCAAGTACCGCAACGAATACAAGTACAAAAAGTGCCACTGCATCATGCGCAACACCATTTGCAAAAAATCTCAAACAAGGAGATGAAAATGATGATGTCCTTGCCGTACAAAAGTTTCTAAATAAAGAGACAGATACAAGCATTAGTGCGACTGGTGTGGGCTCGTCAGGGGCTGAAACCAAATTCTTTGGCTCGCGCATGTTCGATGCAGTGAAGCGATTTCAAAGAAAGTATGCATCAGAAATACTATCCGCGGTAAACCTCGACGCGCCATCTGGGTATTGGGGTCCGTCAACGCGTGCAAAAGCAAATGCACTTGCGTGTACGCGTTAACAGGGTTCTGCTTTAGAGGGAATCACGTAAAGTTTCCATAGGCCTGTTTCAGTCTTTTGTGTTGTATTGTCGGCGGTACTTCAGATTTCTCTTTTACTCAGATTATCCTATACTATAGGCACCATGCACACATCACTCGCGGTTCAGAAACAAAAAAATATTATGAAGACCTGGGCACTCATGACGGCGTTTTTCCTTGTCGTTATGGCACTTGGTTTTTTCGCATCGCAAGCAACGGGTAACCCCTCATTTCTCTATGTGTCAGTACTCTTTAGTGTCGGGATGAACTTGTATGCCTACTGGTTTTCTGATTCTGTGGCTATCCGCTCTTCTGGTGCGATTCCTGCAGATGAAGTGACATATAAGGATTTGCACGCTCTTGTTACTCGACTTGCGCAGAGTATGCACATACCAAAACCAAAAGTATTCATAATTAACGATGACGCGCCGAACGCATTTGCTACAGGAAGAAACCCGCAACACGCGTCAGTTGCTGCGACCACTGGCATACTTCTGCGCCTCAGTCCCTCAGAGCTAGAAGGTGTCATGGCACATGAATTGTCTCATGTGCAAAACAGAGATATTTTAGTTATGACCATCGCTGTCGTTCTTGCGGGATTTGTGTCCTTACTTGCAAACATGTTTATGCGCATGAGCTACAGTGGAGGACAGAGTGGTGACAGGCAACAGAGTGGGCTCATTGGAATTATTAGCATGATTGTTGCGTTTATTGTCGCACCACTTGCAGCGCAATTGCTCCAGCTTGCTGTATCACGAAAACGAGAATATCTAGCAGACGCATCTGGTGCGCTCGTTACGCATCATCCAGAGCATTTAGCATCAGCACTTGAAAAGATTCGAGACTATAGCCAGCCGATGGAAAAGGCTAGTTATGCAACAGCGCACCTCTTTATCTCAAATCCGTTCGGTGCGCATCCGGCTGGAAAGTTTTTGTCTGGGCTCTTTGCAACACATCCACCACTAGAAGATAGAATCGCTATTCTTCGTACTATTAAAAACTAATCAACATGATTCCAACGCTCGCACTTTCATTACCACCACTGGCCTGGATTCTTGGTGGAGGTTTGTTACTTACAGCGGGTGATATTTTCATGCGATATTATGTTGAGTCTCCAGAGACTACCTGGCTATTCGTGGCTGGGTTCTCAATGTATGTGCTGGGACTCCTGAGTCTCTCGTGTAGCTTCTTTGGCGAAGACATTGTCATCGCATCAGTCGCCATTGTGCTTGTTAATGTTGTAACGCTCACACTCGTGAATCTTTTAGTTTTCCACAAATCACTTTCGGTCATGGGTTACGTTGGTGTCGTGCTCGGCGTCATTGCCTTTGTTATTTTGGAATTTAACACATAACAACACTCACATATATGACCCACCAAGGAAAAGACTGGATAGATATACATGAAATAGAATCACAAGCGGTAACTTCAGGAGATACAGTTGCGGTAAGTAATATTCGTCGCGTCAATTATTATAACAACGAAGAGTTCGATAACTATTCGTTTGAGTTTTCAAATAAAACGTACGACCTCAATGAGTTAAAGCGTGTCTGGTTTTTTGAAAATAACTATGGAAGATTGCAATCACACATCATGCTGTCATTTGAGTTTGAGCATGACGTGTTCCTTACTGTTTCAGTTGAAGTACGGAAAAGAAACCTCAAGGATTTTGAAGTGTGGCATGTGTTTGTAAAAGATTTTAATATCTTCTATATTTTGTCTGTTGAAGAAGATATCATTTTTTTACGTACAAATATTCGTAAAAGTCCGTCGTATCTCTATGAGTTAGACCTTACTCAGCAACAGCAACGAGCGCTGTTGCTTGAGGTATGCGCATCAGTAAATAAAACATATAAGAACAACAATATCTATAAGGTATTTAGAACGGATTGTGTGAGTACGTTGCTCTCAAACTTTAGAGCGGTTGGTATTCCTGTTAAAAAATACTTTTGGGATTGGTCACCCACACGAGTACTCTTCAGAAGTGGGCTTATAAAAGGCGGATATAAAACCTTAGCCGAAGTATATGAAAAAACATATATAAATAGTAGGACTGAGCATGCAAAGCAAGACATCACATATTCTCGTATCATTAGATCACGTACGTAATATGCTTTACAGACACGTATGTTAGGTATTATCTACGCATGTATCCCGCTTTTTGGATGGGGGATTGGAGATTTTCTTATTCAAAAGTCTGTGCGAAAGGTAGGTGTGCACCAGACACTTGGCGTGACGGGTCTCCTGGGAGGTCTTATGTTCTTACCATGGGTGTGGCGCGATATTGGTACATATTCACTCTCTGAGTATGGTGTTCTGTCTCTTATCGGGTGCATAACATTCTGCGGAGCACTCCTGTTGTTTGAGGCACTGCGAGTAGGGAAGATATCCATCGTTGAAGCCATTGTGAGTATCGAACTACCCCTCTCGGTATTTTTAAGCGTTTTTGTTGGTGGCGAGGTGCTACCAATTTCGCACTGGATACTCTTTGCGATAGTAAGTATCGGAATCATGCTCGCCGTAACTGACCAATTTGAAAACTTCGGTAATGCAAAACATATACTCGAAAAGGGGACACTACTCGCACTCAGTGCCGCATGCTTCTCTGCGCTAACGAACTTCTCTATTGGTTTTTCCTCACAGGCAATATCGCCAATTTTTGTAGTGTGGTACACCCATTTGTTCTTAGGTGTGATATGTCTGGCGTATGTACTCGCAACCGGTACATTTCGAGAAACAGTGCGTATCGTACGTGCTCATAAGGGAATTTTGTTTACCCAAGGTACACTTGATAATATTGCGTGGGCTGGGTATGCACTTGCCGCAAGCGTTACTACCGTTTCGCTCACGGTTACTATCAGTGAAAGTTACGTAGTTATTGCAGCATTGCTGGGGTACCTTGTCGGCAAGGAGCAATTACGTTCGCATCAGATTATAGGCTCAGTCGTAGCCTTTGCAGGGGTTATTGTGCTCACCTTCTTGCATGGGGGTTTAGAGGGGTAGTACAATAGTGCAATATTAGACATATAAGAACAATATTATGATTACCCCAGGCATTTACATTTTTTGGCAAGATGGTGCACGCTTTTTTGCACGACCCGCATATAATGCTGAGACACAGGAGGATGGTTACTATGTTGTGTATTCTCCAGAAAGCTACTCTGACAGATTAAGTGTCCGTCGTGAATCTACTTTTAGAAAGGCGTTTTCTGAAAGAGGGGAGACCTACTATGATTTTATGACTGAATCAGAGTATGTAAACTATCGCCGTTCACGTACTGAAAATACTGAACAATAGTTTCCTATACAAACGAATCTTCGCAGGTACAATACTTCCACGGAGGGTTCGCATAGTGGTCTAGTGCGCTCGCTTGGAAAGCGAGTATGGGTAACACCATCGAGAGTTCGAATCTCTCATCCTCCGCCAAAATTGGAAATCGGAATCAGAGCCCGAAATGGGGTCGGCGCGAAGCGCCGACACAAACGCCTTCCCGCCAAGAATTCCCGAATCCAAAAGGTTTTTCCACGCTCCGCGTGGCTCAAAAAAGACGGTTCGATCCTTAATTTGAAAGTTCGAACCGACTTTTTTGTACAAATGAAGTTTTTCTTCATTTGTACACTCGTTTGCCAATTCCATATTGTATTTCAAAAACTTTTCGGTAAGTTCGAACCGATTATTCGCTTTTTGCTCAAAAGCCGATAATTTCTCTTTGAGAAGCTGTTTTTCATTCACAAGTTTGTTTTTCATATCCCGATATTCTTCAAGCGACAAAGCGTTTTCGAGATAAGCATTCATCAGCTTCTCAATCTTGGAATCCAAAAGAGAAATATCGGCTTTTGTGTTGTCTGCAAAAAGCGTAGACGATTGGGCTTCACTCAATATATCTTTTCTATTTTCCGCCAACATCCAAGAAGCCCAATCGTCTGGCAAAGAAACTTTTTTGATTTCCTCATGAATTTCTGAAGTGATGATTTCCTCGCGAGCATATTTTTGCGAACAAGGATTTTTCCGTTTGGTGCAACGCAAATAGTTATGACCTTTCTGCGTTTCGGTGGTAATGAAGCAACCACATTCTCCGCAACGGAAAAATCCTCTGTACAAAAATGGTTTCAATCCTCGCGACTTCGGTTTAGATTTTCTCATCATCACTTCCTGAACGGAATCAAAAAGTTTCTTTGTAATAATCGGTTCGTGCTTTCCCTCAAAAATCTCACCATTGTATTTCATCAATCCTGTATAGATGGGATTTTTGAGAAGTTTTTGATAATTCGACACCGCAAGTTCCTTTCCGCTTTTTCGTTTCAATCCAAGTCCGTTAAATTTGTCGCGAAGCTCACGCAAAGTGAAAGACCTAGACGAATATGCCTCAAATGTTTTCTTGATTAAAGGTGCGATATTTTTATCAACAACAATTTTTCCGCCAACATTGATATATCCAAGCGGAGACATTTGAGGCCATATTCCGTCTTTCACTTTGTTTCGCTTCCCACGCTTGATATTCTCGCTTAGGTTGTCCACATAATACTTGGATTGCGAAAAAGCAATAGAGAGCATGAATTTGCCTTGCGGTGTCGGATCACACCAGAAAGTTGGAAATTTTAGCTCGGCAAGTTTTTCCGTATCGAGCAAGTAGATAACTTTTCCACCATCAACACTATTTCTCGCCAATCTGTCGGGGTGCCATGCCAAAATCCCATTTGCTTCGCCTTGCTCGATACGGAGAAGCATTTCATTAAATACTGGCCGACCTGGTGCTTTGGCGGTTTGTTTTTCCACAAAAATATCAACAACATCAATCTGCTCTTTAACCGCCAACTCCTTTAACTCGGCCAGTTGATCGGAAATGCTTCTCACTTGCCGATC
>JBAQUX010000012.1:0-3248 GCA_049297775.1 Minisyncoccia bacterium
CATAGTCACCCCCTTAATCTTCGAAACAACAATCGGGGATACTATTTTTAAAAAAAAGTTTACAACCCTTTCCGGAAAAAATTGCAAGAGTGGGTACTTCTTGTTGTCATGGCCTAGTTTGCGCCCAGGGCGTGAATCTGCTGATTCAGAATCAGCTGATTCGCATTCTTCAAATCCCTCTGGTGTACCAAAAAAGCGAATTTCATTTGATGATTATACTCCCTTTGTGAAATTTTTCCAAGAAGTGCATCTTGATCTCTACTTCATCTCCTCAATATGCTCTTTCAAGACTTTAATACTCACAATTTCACTTCGTTTTAATTCTAGAAAATCAACAACCTTGTCAGCTTTCGCATTAAAAGAGAGGGTGATTCCTTTAGAAGTCTCCCTTAAGAGAACGCACACGGACTCATATTCATCTTGTTTTGGGTCAGCTTTTGCACGAAAAACTGCGTGCACGATAGTATTTTCCAGGTTATTCTCATCAAGAAGTTTTTGCTCTGTCATAATATTATGAGATAACCTCCACCTCTTTAATAAATGAAATTGGAATAGTGTACCACATAGGCTTACCTGCAGGATGATTTATCACTGGCATAGGGTGCATACGAATCGTCTCTGTTTCTTTCAGGACAATGTGGTCTTTTTCAATTTTATACAAAGTTCCCTCAGTATACATAATCGCGCAATCATATCGGGGAAGATTTTCTACATGTACGATATCGCGCCATGTCACAGCAACCCTAGCTCCCCTCTTAGCATCCTTTAAAACGTCGTGATTACAGGAGTGAACTTTTGAAAGTAACGCCGTGTCAGGGAGAATGATCCCTTCGATAATCTTCTCTCCTTTTTGTATCATCTCTTTTACGGGGATGCCCTTCTTTTTTATAAAAACAACAACAATGTTATCGTTGCACGTTTCAACATAACCATATGCATCAAACAAATGGAGCGCTGTTGATTCTACTCTCAAATCTTTTTTATCCGGATAATATTCCTTTGTTTCTAAGCCTGGCTCATAGGAGTAGTACGCATCGACATAAAAAATTCGTCTTACCGTGTTCATGGTATATATACTATATCTTAGGTACTAAAAAAAATACAGAGGCGAGTATCCGCCTCTGTATTAGTACTTGTGGGGGAATCAGCCGAAAATTGATTTCCAGAAACCTCCGGCCGCTTTTCCAGAATCATCATCCCGAGGAAAGGGTTTACTATTGGTTTCTTTGTCACCGTTCTTGAGAAAACCTGATTCTCTCGCATGATCCCGTGCATCGTGATTTGCTTCACGAATTCGACCCGAAGAATCACCACTATAGTCAGCGGTGTCCTTCCCTGTATGTTTGCCCATGGCACACCTCCAATACCAAAGAAATTAGCGTCGCCAGGAAAATCCCACGAGCCACTAATATCTACTAAAATGGTAGCACTACTTGAACAAGGAGCCAAATACCTCTAACACAAGAGAAGAGGGTACCTGACCCCCTTTCTCCTTGAATCAGACTACACCAGTCCAACATGGAGCTCATAACGGTGGCGGTAATTACCATTCTCAATTTTCATAAGTTCATCATGGCTCCCCTCTTCCACAATCTTTCCTTTTTCAAGTACAAAAATGCGATCTGCTTTGCGCACAGTAGAAAGTCGATGTGCAATAATAAATGTCGTGCGCCCTTTCATAAGTTTTTCTAGAGCTTCTGTCACCTTGTGTTCGGTTTCACTATCAAGGGCGCTTGTTGGTTCGTCTAAAATCAATATTTTTGGATTTCGTAAAATTGCGCGCGCAATAGCAACACGCTGTTTCTGACCAACGGAAAGCTTAACTCCACGTTCACCCACAATTGTATCGTATCCTAAGGAAAACATGGTGATAAATTCGTCTGCGTGTGCTTCGCGTGTAGCGCGCACAATATCATTATTCGAAGCATCTGGTGAACCATACGAAATATTTGATTTTATTGTGTTGTTAAAAAGTGCAACCTCCTGGGGCACTACCGCGATATTCTTTCTTAACTTTGTAAGATTAAACTTCCTCGTATCTACCCCATCCACAAGGACTCGCCCTTTCGAGGGGAAATAATATCCAGAAATAAGGGAGATTGCGGTACTCTTACCAACTCCAGATTCACCTACCAACGCAACTACTTCGCCAGCATTCACTTTTAAATTAACACCAACAAGTACATCATTTTGATCTTCAGCATATGCGAATGAAACATTTTCAAAAATTACTTCTCCTGAAAAATGCTCTGGGAGAATAGCCCCCTCTGGTGCGTAATTTTCTTCTGCCCCATTAAAAATTTCCTCCGCCTGCGCTGCGGTCGTTATACCATTTTGTATAGTTTGCCAACTATACCCAAGAGATACAAAAGGTCCAAAAAACATTAATGCATATCCATTGAGTGCTACAAGCTCACCGACAGTGATAGCCCCATTCGAAACAAACTTCACCGAGAACGCAAACATTGCAAATTGTGTGACAAACACAATTGTGCGCTGGAAAAAACCAACATTACTCCAATTGTTCTCAATCTTAGCCCACAAGCGGTAAGTTCTTCCCATGAGCGATTCGCGGACTGTATTGCTCTCATATTCTTCCGTAGCCGCTTGCTTTACACTTTCTATCTGCGTCACAGCCTGCGCTGCGTCATCCCAGCCTTCATTCCAAGATTTATGCGCCTCGGCATCAATCTCCGCAATAGGCAAAAGAATTTTTATCAAGAGTGCAACATACAACAAAACCCCTATAACTAAAATGCTTGCAAGAAAAGGGTTGATACTTGCTGCAAGAGTTATACCAATAATAATACTCAAGAACTGCGGAGCAATATCACTAACAGTTTTTATGATAGCCGAAATCCTGTAACTCGCCGAGCTTATTTTTTGCATCACCCCATTTATGTGAACATTTTTGTGATACATAAGATGCGCAGTAAAGAGGTGCGTAAACCCTCTCACTTGAATATTGAACATCACTTCTGTTTCTATCCGTCTACGCAAGCGGTCCATAACCCAATCTATGTTGTTTGCGACTAGCTGAAGCAAAGCCCACAGAGCAAGAAGACCACCCCAAAGAGGGAGGCCGTTGGTGACGAATGCATCTTTACCGTTTGATAAATCAATGAGAGTATCAAAAAAAAGCCCAGTTACATACGGTACGAATCCATTCGCTACAGCCGACACAATACCAAAACCAACCAAAATATTGAGTTCCTTCTTGAGCGGTTTAACGTGTCGCCATATAGCCC
>JBAQUX010000013.1:0-6093 GCA_049297775.1 Minisyncoccia bacterium
ATGTAAATCTCTGAGGTATATCCGAGCCGTTCAATTTTTTGAACCATCGCGAGTGACTCAGGACGGTTTGGTGCACGCATGGCAATCAGTATTTTTTTCCCTGCTTTCTTAAATGCCGCAACTTCACATTTACGTGATTCTTCCTCGGTGAGTAATTGAAGTGCATCCGTTTCCACACCAATTCTTGTCATATCTACATATTTTGCGCCATATTTTTTTGAAAGCACTTGTGCAAGCTCTTCCTCTTCTTTGAGACGGAGTTCCTCTAGTTTTTCGAGTGGCTTTGTATTATTGAATTGAACCATAATGTTTTTCTAGTATAGCGCTCATATGGGTATTACGTAGTAGAATGTGCACATGAAGACCACGATTGATCAGTTGCCACAGATTGCAGAGCTTGTTCTTAAAAAGCTAGTAGGTGGTTCCCGACCGGCAATTATTGCGCTACATGGTGACCTTGGTTCAGGAAAGACAACATTTACTCAAGTGCTAGCGCGGACACTTGGGTGCGTTGAAACCGTTGTAAGTCCAACATTTGTCATTTTAAAAAAATACACTCTTTCTCACTCCCTTTATACAACACTTGTGCATATTGATGCATACCGTATTTCTTCACCAAACGATATTAAGAACCTAAAGCTCGACGAAGAGTTTAAGAATACTAAATCTATTATTGTCATTGAATGGCCAGAGCACGTGTCGGCGATAATCCCGAGTGACGCGACCCACCTTACACTCTCGTATGTGAATGATACGGAGCGAGATATACTAGGAATATGAAGTCACCTGTAAAAAAGAAACTCGTTTTACTCGATTCACACGCAATCATTCATCGTGCATATCATGCGCTCCCAGAATTTTCTTCAAGTAAAGGTGAGCCAACGGGTGCGCTCTACGGTCTTATTACGATGGTATTAAAAATAATTGAAGAGTTGCGCCCGACTCATATCGTTGCGTGCTATGATCTTCCTGATAAGACACATCGTCACGATGTGTATGAAGGATATAAAGCAAATCGACAAAAAAGTGATGAGGCACTCAAAATTCAGTTGGGTACTTCGCGTCATATTTTTGAAGGGTTTGGTATTCCTATATACGAAAAGCCAGGTTTTGAAGCTGATGACATATTAGGGACCATAACCGAACAGCTAAAGGACTCAGATGTGGATATTGTTATTGCTTCAGGTGATATGGACACGCTCCAGCTTGTTGACGGAACGAAAGTGTCTGTATTTACACTCCGAAAAGGTATACAAGATACTGTTCTCTATGACGAGGATGCGGTGCAGAAGCGTTTTGGTTTTGGCCCCTTACGCATACCAGATTTTAAGGGTTTCTCAGGAGATACCTCTGACAATATACCGGGCATTAAAGGTATCGGAGAGAAAACTGCCACAACGCTATTGCATACTTTTGGAAGTGTTGACGGTGTCTATGAGGCGATAAAGAAAGACCCAGAGATTTTGAAGAAAAGTGGATTTAAACCAAGAGCCATAGAATTAATTCTTGAGGGAGAAGAGGAGGCCCAGTTCTCGAAAATGTTAGCAACGATACGTCGTGACGCACCAATTACGTTTGAGCTTCCAAAAGATTTTAGGGAGCAATTTAATTTACCTGCGCTCTTGTCTGTGTGTGAAAGATACGAGTTACGTTCACTTGCGACTCGGCTGAAAACACTTTCTTTCAATACGGCTGACGGGGACGACTCGCCCTCACCAGAGGTGGCGGCGGAAGTGCCTTCACCGCGCGTGCTCAGTAAAAACGAGAAACAGTTGCTGCCGGAAGCACTCATTGCACTTTGGCTCGTACGATCTGATTTGAGTAATCCGACGCTTGAAAATTTGTACGAATTCACAAAACTAGATACTGTTTCGTCGTCTTATGACGCATTAAAGCTCGTGCTGAAGTCAAAAAATTTAGAGCATGTGTTCGAAAAAATTGAAAAGCCACTTATACCTGTTGTAAACGCCATGAATGAGCGAGGGATACGACTCGATACTGGCTATCTTAAAAAACTTTCAAAGGAATATCACACAGAGCTAAAAAAAATTGAAGCAAAAATCTTCAAGCTTGCCGGTAAAGAATTTAATGTTGGGTCCCCAAAACAGCTTGGGGTCGTGCTGTTTGATGAGTTGGGAATAAAACCGAAGGGTGCGTCAAAAACTCCTACGGGAGCACGCTCAACAAAAGAATCAGATTTACAAAAAATCGCTGATTCTCACGCTATAATTCCAGAAATATTTGCTTACAGAGAGTTGCAGAAATTACTCGGCACGTATGTAGATACTCTTGGTGACACTGTGGATGCGCACGGACGATTACATACTACTTTTGTTCAGGCCGGTACAACTACTGGACGCATGGCATCAATTGATCCTAATTTACAAAATATTCCGGTAAAAACTGATTACGGCAAAAGAATTCGTAACGCATTTATTGCAGAGCCAGGGAAAACTCTTCTCGCATTAGATTATTCTCAAATTGAGTTGCGCATTGCTGCTATTCTTTCTCGGGACGAAAAGTTAATAACTGTTTTTAAATCAGGAGTTGATGTTCACACTGCCGTTGCCGCAGAGGTCTTTTCCGTGGCACAGGGTGAAGTGACGAGCGATATGCGGAGGAAGGCGAAGGTGATTAACTTCGGTATCTTATATGGTATGGGAGTGAATGCGCTCCGAGTAAACCTTGGAGAAGGTACGACTCAGAAAGAAGCACGATCATACCTTGATGCCTATTTCGAGAACTATGCAGGACTTACAAAATGGATTGACACTACGAAACACGAAGTTGCTCGCTTGGGATACACCAGCACTCTTTTCGGTCGTCGTCGGTATTTCGAGGGGATTAATTCACCCGTCCCATTTATTCGCGCAGCAGCAGAGCGAATGGCGGTGAATGCGCCTATACAAGGCACGCAATCAGACATAATTAAAATTGCGATGTTTCGTATTGATGCTTATCTGCAAAAATCGCATATTGCAACACATGTGGGGCTGGTCTTACAGGTTCATGATGAGCTCGTCTACGAAGTCACGACTGATATGGTGGGTGAAGTTGCGCATGCTATTAAAGAAATCATGCAATCAGTCCTATCGATAGAAGAATCGCACGGAGTACCGATACTGGTTGAATATAAGTCCGGCCCGTCATGGGGTGAGCTCAAGTAGGAACTTGAGCGCAAGACCTTTTGAGATATTTTGTGAGCGAGACGATATAAAATATCCAAAAGGTATACTGCACCTGTAAGGTGAGCTCAAGTAGGAACTTGAGCGCAAGACCGGAGCGCGACGGCGCGAGGTATGGCTAAAAGATTTTTCCTCTGAAAAATACTTTGAGCAGCTCAAGTAGGAACTTGAGCGCAAGACCTGGTGAGGTATTTTATGAGTACATACAAGGGTAGTATGGCGGTCAAGCGAGTTCATTTCTGTGGAGTATTCACGTAATACACGTTACTATATGAAAGTTATGCTGTATGTATTTTATGGTGACAAAACTATTGCACGCGACAAGGCCAACGCACTTTTAAAACAACTCTCACAAAAGGACCCATTAGCACACGTGGCTCGTTTTAATGACGAAAATTGGTCGCTCGACGAATTTTCAATGACTATCCAGTCGCAGGGTCTTTTCAAATCCAAGCAAATAGTAGTTCTTGATTCACTGGTTAGAAACGAAGTTACCAGTGAAGATATTATCGCTGCGTTCCCGCAGCTCGCACAGTGTGAGCACATTGTCCTAGTCATCGAAGGTTCGCTTTTGAAAAAAGATGTGGTGAAATTGGAAGCGATAGCTCAGAAAATGACGGAGTATAGTGAAGTTAAGAAAGTTAAAGCAGTACAAGAAAACATCTTCGGACTCTCTGACGCACTTTTTTCTCGCAACCCACAGAAAATATTCATTGAGCTCGAACGTGCTCGGCTTTCTGGAAAGAGTGTGGAGGAAGTCACTGGTCTTTTATTTTGGACAGCGAAGACAATGAAAATCGCCTCCACTTGTAAAACTGCTGAAATTGCAGAAATGAAAAATTATACATATGGCCAGGGTGCGCGCGGCGCGCTCGTGTGGGAGCCCGTACTTGATACATTGGTAACATCTCTCGCGCATGCACCTCATGAGTCACGAAGAAACGGAGAAGACGGGTATGCGTATCTGACGCGATCTCTCCTTTCGTTGTGTGCATAATCTACCCACAATCTGCATTGTTTGAGGTAGCATACATATATATGAGTATTACACGTTGCGCGCTTACCGCCGGTGCGTCTGTTTTTTTATTAGTAATTTTTTCTAGTACATATGCTTTTGCCGCATGTGCTATAGGTGCGACGACTCCATGTACGACCACCACTACTCGAGTAGCTCCGGCAAAGCCAAGTACTGCTCCTGGTACAAGTACTGGTCTTAATACCGAATGTAAGAAGTACCTAGGAACTTTTTTGAAAGTCGCACCTGAGCATGCAAGCAAGCTTAATGAAGGAGGATTTCAAGATGCGTGCATGACAGATACAACAAAGGTAACGTGTGTTGCCGCAAGTGGACGTACCGAAGTTTCTGTCCCAGCAATAATTCTCAGACCCTCAACAATGGTGTCTCAACTCTCATCTATGCTTGCAGGTACTGCGAAGCCAAAGACCTCGCCAATTATGATAGAGGGGAAGCCTTCTGCTTCACCAATGCGGAAACCATTGCCACGAGTACGGGTTACCGCGGCGTGTGCCGGAGATGTGGTCACTGTAAAGCTTGGTACAAGTGAAGTGAAATGTAAAATTGCAGATTTAAAAAAGCATCCTGTAGTTTTTATAGAGACGGAGGCAAACGCAGGAAGTACAGCACAGTCAGCTGGAGCATGGAAGGGATACTGTAATGAGGAGGATGCAAAAAAGCATAAGATTAATACTCAGCCAACACAGCAAAATCTTGACCCGACAAAAGCAAACAAAGCAAAAGACGCTAACGAATTCAATAAAAATTTGAAAGATAAGCCAGGAGAACTCCAGAGATTAGATACAGAGCACGGTGTTATTGTTGCAAAATGTGATGCAGAGGGAAAGTGCACCATGCAAGCATTTAAAAAAGACGAAAAGGGAAATCTGATTCCCGGTAAAGTGATTACCGATGGTGTGTCGCCAGAGAGTATAAAATTAGCGACAGAATCACTCGCGGGAGAAAATGGGAAAAAGAATTTCGATACATTATTTAACGCGAAAGGTTGTACCGGTCCGACATGTGCAACTACTACTCAACCGTGTACCGGAACAAATTGTGCTGCAACGAATCAGCCAAATAATTCGTTTACACCTAATAATGGGAATAATCAAAATAACTCTGGTTTTAAACCAACAAATTCAAGTGGTGAGCAAAAAAAACCTCAGGGAGGGCAAGGAGGTGGCGGTCAGCAGCAGCAGCCACAACAGCCGCAACAAAATCAATTTGCAAATAGCCCTGCACCGTACTGTGCAAGTGTCACATCAAACAAACAAGAGATTACCGTAGGCGAGAGTGCTGTAATTCAATGGAATATTCCTTATGCTATTCGTTTTGAAATTCGCGGAGGTACCGCTGCGATAAATGGAAGTTCTGCAGTTGTGCGTCCGACTGAGACCACTTCATATAGCGTTGTGGGATATGGGATTCCAGGAGCAGGCCAGCAACAACAGTTTGGTCAATCATCATTCGGAGTAAACAGTCAGGCCCCAGGCGCTTTTGATCAGGGTGCGTATGGTCAGTCAACACAGTTTGGCGCACCACAATCACTAGGAAGTTGTGGGATTTCTGGGGCAGCATGCTGTCAGCCCGTTACCATTGTTGTAAATCCGAAGCCAGTGAAGGTACCTAAGGATGTAATAATTGAAGATGAAGAAGATGTTACGTTAGATTTCGCATCAGAAAAAGCAGATATAAAATGTGCACCAAAAGATATGGAGGTTGGTAAAAGTGCATCCATCGTCTGGTCATGTCCAGACGGAGCAGAGCGCTCAACAACGATTGCACAACATACGGACGGTACAGTTTTAGCGAGTCGCGAGTCGTTTTATGGAGAAGGGAAAACTTCTGGAAGTAAAAAAGTATACCCGGAAAGTGATACAAACTAGACCG
>JBAQUX010000014.1:0-1582 GCA_049297775.1 Minisyncoccia bacterium
ACGTCGTTATGTTTATTCACCGCGAAGACAAAATGGACAAGAATATGGAAAAGACTAACATCGCTGAAATTATTGTTGAAAAGCACCGCAACGGTCCCGTGGGCTCCGTTCAGCTTTACTTTGATGAAGAAAAGTCGACCTTTATGTCGATTGATAAAAACAGTGAATACGGCGACATGGCACGTCAGGCCGGTGGCAACTTTGATGATTTTTAATTAACCTCCCCAATGAGCAACATTGATTCTCTCGCACAACACTTTATGAAGTTTCCCGGTATTGGCACGCGTCAGGCAAAGCGCTTTGTGTATTTTCTCCTTGCGCAAGATCCCTACTACGTGGAAATGCTCGCGCGGGAAATATCTGCGCTCAAGAGGAACATTACCCAGTGCTCTGCTTGTTTCCGATTTTATCCACGCACGGGTACGAGCGAGCTCTGTAACGTGTGTGTGGACGACGCAGACAGTAGTACGCTCATGGTAGTAGAAAAGGACACCGACTTTGATAGCGTGCGTCGGAGTGGCTCCTATGCGGGTAGGTACTTTATTTTAGGGGGCACGATACCGGTTCTCGAAAAGGACCCTGCTTCGAAAATCCGTATCAACGAGCTCCTCGAGCGTATCGAGGGTGCCGCTGCAGACGGCCTCTCAGAAATAATCTTGGCACTTTCCGTAAACCCCGAGAGCGATTTTACCCGAGAATATGTCGCAAAGGCCCTCACCCCACTTACATCACAACTCGGCATCACCATCACTACCCTCGGTCGCGGACTTTCGACAGGCACTGAGCTTGAGTATTCGGATGGGGACACACTGAGACATGCACTGAAGAATAGAGGGTAGAGGGAGAATATAGAATTTTGAATATTGAATTTGACGTGCTAGCCTGTTCTTTAGGAAGTTTTTGTACTTAAATCAACAAGTTTACGATATGGAGGTGTGCGATGGGTCCAATGATTGAAATAATACGAGTACCAGAAGGTGAAGCACCTGAGTGGGTTTGGGCGGCATGGGTTGGGCATGTTCTCCCTTGTGACTAATTTGTTGGCTATGCACAGAACCGAGACAAAGGCGTTGTAAGTCTGCGGGAAACAACGCACAATAAACGGAGCTACGCAGTTCCACAAAAGGACGCGCTTCAAATTCTTCGCAATTACTCACCAAATGCTGCAGCCTGGTGGCGGATACACGGCTTCCCAAAGGATACTCCAGGTGAGGACTATTTTGGTTTTGACGAAGATGATGCGAAAGTAGTACAAGGAGTTGTTACCCGACAAGAGTCTGGAGTTGTCTATGATTACATGGAGACCGGTCGTATGGAGCCCTGGCTCTTCCCACCCGGCTTTCTAGGCGCAAGGTAGGACGAATTTTTTTGCAACAAAAAACCCGCATTAATGCGGGTTTTTCTTTTTGAGAATTTAAAACTTACTTAATCGCGTCGATGGTTACTTTCATAAAAGGCTGGCGGTGACCGTTCTTCTTGAAGTAGCGTGACTTGTTGCGGTAGCGGATGACGATTACCTTCTTTCCACGGCCTTCCTCGGTGAGGGTCGCGTGTACGGTAGCGCCGGTAACTACTGGTGCGC
>JBAQUX010000015.1:0-5795 GCA_049297775.1 Minisyncoccia bacterium
TGGACCAAAGTAGTTAGTCGAAAGCCCAGCGGAGAGAATCTTTTCGGATACTAGGTATTTTTTAAGCGCAATAACCTGCGACGAACGAGAACCGATGGTAAGGTAGGAAGTGATGAGTGGACAGGTAGTAGTTTGAGCAATGGAAAGGGACGGAATGAATGCAATAACACAGAAGAGAATTGTAAATGCTAATTTCATTTAGTGTAGTATACCAAAGAAAAATGCTCTCCTTTACATATCCACAAAATACTTTAGTATGCCCGCAGTGCGTGCGTTTAATCAGAGAAAACTGATGAAAAGACCATCACTACTCGTAAATCGTCCAGTGCGGACTGCGCCAAAAACGCGAACGCCAAACGGAGCGACACCATGTGTTAATACTCTCACTTTCCGCCTGCGCCGAGAAGCGCAAGCACAGACTGAAGCTCGAAATGCTGAAGTCAAAAAAAGAAGGTCGAGTATCGCCATAGTGAAGCAGTAACGATAGGGGCCACTTTGTTTCTCGTGTGGCCCTTTTATTTATAACTTAATAATTACAAAAACACCCCGCATGTATGCGGGGTGTTTTCTTTGCTTTAAAAACTATATAGGTTGTAATGCGTCACCGAATGATTATTTCGAGTGTCAAGAATTTGTATGAACTAAGAATGATTTTGAAATCTCTTTTGTTTCATCCACTTCTATGATAGCTGTCTTTCCAGCGTCACATGTAGTTTAAAGTATCAACATGATTCTTCATTTTCTGTAGTCAATTGAGCTACAGAAACAACCGTCATCAGTGCATAAATGCAAAGATTATTTCCAATTGGAATTAATTCATGAGCAGCTTCCGCTACCCATGCCTTGTTACGACTTACTCCCTGTCACCGACTTTACCGTGGGCCCCTGCTAGAGGGGACTTCGGGCATCTCCGGCTCCCTTGAGTTGACGGGCGGTGAGTACAAGGCTCGAGAACGTATTCACCGCAGTATAGCTGACCTGCGATTACTAGTGATTCCAGCTTCATGAGGTCGAGTTGCAGACCTCAATCCGAACTGACGCTATTTTTAGGGATTTGCTCCACCTTACGGTCTTGCGGCCCTCTGTAATAGCGATTGTAGCGCGCGTGCAGCCCAGGATGTCAAAGGGACATGCGGACTTGGCGTCATCCTCACCTTCCTCCCTCGTTAGAGGGCAGTCTCGTCTGACAACGTGTAACAGACAACGAGGGTTGCGTTCGTTACCCCACTTAAGGGAACAGTTCAAACCACGAACTGACGACAGCCATGCATCACCTGTTCAGCACCTTCGAAAGCTTCCCGAGTTTCCTCAGGCGTGCAGCTGAATTTCTAATCCTGGTAAGGTTCTACGCTTAGCTACGAATTAAGCCACGCGCTCCACCACTTGTGCGAGCCCCCGTCTATTCCTTTGAGTTTTAGCCTTGCGGCCGTACTACCCAGGTGGCCTGCTTATCGCGTTAGCTTCGACTCCGAGAGGGTCGATACTCTCAAAATCTAGCAGGCATCGTTTAGGGCGTGGACTACCCGGGTATCTAATCCGGTTCGCTACCCACGCTTTCGTGCTTTAGTGTCAGGAGTATGCCAGTATATTGCCTTCGCTTTTGGTGTTCCCCTAAATATCAACGGATTTCACCCCTACACTTAGAGTTCCATATACCTCTCATATCCTCTAGTTGAACCGTTTCGATCGCAGATCCGGGGTTAAGCCCCGAGGTTTTAACGATCGACTAATCCAACCACCTATGCACCCTTTACACCCAATAATTCCGGGTAACGCTTGGGGCCTCTGTATTACCGCTCCTGCTGGCACAGAGTTAGGAGCCCCTTATTCATGAGGTAACGTCAAAATTTCCTCCCTCATAAAAGATGTTTACGTACCGAAGCACTTCATCCATCACGCGGCATCGCTCCATCAGACTTTCGTCCATTGTGGAAGATTCTCGACTGCGGCCTCCCGTAGGAGTATGGACCGTTCTCAGTTCCATCGGTGGGGGTCAGCCTCTCAGCTCCCCTAAACGTCATAGCCTTGGTGAGCCATTACCTCACCAACTAGCTGATATTGCGCAGGCCGCTCCAGAAGCGATAAATCTTTACTCTTGCGAGACCATCAAGTATTGCGCTATCTTTCGATAGAATATTCTTGACTTCTGGGTACGTTCCTACGTGTTACTACCTCGTCTGCCATGGGTCTAACCCATTCGACTTGCATGCCTTATCCATGCCGCCAGCGTTCACCCTGAGCTAGGATCAAACTCTGATTAAAGAATGTGGATGAAACAAAAGAGATTACAAACTTGCGTTTGCGTGCATCATGTCGCTCGGGACAATCGCACTCCTTTATTTCTGAATTATTCTTTTCTCCTTCTTGTACACTCGAAATTATTATTGTTTGTTTACTCATAGTGAGACTGTGCACAACACAGTCTCCTAATAGACGGTTATTTGTACTTGCTTGAAAGAACTAAATCTTTCAAACTTGCATTACAACCTATGTAGTTTTCAAAGTGCAAAATCGCGTGCGTATTTCTCAAAAGAAAAACGCGCTATGCGACGTGGGGCGTAGTATACGTGGCGTCAATTAATAAGTCAATAGCCGGATGGTATTTGACCCAGGCGCACACAAAATTACTTAAATATGGCTTATAACAACGATAATTAGCTTATCCGAATTCGGAAAAATAATGTGTGTACTTCTCGATATTCGCACAAAATAAAAAATGTCCAGAGGGACATTTTTTATTTTAAATCGATTGTAAAAAAATACTTATGCGCGCGTTCGTTTGTGCACCTCTACTAGAAGTGGTGTTGCGAGCATTATAGATGAGTATGTACCTGCAACAACACCGGCGATAAGGGTGAGCGCAAAGAACTTTGTAGCATCAGGCCCAAATACATACAGCGCGACAAGCGAGATGAGCACAGTGAGTGATGTATTAATCGAGCGACCGTATGTCTCCTGGAGGGCAGTCCCTACGAGAGTGGTGAAGTCTGTCTCAGTCCCCTTCTTACCAATCTGTGCACGTACTTTCTCTCGCACGCGATCGAATATAACGATGGTGTCATTGACTGAGTATCCAAGAATGGTGAGAAGTGCAGTAATGAACAGTGTGTCGACTTGCGCACCGGCGTAGTGCCCAAGAACAGCAACCAGACCAAGTGGCACCAGAATATCGTGCATGAGTGTAAATATCGCAATCAGGCCATACCACCATGATGAAACATCTTTTAGTCCTCCTAAATTCTTTTCTATCAACTTTGGATCTTGTGCTGGCGTCTTAAAAGCAAATGCGAGATATATAAGTATCGCAAGCACTACGAGAAGCATCGCGATGATAGATTTTCGATATAGTTCAACACCGATTGTAGGCCCGATATCAGTCATACGCTCTAAACGTGCTGTTGAGCCTTCGCGTGATGCGACAGAAACTAATTTAGCTTGCAACTCAGCACTCATTGAATCTGCACGGAGAATATACCCACTGTCACCTGCTGGACGAAGTGAAGCACCCATGACACCTGCTTTTTCGAGATCGGCGAGGAGTACTTCTTGTTGTGGTAATGGACCCTCAAATCGAATTTCTGCCAAGTTACCGCCAGTAAAATCAATACCTTTATTAATACCAAAAAATACGATTGCTCCAAGCGCGAGTGCGCTGATGAGTCCGACGAATCCAAAGAAAATATTTCTGTTTTTTATGATGAACATGTTAGAGATGTTAGTACTATTATTTTGTTACACCACTTCCGTAGAGTATGCGAGCCCAGCCTTCGTACCGATGATCTCCGAGCAAAAGTAATAACGTCCGCGTTACCGTAATTGCCGTAAAGAGAGATAGTACGACACCGAGACCGAACACGAGGGCAAAACCTTTTACAATAGATGTACCGAACCAGAACAAAATGATTGCTGCAATGATACTAGTAACGTGCCCATCACGAATTGCACCCCATGCACGAGCACTTCCTTCCTTGATTGCATCTACCGTATTGCGCCCCGCACGAAGTTCTTCCTTCATACGTTCGAAGATAAGAATATTAGCATCCACTGCGATACCCATAGAAAGAATGAGCCCTGCGATTCCTGCAGCAGTAACGGTAATCGGAATGAGTTTAAACAGCGCGAGGATAATTGCTACATAGAGACCAAGTGCAAGAACTGCCATCACCCCAGGAAGTCGGTACCAGAGCAAGAAAAACAGTGCGACAAGAACGAACGCCCAGACACTTGCAGTGATTCCTTTCTGCACCGCACCTGCGCCGAGTGTACTCCCGATAGTCTCACTTGAAATAAGCGTTATCGGAACTGGGAGTGCCCCGAGATTTAAATTACGCACTAATTCACGAGCTTCATTTGGTGTAAATGTACCAGTGATAACCGCCTCACCTCCTGAAATTGCATCTTGAATTACAGGTGTTGATATCGGTTGACCATCAAGAAAGATACCGAGCACTTCACCTTTATGCTCTCGGGTAATCTTCTCAAAGAGTGCGGCACCTTCGCTATTAAACTTTAGCGAAACCGTAGGCGTATTAAGATTACTTTGTGACCCAAAAGTAACTGAGGCTCTACTCAGAAAGCGCCCGGTGAGCTGTGTAGGGACAAAAGCAACTTCTGCTGTTTTTGTTTCCTTAGTAACGGTGGTACCCATAAGTCTGAAATCGAGCACAGGAGTTTTACCAATCATTTCTATAGCTTTTTGTGTATCGGTCACACCAGGCATCTCAACAATGAGACGTCTGTCGGGACTGCCGCCAACAGCACTACCCTTTTCAAGCTGTACTAGTGGCTCAGCAACACCAAAGACATTTACTCGTCGCTCAATTGTTTCTCTGAGCGCGGCAAGAGAATCGTTCACATCAGCGCCTTGCAAATTACTGACATCGGCACTATAGACAAGATGCGTCCCTCCCTTTAAATCGAGTCCGAGTTTGAATGGAAACTTAGTAACAGTTCCTGCAGGTGCGTATAAAAAGTAACCGGTACAAAGCCCCAAAATGATAATGCCCAGTGTTGATAATCTGATGTTTTTCATAAGTTGCACTAGTATAGTCATCGCGAGTCAAAGTGCAACTGACGCCCGCCCCTGGAATCGCAGACTGACGAAAGGAGCCCTTTTTACTGATTTCCACAAGAAAGAGGTGGCGACGTCAATACTTTTGACATTAAATGATAAGATTCATCTGGTACACACTAATTTTCTAAAATACTATGCATTCAAAAACCGAATCGGCATTCTCAATGATTGAACTTCTCATTGTTGTAGCGATAATAGGCATGATAGCTTCTGCCGTACTCGCATCTATGTCAAATGCACGATTAAAGGCTCGCGACACCAAGCGTCTTGGTGCACTTACAAGCATTCAAAAGGCACTTGAACTTGCGCAAACAACTGCTGGATATCCAGGTACAGCGTCTACTACCTATGTGTCAGGATCTGGTACCTGCGCAGGAAGCTTCACACAATTAAATACATTACTTACAACGGCATTCATTCCTGAGGTTCCTACAGACCCAACGGCAGGACGCTGTATTTACTACATCCCTTCTGCTGACTCGCAAGGCTACAGAATAATCATGCAACCTGAACAGTCTGCACTGCTTGCAAAAGACCACGACTGCTATACCCCAACCGCGACCTGGTACTGTATTAAATACAGCCAGTAGTTCTAGTCCACTAGGAATTGCATAAAAAATACTGCATGAGCAGTATTTTTTATGCTGAAAATTGTTCCCTTTGCATCTCCTCTCTACTTCCCGCGCGTGAATGACGCTTCATACCAACAATCATTCCTAAT
>JBAQUX010000016.1:0-3047 GCA_049297775.1 Minisyncoccia bacterium
TAGTGGATCTTTCACAAGTGTCCTTTCTGCGACATTATAGTCGCCTGGGTCTATCTGTATATTGCAGATTTTATGTGGTGTTGTCAAAAGAGGGCATTTTGAAATGGAGGGCTCATGACAGGACTCTTTCATTACATGAACGGTACACCTGTTCTGTTTTTGCTTCGCAAAAAGCTATCACAGGTTTTCGAGTCCTGACGCAGAGTTTCCCAAACTCTGCTTAGGGTCCACGAAATTAAAAAACACTTGACGAAATACGTCAGGTGTTTTTTAATTTTCCTCGTGGACCCTACAGGACTCGAACCTGCCACCCCCTCATTGCAAATGAGGTGCTCTACCAGATGAGCTACGGGCCCAAATTTTTTGAACGGTGCTTACATCATGCGTGAAATTTTAAAATTTCAGCGCGATATGAACAACGGTCGCAAACGTCAATCTGCTGACGTCTGCAGTATACTATCAATCTTTTTGGATAAAATAAAGTCCCCCTCAGTTATCCCCTGCACATCGTGACTAGTCAAGGCTACCTCACAGTATCCCCACCCAAAGCTGATATCCGGATGATGGTTCATTTCTTCGGCAAAAACTGCAATTGCGTTAACAAAATGTAACGCTTCAGCAAAATTCTTAAACTTAAATTTCTTTACTAAAGCACCTCCCTTCTGCTCCCAAGGAGTATTCATACCTAATGTCTTCTGGTTGTTTCTGCTCTGCTTAACACATGCTCAAGATACACCGCAAGTGGAATGCCGACGGCACTCAGTTGTGCATGGAGCAACGCATGGGGGTGCAATGAAGGTAATGAGTCAGTTTCAAGAAAGTATACTTTTCCATGGGAGAGAATAAAATCAGACTGAGAAAAATGTGTTAGCCCCAGTTTTGTGTGTATAACACGAGTATACTTTTCTAATTGATTTTTTATGTCATGCGTAAATGTTCCTGGGCATAGAATTTGCGCACGTCCATTCAGTTTTGATTCAAAATCAAAGTGCTGAGAACCTTTAGGTAAAATTACTTCTGCTGGTGGTAATACATAATGTTCTTCATTACGCATATATTCAACAAGCGTGCAGGTTGCCTCTGGACCACGTAAATAGTGCTCAACGATAAGATCATCGCCAGATTCAGCTGCAATTTCAGAAAGTGCTCGAGGCAATTGTTGAATGTTAGGCACAATGCGCATATGGACCGATGATCCACCGCGAAGCGATTTTACAACATACGGTGGACCAAACTTTGCAAAAATATTTCTCGCAATATCTGCATAATGCATACCATGCTCATGAACTACCACATGATACTGTGGCATGGGCACGAGCCCCTTCAGTGCGTCACGTGTTTTACCTTTATCTTGCGCTATCATGGACTCAAACGGGTTAGAGCCAGCAAACGGCACCCCGAGAAGGTTAAGTGTTCTCTGAATGAGACCGTCTTCACCATACTTACCGTGCAGTGCTACGTAGGCTACATCTATTCCTCGTAGGGCAACTTCAGGTGTAACAGGCATACCACGGCGATGCCACTGCCCTTTTTTATCTATCAGTATGTCGTGTGGCGTGAAATGCTTCGGAAGATTTTCGAGAACTACTTGTCCAGTTTTTAGTGAGAAATCATATTCATACGAGACTCCTCCACGTATTACAGCAACATTTTTTTGCGCGGTTTTCATGACATCAGTATAGCACCAGGAAATGTGATGCTACCGAGTAACTCACAGAGATGCGTTAAAAACCAACGAGTGTTACCTCTTCAGCAAGAGTGATCCCGAATTGCTCCTGCACTTCGTTTTGTATTTTTTGTGCGACCGCACGAACGTCCTGTGCGGTTGCCGTTCCAGTGTTCATAACGTAATTTGGATGCATAGTGCTCGCCACTGCACCACCTACGGCAAATCCTTTGAGTCCAACTTTTTCAATAAGCCACCCTGCAGGGACTCGACCCTCTTTTGCAAGTGCACTCTTTTCAGTAGCGAATAGATCTTGAACGTTTTGCGGAGCAACTGGATTCATAAAGTACGAACCAGCACAGGCTACATTTTGCAGGTGCCTTCGTTCGCGCTCTAGAATTGTCTCCTGTACGAGCGATTTAGAATCGTCACCATTGCTGGAACTGAGGAGAATTGTACAGCGTACAATTATGTACTTATTACTCTGTTTAAAAAGTGAATTTCTGTATGCAAATGCACATGCGGAGTGGTCAAAATTCTTGTATATACCCTCTGCAGTATCGTAGACAGTAACTGATTGTATAAAATCACCTACTTCTGTACCAAAGGCACCTGCATTGCCACGAACGGCTCCTCCTACAGTCCCAGGAATACCACCCAATTTCTCCCAGCCCCCAAGCCCGTGTTCAGAAGCATACATGAGGGCATTTAGAAGTACTTCGCCGGAGGCAATAGTGAGCACAGTGCCTTCTATCTGTATCCCATGCAGTTTATTATGAATTATAAGACCAGAATAGCCTGCATCAGCGATGAGCATATTACTTCCGCCGCTTAAAATAATATATGGCACAGATTGCTCTGTTGCATAGCTAATAGCAGCAAGCAATTCTGCTTCAGAGGTAACACTCGTGTAAAATCTTGCCGTGCCTCCAATGCCAAAGGTTGTGAGCTGCGCAAGTTGAAAATCTTTAATAACAGAAAGCATTGTATTAGTGTAACAAAAGAAAAAGCTAGACCCAAGGATTCTAGCTTTAAATTCTTTCTTCGTCGCTTGATCATCAGCTACGAGTGCATGTGGTAGTTTCAAGAGTGAACCTGCCAAAAATGCTGGTCGTATGACCGATGTCACCTTCCGCGGGAAGGAGACGAAAAACGTGTATGCCTACGGGCTTGGGGCCCGAGGTCTGCATACACTATACATGATGTCAAACAAAAAATATATCATATATGATATATTGTGGAAAACTTAAACTCACTGCTTATTATTTTGTCGTCACGAATAGTTTTATCTCGTCAGATAAAACTTTCGCGACCCCGACTCGAGGTTTTCTGAAACAGAAAACATCTCTCCGTCTCGGACAAAATAACAAAAACCTTCAGC
>JBAQUX010000017.1:0-130812 GCA_049297775.1 Minisyncoccia bacterium
AAATGAAGGTGCGCATAATACACTTTTTTTCGCTGACGCAAAAAAAACAAGAGTGCCCGCATTTCTCAATATCAGACTCGTTAACAACGCTCTTGCACTTAATGCTGAAAACCTACAGACAGTGACATTTGAAGAAATTGCGAGCAACCCAAGCGTGCAAGAAAAATATTTACAAAAGATTGATGAGAGTGTTTCTCTGTATGCTGGCAAAGGAAGTCCGTATGAAAAATCTTGTACAATTATTTTAGGTGAAGACGAAACACCTTATCATCGTAGAGACGGTGGTGGAGCGTTCTGGCTCGGGAGCTCCTTCCCTCTTGGAGTTGATGGCAAGCCACTGCCGACGGCAACACCAAGTACACAACTCGATACTATTTATATTGATAACTATTCCCGTCTCTACACTCTGCTTGTTGCAAGAATTGAAAAGATAAACCCCGCATGCAGAATCGGTATTTATATTGGACCGTCAAATATTGTACGGACAATACAGAACCATACGCTTCTTGAAGAGTTTTATATGCGTATTGGTGACGCACACCAGCCAGATATTATAATGTTTCATCTCTATTCAAAAATGTACCCGACATTTGCCGAGTATGAATCTGTGCTTCGGTATCGGATGAATAAACTGAGGTCTATTACCCCTCGTGGTACTTTGTTCTTTTTTATTGCCCAGCTACACACCACTAATCATGTGGGTACGGGTATGAGTCGCACACCGTCACTTGAGCAACTGGAGGCAACCATAGCGCTTGCTCGTGAACTTGAAGTTGACGGTTTCGGCTATCTTGGAAAAGATCACCATGCAACACATGATGTTCCACTCACCGAGCAAACTGTTACCGTTGAGAATAAAGAAATAAAGAAATTTGTATGCGCACATACACACCCTGACACAAAAGAACTGGTCACTAATGCATATTGCTCGCCCGCTGAAGACAGCAACCCATTTGCTCCGAACAGTCATGCGCAACGTCTGTTGTTTTATCCAGATGAATTAAGTGGACTGAAGCGTTGGTATAAAGGCTTACAATTGCTCAGTGAGTTTACAAGATAAGGTACTAAAAACGCCTGCGGGGGCAGGCGTTTTTAGTGGAAGCGTAAGTTCGTTTAGTAACTAACGCGCACCGCGTTTTTCATTGCACGAGTTCCGTAAATTGCACTCAACATAAGGGCAACAAGGAAGAACGGAAGAATCATGTCTTCGAATCCTGTCTCTGGCGTTGTGTTTGCCGCAAGAGAAACTTTCTCTAGTGGTAACTCAATCGCACTTGCAATCTTAACTGTAGGATTTGTGATTGTGGCACCTGCAACTACACCCTGCACCACTGGCTGGATGCGTACGATAGGCTGTACCACTGGTTGCTGGCGCACAACAACTGGTTGGACTACTGGCTGTACGACAGGTTGAACAACAACGCGTTGTGGTACTTGCTGTACAACTACCTGTTGTGGAATTTCCTGCTGAATTACTTGTGTTTCAGGATATATGTACCGATACACTGTCTGAGGAGCAACGTTACGGACAATGCGCTGTACTACAGTCTCTGGCTCATCAATTACTTCTGGATACTGGAAGCGTGAAGTACTTGCACCAAGCACTACTGGGTTGTTTACATTTACCGAAACACTACAGTCTTCTCGTTGTCCATTTCCTGTTGAAGCACCGAGTACATAGGTTGCATTACTTTGTGGAGCTACTGTTCGCGTTCCTACGAGCGGTACTTGTCCGAAGCCAGAAAGGTTTGCAGTTGTTGCGCCTTGTACTGCCCATGAAAGTGTTACTGTCTCACCGCGCTGTATGTTTTGTCTGTCTGCGTAGATTGCGCAACGAATAGCACCTGCAACGATTGGTTCGTTAACGACACTTACTGTTGCTGTACATGTTTCTGATTTTCCAGAACGTGTGAGCACGCGCATTGTGTACGTTGTTGTTGCTTGTGGATACACTGAGCGACTACCATTTAATGACACCGGACCAATTCCCATGATGCCGGCAGTTGTTGCATTCTGAGTTGTCCAACTTAATACCGCACCTTGACCACGCTGTATTGAAGATGGGTTAACTGTAATACTACATGTTGGTTGCTCCTCAACAACAGTAATCGTTGCAGTACATGCTGATTGCAAACCACGTCCTGTAGTACTGCGTACATTTAATGTGTACGTATGTGAACCGACGGCTGGACGAATCTCACGTGAACCTGAGAGTTGTACATTCCCCATTCCGGCGATTGCAGCTTGATTTGCATTTGCTGATGACCAGTACAGTGTTGCAGTCTCACCAAGACTAATCTGTGATTGCGATACACTCATCTGACATGTTGGCTGTAATGTTGGCTGAGGTTGTACCGGTTGTGGTTGCGGCGCTGGATATGACGGATACTGTGGTTGCGGTGCTGGTCGTGGCTGTTGTGGTGCTGGATAGTATGACGGCGTCTGGTATGAAGGACCTGACGCTGATGCCACTTGTTGGCGAGGCGCAGAGTAACTTGCACCTGCTACTTGCCCACCTCCTGACGAACCACCTCCGTATGACGGTGTAGACGCGCGTCCATATCCTGATGTTTGCGCAAAGAGACCTTGTGAGTTACCCCAACTCTGTGGTGCTGGATTTGAAGATGTTATGCCTGAACCAAGGACAGATCTTGCTCGCGGAGTGCCTGCAACATCAGTATATCCACGAGGTGTGCCGTCTACATCTGTGTAGCCCCGCGGCGTACCATCAACATCTGTGTAGCCAAAAGATGTTGAATTACCGTATGTATCTGTTAAAGCAAATGGTGAGCCATTAGTATCTGAGAGACCAAATGCTGTACCATAGGTATCACCAAGATTCCACGATGAACCATTAGTATCATTTAAACCAAATGTGTTTCCATAAGTATCTCCTAAGTTCCATGCAGTACCATTTGTATCACCAAGATTCCACGATGAACCATTTGTATCCGCAAGACTCCAAGAATCACCCTGAGTGTCATTAAGTGCCCATGCATCTCCGTTCGTGTCACCTAAGTTCCAAGAGTCACCGTATGTGTCGCCGAGGTTCCAGGACTCACTCGAGGAATCTTGAGAATTTAAATCCCAACCACTTCCTGTTGTATCACCAAGATTCCAAGAATTTCCGTACGTGTCACCTAAGTCTGAAGAGCTTCCAGTATCAGAGCCACCCAAGTTCCAAGAATCACCGTATGTGTCGCCGAGACCCCATGAGCTTCCGTATGAATCACCATCGGAACTACAACAATCCTCGTTATCACCAAACCACTGAGCGCCAACTCTTGGAGTCAATGCGAGCGTTCCGAAAATTACTACCGCAAAAAGAGTAATGCTGGCAAAGATTTTTTTCTTGTCTATTTTTGCGATTGATGTGATGTGACTCATACGTTTTTTATAAAAAATAATAATATTTACTAATGCGCACTTTTTACACTAATTTTTGTAATTGTCAAGTATTATTCGATAATCTGAAAAAAATACTGGGAGTGGCGAGCCTTACGACACACCCCCCCAAGCAGCCCTTCAGCTCTTTGCAGGATTGCACTCCTTGCGGAGGCAAGCCGGATTACTGGGTTTTCCCCTGGTGAGGAGAAGTTGAACATGCACCGGTCTGAACACGGCACACGTTTCCCCAGATCCTGGAACCACACGTACAAGGTTTGCACCTCGTAGCTGGCTCCTTTGAACGCAGATCATCAGCTTCGCGTCGTCACCGCTCATACGTTGAGCAGCTCCTTTCGGAAACGTAACGATCTTGTCTCCCTTACCAGGATACGAAATCGTCACACTGACTGAGTCGCTGTTGTCGCTCATCGCGACATCAACGCACACCAAACCTGGATCAGGAGGACCACTCCCAACCACTGTTCGGCCACGCGCAACTTTTGCTGCATCGCATCCCACGCACAACTCTTGCGAGTGTGCGGGTACTGCATAGATTAAGGCAAGTAGGAACAAGAGAGCTTTCATGGTTACCTCCCATGGTTGAGCTCTGGCCCACGACGGACCTGTCTAGGCATTATATGTAATGCACACACAGGTTCGTCAATAAAAAAGTGAGCGGGTGACAACATTGCTGCTGTCACCCTAGCCGTCAACCATCCATTCGAATTCCAACGGTCAGTTGAAGTTCGTGGTTCCGCAAACGTGGCGAACGTTCGTGGTTCCAGACTGGACTTGCCAAGCTTTGAAGGCCTGGCCCGTCACCTTGCAGGCGACGTCGGCGGCAGCGCGTTTGTCCTTGAAGGACGGGTGCACCTCAATGACCTTGATCTCTTCGGGATTGGCAACGCGCCAACCCGGTGTAGCCGTCTGCGCGAACGCAGGTGAGGCGACGACCATCATGAGACCGGTGATAGCAAAAGCGGAAGCTTTCAGCATTGGAGCCATCCATGCTGCCAGACAAAACTTTTCGGGATGATCCCTGAAGCCGCTGGTATTAGTACATTAGCATATATACATCTTCTTGTCAAGTATCGTGCTTTATTACAAATATAGAAAATAGTATGGCTCAAAATATAAACAAAAAAGGATACACATTCAGATTAAAATTTTACTGTTTTGAATTTGCAAAAAAAATGAGCTGAGTGTATGCCGACACTCAGCCCGTTTGCAGATGGCGCAGACTAGTGATAGTAGCGCCACTTGCGACAGTTATCCACGTAGCCCGGGTCGTGAATGAGGCACACCCGTTTTTGTTGTGAACGCGAACGTTGCGGAGCTGCCTCCGCTGAAGTGGTTGCGAGCCCACCTCCGTTATTGCTCTGCCGGCCAGCATCATAAATGATGAAGCCGACTATCAGGGCGCAGGCAGCGATGCCTGCAATTGCCCCGAAAGTTCCGAGTCCAGAACTTGATCCACCGCCTGTTGGATGCGACATTGACGGCCTCTCTTTCCTTAAAAGAGGTTACCCTACTGTCACCATTACTGGCTTTCGGGAATATTAGTATTATACACTAAATTCTATTAAAGTCAATTTATTGTATTCTCTTCCTCTTCTTTTGTTTTGTGTATAAAACACGATTGTTGGCATGAAATCTACCGTATACTACTAAGTCATGCATAGTAAACACGTGAGCTTGTTCGGTGGAAAAATGCGCGGATCATTGTATGAGCTCAATTTTCTCTTGAATCTCGCTATTGCGGTTATTGCGTTTTATCTCAGTGTTTTTGCAAGCTCTATTGGTATTAAAGAATTTTATCTTGGCCTCATGTATTCAGCAGGTTCGGCACTTTCAATTCTTGCACTAACGCAAGTTACAAAAATTATTGAATTCGTGAGTGTTAAAAAAGCCTTACTTCTCTCATCTATCCTGTACTGTGTTTCGCTTTTTTTAATTGCATTTTCGACAACTTTCACACATCTTTTGCTTGCCTACGCGATCATGAGTATTGCACTCATTTACACTGTCTGCATATTAGATATGTACGTTTCTGAAAATTCTGAACATAATCACAATACTGGAAAAGTACGTGGCGTATTTCTAGCAGTTTCAAATATTGCATATGTTGTTGGCCCATTTATTGGTGGCATACTCGTGCAAATTGGCGGTTTTTCTGCACTCTATCTTGCAGCTGCTGCCTTTCTCATGCCCTTTATTGCAATAGTATATGAACGTATGCCAAACATCCGTTCCCTCTCACATGTTCATTCCCATAGCTTAAAAAAATCACTCTTGAAAGTATGGCGTACACCACAGTTACGCGAAGTATTCATCGCACAGTCTACGTACAGAAAATTTATTGCTACGTTTAACGTGTATGCAGCGCTGTACCTGACGCAAATTGCGGGTCTCAGTTTTTTTGAACTTGGTATCGTGCTTACATTCTTTATAATTCCATATGTCATTGTTGAATTTCCTCTTGGAAAAATGCTCGACAGTAACTGGAGTGAGAGAACCCCCGCACTTATTGGGTTTTTCATCATGGCACTCTGCGCGTCAATAATCCCATCAATAGCGACGAGCGTACTTGCATTCTGGTGCATCATATTCTTTATACTCGGCATCGGAGGTGGCCTCGTTGAACTCAGTCTTGAAAGTTATTTTTTCAAACATATACATGCGTCAAATGAGGAAGCTGTTGCAGCATTTAGAGCGCTCTATCCGATGTCATACTTATTAGGGCCAATCACCGGAAGTGTACTGTTCTACTGGGGCGGGTACGAACTCCTCTTCTTTATACTGGTTTGTATGCTTCTCTACGGCGCCAAAACAGCCTACACATTTGAATAATTATGTAATTGAATAGGTGCCTTTTTTGTGCTCAGTGAGTAAGCCTTCAGCGCAGAGCGCAGTAAGGACAGCTTCGATTCTATCGTCGCATATATGTGCACGTACCTCCAATTTTCGCACAGTGAGCGGTTCCGAGGCATGCAGAAGTACTTTCACAATCTTCCCTCGTAACTCACGTACTGAACCTTTAAACTTCTTTTGTACAACATAATGGGCACTTTTACGCGATGGATTTACTCCAGTTTTTTTTAAATATGATCCGTAATCCATGAGCGCCCAGTACCACTCCCGCGGATTTGGTACGTGCGCAACACAATATGCAATGTAGGGCATCAATTGAGCGTCAGAGACTGACTCCTCAGCTACAAAGAAAAAGTGTATAAACGCAGTCCGAATATTTGTCTCAATAAAAACCTCAGGTGCATTAAATGCAAATGCGCGCACGGCTCCTGCAGTATAGGGGCCAATACCTGGCGCGCTTTCAAGTTCGTCGCGTGATTGTGGTATCACCCCATTATGCTTTAGCAAAAAATATGTACTTGCTTTATGCAAAAAGAGCGCTCTTCGGTTGTATCCTAAGCCCTGCCACGCACCCACAACCTCTTTAAAAGGTGCGTCTGCCAGCGCGCGCACTGAAGGAAATTTTTTCAGGAACTCGTTATATTTTGGTATTACTCTATCAACTTGCGTTTGCTGGAGCATGACTTCAGATACAAGAATGCGATAGGCATTTTTTGTTTGACGCCACGGAAGTGTGTGTCTCCCCTGCAGAGCATAATATGCTTGTACCTCGTGTATAAAAAGAGCGCACGCACCTGTATCAACCTCCACCATACAAACTATAAATGATAGATGACGTCTTTGCGTTCAACGGCAACTTCCCATTTCTTCACACGTGCATATTGATACAATTTACTGTTTGGATTGAAGCAGATGGGACGCTCAACTATTTCTAAGAATGCGATATCGCTTTCTGTATCACCCACTCCAATTGAACCCTCAAGCGACAAATCATGCTTCTGTATCGCACGCTTTAAAATCGCTGCTTTATTTCGTATCAGCGACTCCTCTTCTATTGAGCCTGTAAATCTATCTTGCGGACCGATTTCATACAGCATACCGTAGACTTTATCAAACCCGAGAGTGGGGCAAAATAAGTCAAGAATTGTCTTTGGTGAATGTGAAATAGCTATGAGAAAATATCCATCCTTCTTTAGCTTTTTAATCAGCTCACGCGTATAACGGTACGTCCGCTTTTTATGTTGTGTGACTGTGGTGCGAGCAATATCTACAAAATCGCCATAATGGACTCCTTTGATATGCTTCATGAACGCAGAGACTACCCCCATGATATAGATGTTGTAATCTCCATCTCTATCGAGCCACTGCTTATGTGCGTCGTCATATATTTTTTTTGCATCCTTTGGAAATGCACCTTCACGAACAAGTTCTTCAACTACTTCAATAAGAAGACTTGAACGGAAAATTGTCCCATCCACATCAAACACTGCAAATTTTTGCCCAGATGTGCTTTTCTTCGTAACCATACCTAAAAGTATACCAAATAGACTTACGCTGCCCTAGGCCACCGTGATCCTGCCTCAGGCCAGAGCAGTGTCAGTGCATGCGACTTACAATCATGCACCTGTGCCTTGCAGGCATAACGCCCATAGAGGACGAGTCCATTATTCACATATTTCCAGTCCTTTTTGGGCACTAAGGCGCACAATTCGCGCTCAATAATATCAGCATTAGTGCTTTCACAAATATCAAACTTACGCACAAAACGCTTCACATGCGTATCAACAGCAATGCCGTCAAATATGCCATAGAGCTCACCCAGTACTACGTTTGCCGTTTTACTGGCGACACCCGGCAATCGTAACAACTGACCCTTATCGGAAGGTATAACTCCTTGAAATTCGTCACGAATAATACGTGCACTTAAGACCACGTACTTTGCCTTGCCATTATAATAACTAATTGTTTTTATTTCCTGGGCAAATTTTTCTGGCGTGGTATTTGCAAAATCATCAACAGTCTTATACTTCTTCCACAGTGTCTCCGTGAGACGGTTAACGCCGACATCTGTAAACTGTGCAGAGAATATTACACATGCCAAAAATTGCATTGGCGTTTCGTAATGCAACTCAGACTTTACTTTGGGGTACAATCGTTTGAGCGTCTGCACAATACGTGCAATGCGTCTTCTTTTTTCTAACGTATTTGTTTTCGTGATACTTGTTTTCACAAGGTTACTGTACTGGATTCAATGGCGCATTACCAGCAAGTACAGCGAGAATATTCTTTGCTGCAACTTCTGCCATTGCGTTTCGGGCAGTGTCGGATGCAGAAGCAGTATGAGGAGTAATAACCACGTTTTCAAGCTCGGAAAGCCCCGGTGCAAGAGCAGGCTCATTTTCAAATACATCGAGCGCTGCACCACGAATTACATTATTCTTTAAGGCTTCCACAAGCGCATGCTCGTCTATAATTGGTCCGCGCGCAGTATTGATAAGGTATGCGGACTTTTTCATCAGTGCCAGATGCTCAGCGTTTATCATGTGCTTTGTAGAATCAAGTAATGGCACATGCACTGAAACGAAATCAGAATCTTTCAGAACCATGTCTGGTGTTTCGCAATACATTGCACCCGCATTTTGTTCAATAGATTCATTTTTTCTTACGTCATAATAACAGACGCTCATACCAAATCCTTTTGACGCAATTTCCGCTACTCGTCCACCAATTCTTCCAGCGCCTAAAAGTCCAAGTTTCTTACCTTTTAATTCTGTTCCGAGTAGAAGCATTGGTCCCCAGCCAGTATATTTTCCTGAGCGAATGAATCGTTCTGACTCACCGATGCGCTTGGCAATTGAAAGCATCAAAGTAATCGTGTGTTCAGCGACAGAATCTGTAAGCACGTCTGGCGTATTGGTGACTACGATACCGCGTTTTTTTGCTTCGATGATATCAATATTATTAAAACCAACAGCATAGTTTGCAATTATTTTAATACTTGGAACAGCATCGAAAACAGAAGCATTCATGGAATCAGTAAGGAGACTGATGACCGCATCGGGCTGCGCTCGCACCAACTCAGCAAGAAGCTCTTCATGCGTCAATAAATCACTTTTTGCACTTACTGCAACAGTATGCCCCGCATCACGCAATAGATGCTCGGCTACCTCTGGTATTTCTCGAGTTATGTATATTTTCATAGGTACGTACAATCAGAATCTGATTAAGACATTCGAGCGAACAACTTCATACGTGCCTTTACAACCGCTTTCAATTCCTCCTTTCCTTTACCAAGATATTTTGCCGGGGTCACTTCCTTTGGGTCAGCCAACAGCGCCGCTTCAATCCCCTTACGGTACGCCATACGAATTTCCGTATTAATATGAATAATATCAATACCCGATTGTACTGCCTGCGTAAAGTCATCATCAGGAATACCTGAGCCGCCATGTAATACAAGCGATACACCGCACGCTGAAATTATTGACTGGAGGAGAGGAATATCGATATGCGGATTTATCCCACCCGCAAGAACACCATGGATGTTCCCTACGGCTGGTGCAAACAAATCGATGCCGGTCTCTCGAACAAATCGCGCGGCAACTTCTGGGTTTGTCTTTTCGAGCCCTGTTGGAGCAACATCAATCATCTTTGAGCCTTCACCGATAAACCCAAGTTCTGCCTCAACTAGAATGTCTCTACCTGAATTACGTGCAAGCGCCACTGCTTCACGAGTAATCTTGATGTTTTCTTCTAGTGGTAGCTTTGCTCCATCTATTATTACCGCGTCAAAACCTGCATCAATTGACTCCTGTATGCCCACAAGGTCGTGTGTGTGGTCAGCATTTAAGTACACTGGCTTCCCTTGTCGCTGATATTCTTTCACCATAGCGGCAAGAAAGCGACGACCAATAAACTTAGCCTCACCTTCAGAAACACCGATAATGACTGGTAATTTAAGCTCGTCAGCAACTTCCACAACGCCATGTAATTGCGTCGAGTCTGAAACGTTAAAGTGGGCTATAGCTATTCCCTTCTCCTTTGCATCTGCTACTACTTCGCGTAATGATTTCATAGAATCAAAGTGTACCACATTCGTGGAAAACAAAGGAAAGGAACTGTGAGTTATGTGTTACTGTTTTCTTATGAAATATAATTTTGTTGGTATCGGAGACATTACTACAGATGCATTTATTAAACTGTCGGACGCACACGTGATTGAAGGCCTAAACCCTGGGGCAAAAGAGCTCTGTGTTCGCTTTGGTGAAAAAGTTCCTTTTGATTCTGTAACTGTGGTGCGCGCAGTTGGTAACGCAGGTAACGCAGCAGTATCAGCACATCGTCTTGGCGTCAAATCTGCACTACACAGCTATGTTGGCGATGACAGTAACGGTGCTGACTGTATAAACACACTAAAAGAAGAAGGGCTTTCTACGGAATACATTGGTATACAAGTAGGCACACCAACAAATTATCACTACGTGCTCCAGTACGGTCCTGAGCGAACCATCCTCGTTAAGCAGGAAAAATTTAATTACAAACTTCCAAACTTTGTGGAAGCGCCAGAATGGCTCTACCTCACTTCTTTGGGTGAGCATGCGCTAGATTTTCACGATGAAGTTGCGGAATACATCGAGAAACATCCGGAGACAAAGCTTGCATTTCAGCCGGGTACATTCCAAATAAAAATGGGTGCAAAAAAATTGCGCAGACTCTATAAGGCAACTGAACTATTCTTCTGTAACAAAGAGGAGGCTCAGTCAATTTTGGACACAACGCAAAGCGATATGCGTGAACTACTTGTAGACATGCATATGTTTGGACCTAAAATTCCAGTAATTACTGATGGACCAAATGGTGCCTACGCATTTGATGGTAAAGATATTTGGTTTGTACCGATGTACCCTGATCCGAAACCACCAATCTCTCGTACTGGTGCAGGAGATGCATTTGCATCAACAGTAACAACATATCTTGGTTTAGGAATGCCACTCGGTGAAGCGCTCCTTCGTGGTCCAATCAATTCAATGAACGTCGTGCAACATGTTGGCGCCCAGAAAGGACTTCTCACTCGCGATGAATTGGAAGATTACTTAAAGAAAGCTCCTGCGGACTACGTGTTGAAAAAGTTGTCATAAAAAAGCAGAGAGGCGCGAAGCGTTCTCTCTGCCATTTTTGCGGTGCTCTTTTCGCTTATTGTCTGGACAATTATTCCGTGTCTTAGTCGTCACTCGCAAACATATAGTTCACGAAACAACCGAGTACCCAAAGCCCGACAACAAGAAGAAAAGCACGTGCAAACCAGTTAGTTGCATAGGTAAGCGTCGTTACGACAATCCACACATGCACCAACTGCAGGAGGTAGTAGACAACCATGAGCACGACACAGACAGCCGCACCAATGATTACTCTCCATCCTTGGTTTATCCACCAATCTCTACTAAACAAGAAAATCACCTCCTTCCGTTTAGCGTGGATACACTAACAAATAAATTTGGCGTGTAAAGAAAGTGAACAAAAAACGCGAGCACATTGCTCGCGTTTTATATGTAAAATTATGTCACAACCTTGTCAGTTCTCCTTCTGCTGATGGTTCCTCATCCCAATTTTTTAGGATGAGAACCAAAATATAAAGAGAATTAGTGATGCGCTTCTTCACCACCTCCGAACACCTTTCTCATAATGAATACGAGGATGAAAAGTACGAGGATGATACCGATGGCAAACATAGACATCTGACGAATACGCTCCCACAGTGATTTCCCCGTTTCAAGTGTATTGGTAACTTTGTCTGTAACATTGCCTCCAATTTTTACTGCACCACTGGTGACTTGCGTAAGCGGGTCCGTGCTCGGTGCTACTCCTGCAACTGGTACAGTGCCAACAGTAGTTGTCGCACCACCATTAGTTGTACTTGCCCCAGCTACAACTGGAGCATTTACTGTAGTACTTGTGGTAATTGGAGTTCCCGCGATATTAACAACGGCCGCACATTGACTTGAAAAGCCACGACTATCTACTACGGTCATGTTGTATGTCGTAGTTGTTGTTGGTGTCACCAATCGAGTACCTGAACCAAGAACGACGTGTCCAATGCCGTTATCTATAAATGCTGTAGTCGCCGCCGCAGTAGTCCATTCAAGTACTACCTGATTTGAACCAGCAGATTTCGGTTTGATATGGCAACTTGGTCGAGCACCGTTTGAAGTATTTACCGTTGAAGCACCGAGTACTTGTCCTTGAGACGGCACACGCTCTACGTAACGAACTCCGGCAACTTGTTGGCCAGCAGTTGCAGCACGCAAGTTTTGAAGAGCAATCGAATCTACGTCACCCTGTGTTACATATCCTTGTGTGTAACTACCATCATACGCAGGAGCAATACCTGGATATGTACCGAGATTTGTTTTTCCATAACCACCCTGTCGTGCCGTATATGAATATTGGTCAAATTCATATTGTGTTCCTACGTCACCTTGCGCAGAAGACATAAACGGACCGTACGCATAGGGGTCACTGTAGGTACCATATTGGTCTGCATAAGGCTCGTCAGTTCTCCAACGTGCATCTGCAGAAGTGGCACAATTCTCTCCATACATCGGGTTACCGTACTGCAAATCATATTCATACCCCATGGTCGCAGCGTGCGCATGCGGAGCCTGCACCAAGAGCGCGATGGCGATAAATACTGTTAAAATGTAGTTTTTTGTACTCGTCATATAAGAACTATTATAGCACATAAAAGTACCATTTGTCAACTCACCTGCCACTGCCTCATGTATTACATTAAAAATGCCCCAGTTCGGGGCATATTTAATAGATACAAGCAATTTACTTAAGAGCAAATGCGCGTTTACTTTCTGATACGCCATAGAATGCAGAAAGCACCAATGCGAGAGCAAAAAGTGAATACACATAGTCCTCTGCACCAGTGTATGGCACAGTATTGAGTGAGATGATCTGCGGATTATTCGAAACACTGTTGGTAACAATCGTCACTACCGGATTTGATGTTGAGGCACCGAGTACAGTACCCCCTGAAACAGATGTTGAGCAGTACCCATTCACGCCTTGAGCATTCCATACATGGAGATTGTATGTCGTACTTGATTGTGGAGAAACGATAACTTTCCCGTCAGCCGAAACTGTCCCGACACCATTGTCGATAGCAGCAAACATAGCATTCGCAGAGCCCCACGTAAGCTCAATTTGCCCTGAAGAAAGGCGTGTAGCCTCAATAGAACAGGCAACGATACCTCCAGTTGTTTGCGCAGACGCGACACTTGCAAATGTTGCGAGCGAGAGGCCTAAAACTGCACCGAGGAAACTTGATGTTATCTTCATAAAATAAAATATATAATTACGCTAATGCCGAGACCCTACAATAAAGGTTGCGTAATGTCAATACCTCTGCAAAAAGCACACATGAGTACCCGAGGATGTATTCTGGGCTAAAAATCCTCGTCGGCTTCACTGTATTCCGTGAGGAATTCTGCTTCAACAACAAAACGCTCACTCTTTTTCCCAAAGGAATCACATGTAGAAAGCGTGAGTTTCCGCTCCCCTTTTGTAACTCGCAAGTCAACAAGTGCATCTGAAGATTCTACATGGGTGACACTCGTAACCTGATACACATGCACTACTCCTTTACCTACAAGTTGAATTACTGAACCCTTTTCAAGTTTTTGGATTCCATTAAATGCCTTAAAGTATTCGTTTTTTACTGTTCTATACCCCGAACTGTGTCCAAAAATAAAAACATTACCATCCTTTCCTAAAACGCCCGATCCTGGAAATCGTACGACTGAGGTAAGCAATTCTTTATCCAGAAGAGCAACGTCTCGTGAGAGTGGGCTGGTTATAGGAAGTTCCTTGTTTAAGGCTGGAATAATAATTTTCTCAGGTAAATAACCCACTACTTCCTTTTTTATTGGCGTAAAATCTGTAGGAGTTAATCTATCATCTACACTCGTGATATCTGTCTTATCTTCATCTTGAAAATGTTTTTCACTCACTGTGGGAGGCGTACCATCAACATAGTACGGCACTGTTCCGATTACGTTAAGAAGAAACAGAGAAAACGCAAATATCCAAGAACAGATAACTGCGAAAAGAAGCGGAGACGACTGGTTTTTTTCTGTACGCATCAGCACACACCATGACATCTCTACAACTCTTGTGTCAAGCATCAGTACTGTGATTAAGTGCATAGACCACCCCGCAGTGGCAGTGAATTAATCTCGTGCTGTCAGTAAAACTATTTGAGTAAGATATTTGACATATTGCTATATATGTGTTAAATAGTGTCTATCACTAATCACACACTGGTTCGTGAGAGAGCATTATTATATATATTTATATCAGATTACTATATGGAGAATCAACAAATTGAAGCATCAACAGTACCAAATCCGGCACTCAACGTGTTTGCGATTCTAGGCTTTATTGCACTACTTATTGTCGGCCTATGGAGCGTCATCCAGCTCGTACAGCAAGGGTCACGACTTTTGTCAGGCATGGGCTCACGCACTACAAGCTCTCTCTCAACCTCTCTCGTTGGAACAGGCGTCGCACTGTCTCTTGAATCAACAACTCTTGAATCCGAGAAGCCAACGATGTTGAGCTTTAAGGTAGGTTCAACTGAAGGAAGCACTCTCTCACTCAGCTACGCATGTCGCGAAGATTTCTATTTTGAAATTAAAACTTCAGAAGAAACTGCATTTGCAATCCCATGTAATGCACCGTTCGCGCTTGAAAGCGGGAAGACATCTGTAGAAATAATTCCTGTATCAAATACAGCAGAAAAAATCCTTGTACCGATTACATTGACACTTACTGACGCTAACGGAAAAGTTATGACAGATAGCGACACCGTAACAGTTACTGCTTCGAAGGGCGCGCCTACGACACCAGTAGCAGTAAAAAAAGAAGTAACTGAAACTGTTGTTGTTCCTGCACCTGAAAAACAAGTGCTCACAAAAATGGTACCGGTAAAGAAGTCTGACCCAGCTGGACTTCCAGACCTTACCGTGAAAATACTTCGTGTAGGCGTACGTAATGCATCTGGAGACGTTGTGGAAAAATCAGTATTTTCTGTAGGAGATGCACCAGTGGTAGAATTTGAAGTTGCAAACATTGGTACGAAGATTGCTTCAGGATGGAAATTCTCAGCAACACTTCCTACAAATCCAGCATATACATATGAGTCTCCTGCTCAGGACACATTGTATGCTGGTGCCGTAGCAAACCTCTCAATGTCATTCGACAAGCTTACTACAGGCGCGGGTATCATCCGCATCTCTGTGGACACACAGAATGGATTGGTAGAGGCAGTAGAGACTAACAACGGCGCATCAAAGCAAATTGTTGTACAGTAATTTAAAACATATACTACTTTAAAGCACCGGTGTACCGGTGCTTTTTTGAATATAAAAAGAGGAGGACAACTTGCGCTGTCCTCCCCGAGGCTGTGTCTCACTCTTCGTGACGCTCAGGCATGTGAGTCGATTCGGCCGTACCCTTTCGGAGCACGACGCTTTGCAGCGCGGGCGGTACGCTTCTTCTCTGCGTTCGCCTTCCGTTTCTCCCTCATTTCCTTGCGTTTTGCAGCGAGTGATTTCTGCGGTTTAGACATGCGACACTTCCTCCCTAGTCGTCCCCAGTGCCCTCTCATGATGAGCTGGATGTGACGAGCTACAACTTTATATAAAATATAAAAATAGTCAAAAAAACGGGATGCCTATGGCATCCCTCAGTCAATCCCAATCTTCAGGATCGTCGTCATCAGCTGAGCCACCACCGCAGACAAAACTCCGAATACCGAAATAGTGAGAAAGTAGATTCCCTTCTCTCGGCTTAGTTTCTTGCTTAGGTTTCTTCTTCCGACGCGATTTCTTGATTCGTTTTGGACGAACCTTTTCCTTAAGATCCGTTATCTCCTCTACACTCATTGGGTCCTCCGCCCGTTCGTGTTAAGTAGATGAAGGAACCCTATCACCTCATGAGAATAAATACAAAAAAGACCCTTTCGGGTCGTTTTTAGATATCGATTTCCGCCTCTTTTGCGTGAGACTGTATGAATGACTTTCTGCCACCAACATCTGTACCCATAAGCATGTCAAAAATTTTATTTGCCTCTGACGCGTCCGCAACAGTAACTTGGAGGAGAATTCTTCGTGCAGGATCCATGGTAGTTTCCCACAACTCTTCTGGGTTCATTTCACCTAAACCTTTGTAGCGTTGGATACTCGTTTTTACCTGACGCGTCTTTACCTCTACCTCATTTGTTGGCACATCTTCTTCTGAAACTTCAGATTCTTGTATTGGCGTATCAACGCCAACAAGCGCCACCTTTTGCGCGTCAGTGTATGCATAGTCCACCTGTTTGCCCCGTGTCACCTTATAGAGTGGCGGTTGTGCAATGTACAAATAACCGCCTTGAATAACGAGCGGGAAATGTCTATAAAAAAGCGTGAGCAAAAGCGTTCTAATGTGTGCACCGTCAACATCGGCATCAGTGGCGATGATGATTTTATGGTAGCGAAGCTTTTCCATATTTGTCATATCACCAATACCAGTACCCATAGCAATGACAAGGTTTTTTATTTCTTCCGATCCAAGCATTCTATCGAGACGAGCACGCTCAACGTTCAAAATTTTTCCTTTAAGTGGCAAGATGGCTTGAGTACGTCTGTCACGTCCTTGCTTAGAGGAACCACCGGCAGAGTCTCCCTCAACAATGAATAGTTCGGACTCTTCGGCCTTGTTTGTCTGACAGTCCGCGAGCTTGCCGGGAAGTGTAAGCCCCTCAAGCGCTCCTTTACGCAAAATTGAGTCCTTTGCAGCCTTTGCAGCCTTTCGCGCACGCATTGCAAGGACCGCCTTATTGATGACTGATTTCGCATCATCAGGATGCTCCTCAAGAAATGACGCGAAACTTTCGGCAAATACAGAATCAACTGCACCACGAGCCTCGACGGAACCAAGCTTTGCTTTTGTCTGACCTTCAAATTGAATTTCTCGCAACTTAACAGAGATGACAACGGTGAGTCCTTCAAGCACATCCTCTCCAGTGAATGCCTCGTCTACTTTGGAATTAGACTTTTTAACGTAGTTGTTAAGTGTTCGCGTTAATGCAGTTTTAAAACCAGTAACATGCGTTCCGCCCTCAGGGTTATAAATATTGTTTGCATATGCGGTAATATTCGGAGCCATATCATCAACATATTGGAGCGCAATTTCTACCTGAACGTTATCCTGCTCCTTCTGTGCATAAAAAATATTTTTATGAAGTGGTTGCTGTTGTCTGTTTTGGAACGCAACAAGTGATTTAATACCACCTTCAAAATAGAATGAAATACTTGGCGCCTCTATATTTGCCTCCTTCAAATAAAACACCTCAGTATCTTTTACCTTGCCAGTGTATTCACGTGCATCGATGATAGTAATGCGCAATCCTGGGACAAGATACGCTTGGCGACGCAAGTGCGTGACGATGGTCTTCCAGTCATAATTTATTTCAGGGAAAATAGTTGGGTCAGCCTCAAATGAAAGTATTGTACCGTGAAGTTTTGATGGTCCGAGACGCTTCGTTGGCGAAACTGGTTTACCGCCCTCTTTGTATTCCTGAACATGTCGCCCACCATCGCGGTGAATTTCTGCACGTACATATCCTGATAGTGCGTTTACCACTGAAACACCGACTCCATGGAGACCGCCGGAATATTTATATCCTTCACCGCCAAACTTTCCACCTGCATGCAAGATAGTAAGTACTGTTTGGAGTGTTGATACTTTTGTCTTTGGGTGAATCTCAACAGGAATACCGCGCCCGTTATCAGCAACGCGAATACGGTTATTAGGGAGCAACGCAACTTCAATATCATTCGCAAAACCACCCATGGCTTCGTCACGAGAGTTATCGAACACTTCCCAGATAAGGTGATGGAGTCCATCAAGTCCAGTAGTACCGATGTACATTCCCGGTCGTCGTCGTACCGCCTCCAGACCTTCGAGAACGGTGATAGAACTTGCATCATACACTCCTGCCTTACTCTTCTTTTCGTCTTTTTCTTTCGCCATAGTATGTGAATGTATGTGTAAATTAAGTGCTCAAATTATAGCACATACAAACCTCTAGTGAAGTGGAAAAGATGGTATATTTACCTTACTGTATAGCCCTTTTTTTCTATCTCTCCAGTTATTCGAGTCATAACAGTTGTAATCTCTTCTTCGACGAGAGTTTTTTCGTGTGATTGTAATATAAGGTGATATGCGTATGAAGTCTTTCCATCCTTAGTAAATGAATCGAACAAGTCAATTCGAATCAGGAGTGGGCCAGCAAGCTCTCGCAACATGCTTCGTATCTCAATTTCATTTACTCCTGAGGGTGCCCAGAAAGCAATATCTCTCTGAACAAAGGGATAGGGAGAGAGTGGCGCATACATAAGTCCACCTTGCACGTGAGGAATGAGATTATAGGTGTTACTTTTAACACTAGAAACGAGCGTAGTAAGTGATATTTCTGATGTTTCTTCAGAGCGCACCCAATCAAGAGTTGCTACACCGAGCGCACTCATAACAGCATCTTCGGCTTCTTTCAAAAACTGTACGGTACGCTCTGCACGCTTTTTCATACCCAGCGGCCTCACCGCGATGCACAGGTGTGTGTACTCGCCGTCTTTTGTAAACACATTACCAATTTCAAAAATTCTTAATGCTGAATACTCAGCAATAAATGCAGTTCGTGTTTCATTTTCTGAGAGTGCAATACGTAACGCAGGTGCTAAGGAGTCACGCAAAAAACCCTTATCAGATGCAAGTGCGTTTGCGAGTTGCAGGGTTCCCGTATCTCTCAGCGAATAAGAAAGCACCTCGGTGTATCCAAGCGTATTAAGCGATTCCCGCACAACGTCTTTCAAAAAAAACATTGGGTCTAGTTGTGGTTCAGTTGCTATTTTTGGCAATGGGGTTTCTGGTAATGTTTCATATCCATGCACGCGCCCAACTTCCTCGATAAGGTCTTCTTCTATTACTAAATCGAGGCGCTCAAGCGGTGGCGTGACACTGAATACTCCCTCATGAAAAGTAAACGTAAAACCAAGTTGTTGGAAAATATTAGAAACACGATCTTCAGTTAGAGAAAACCCGAGCACTGCATTAATACGCGCAACAGTAGTCTGAACATGTGGATATACAAGTTTTGGATCTCCCTGTGCTACTTGTGTCACAACAGTACCCCCAGCAATTGCGACAATGAGCTCTGTAACTTCTCGAATACCATGGAGAGGTAATACATCAGCAACTTCATTTTCAAATCTGTGCGATGCGTCGGTTCGTATTTTCAATTTTTGAGCAGTGCGACGAATCTGCGTTGGATTAAATTTTGCTGATGTTATAAGAACATTCTTAGTATCTTTGGTCAGCTCTGCAACTGTTCCCCCTTTTACACCAGCAATATCGAGCGCAATGCCTGACACGAAATCGGAGAGCACCTGCACACCCGTGTGCAATACCTTCTCCTGACCACCCAAAAGTGTAATCTTTTCATCGGCAGCAACAGAACGAACATGTATACCGCGAACACCATTCTTTTCCTGTAACTTATCCCAATCAAAGGCGTGTGTGGGCTGTCCCATATCAAGCATGACGTAGTTGGTTGCATCAACGACATTATTAATTGAACGCTGTCCAAGTGTTTCAAGACGTATGCGAAGCCATTCAGGCGACGGTCCAACAGTAACTCCCGTAATAAGTGCCAGTGCATGTACTGGGTTAGCATTTGTATCATCTACGCGCAACTGAACTTTTTCTAGGCTTTGAAAATCTGGCATTTCTTTAGCCAACGGATCACGAGAAAGTGGTAGCGCAAGCAATGAACCAAGCTCCCGAGCAATGCCCCGGTGCGACAAGCAATCGTGTGCACGATTCGGAAGAATTTTTACATCAATAACAGTATCTTCACCAACGGATTCGATTGATTCAATTTCAAAGGCACCAAACGTAAACGTATGCGTAATTTTTTCAGTGTCAGGAAGCTTTGCGTCAAAAAATGTCTGCAGCCAATTTCTAGAAATTTTCATACTTATTCAGATTTAAATTGCGATACAAAACGAATATCAGCGTTGTGAAAATAACGCACGTCATCAATACCCCACTTCAGCATGCATAACCTTTCTAATCCTGCACCAAATGCAAAACCTTGATATTTTTTAGGATCAATACCACTATTTTTCAACACATTCGGATGCACCATTCCCGCGCCCATTATCTCAATCCATTTTCCTTTCAACTTTGCAGGTACCTCTTCTCCAGTAAGTCGCATATCTACCTCAACGCCTGGCTCAACGAATGGAAAAAAGCTTGGACGAAATCGAACCTCGACTTGTCCCTTAAAAAAATCTTTAAAGAAAGTAGCGAGCGTACCCTTTAAATGCGCGAGTGTAATATTTGTATCCACCACAAGCCCTTCAAGTTGGTAGAACTGCGCCTCGTGCGTCATATCCGTTGCCTCATTACGATACACTTTGCCGGGCACGATGATACGTATTGGTGGCTGATGTGTCTCCATCCATCGAATCTGCATGTTTGAGGTTTGCGTACGCATCACCCTCCCATCTGGTAACCAGAATGTATCCTGCATATCACGCGCAGGGTGATCTTGGGGAACATTGAGAGCACTAAAGTTATGCCATTCATCTTCGAGTTCTGGGCCATCCACAACACCAAATCCCATCTTTGAAAATATAGTGCGTATTTCATTTATCGCTCCTGTCATCGGATGTAACAGTATTTCCTTTTTCCCAGTAGTCATACACAGTAAAATATCACATAAGTTGCCTCACGTCTTGTACCCTGATGCACATCAAGAGTCATACATGCGTGCAATATAGTAGATTTTTCACAGAGAAAATTCATGGACAAAATGGCATTTTATGGTACTATCTTGCCCATGGAAATAAGTGTCATTGTAACTCATGGATTGCTATTTATAACCCTCTACGCTGAGGTGTTTCTTTTGTTGGCGTTCTTTGACTCATACGAGGCGACTGACGTGGCAGACCCATTCACACTACCCAAGCGAGTTCCTACAGTAGCGATTATTGTCCCCTGCTACAACGAAGAAAAGACTGTTGCCGGGACCATACAGTCACTACTACACCTTGAATACCCAAAGGATAAGCTCTCTATCTTAGTTGTGGACGATGGTTCGAAAGACACCACATTTAGCGTTGCGTCACAATTTTGTAATCAAGCGCAGGTACAGGTGTTCCATAAAGAGAATGGCGGAAAACACAGCGCAATGAACTTTGCATTACATAAAACAAACGCAGAGATAATTGGCTGTCTTGACGCAGACTCATTTGTCGAAAAAAATGCACTTCGCGCAAGCATTAAACAAATGATTGAAAGTAACGCTGACGCAGTAACTCCTGCGATTGTGGTACATGAACCTAAAAATATGCTCCAGCTCATTCAAAAGGCTGAATATTCTTTGGGAGTCTTTATACGCCGTGCTTTTTCAGCGGCAGGTGCCATCTTTATTACTCCAGGTCCATTATCACTCTTTAAGCGTGACGTCATTATTACACTTGGTGGCTGGAAACATGCGCACGGCACCGAGGATTTGGAAATGGGATTACGGTTACAGAACAATTTTTATAAAATTACTAACACTCCCCGTTCTCATGTCCAAACAAAATCCCCTGACACAATTGTAAAGCTCTACAAACAACGCGTACGATGGACGTATGGGTTCATTATGAATGCCCTTGATTACCGTCATATGTTCTTTAACAGAAAGTACGGCTCACTTGGTATGGTGCTACTCCCTGCAGCATTCTTTTCTATTTTTACTGTTATTTACTTTACCATCACCATTGGTTCACATCTTATCTCTAATGGCTACAACACGTTGGTGAAGTACAGCATTCTTGGTGTGCACATGCCTTCGCTGTCGAACTTTGATATCTTCTTTGTGAACACTTCTTCTATTGCGCTCCTCGCCTATGTCCTCTTCTCAATCGCGCTCACGCTTATGTGTATCGGGAAACGACTCTCTGGAGGCAGAATATTCGCTCTCGATGTACCTCTATACCTCACGTTTTACGGATTCCTAGCACCACTATGGATTGTAGGCGCCGTAGCACGTGCTATTACTCGCACGCAAGCTCCATGGAGATAATATAAACTATGCATATTCAACGATACATAATGGCCTTTTTACTTACGAGCTTTCTCTTTGGGACAGCGCTTTTCGTAAGTAACTATTTCAACGAGCGCCGTGTACAAAACGTAAGAACAATTCAAGAGAATATGGCGATTGATATTCTTTCGCTTGAAACTCAATTCCAACTCCTGCAAGAACTATCTTGTAAAGACATAAAGGAAAACTCTGTACTCTCGCGTGAGGTTGCAAATCTGTCTGCACGACTTTCGTACACAGAAGGTCAGCTCGGTTCCGACAATGAGGAGGTGTTACGCCTAAAACGCCAATATTCACTTCTGCAGATAAAGGACATGCTACTCATGAAGCGTGTTTCTCAAAAATGTAAACTCGAACCAGTCTTCATCCTTTATTTCTACTCCAATAAAAAGGATTGCCCAGAGTGCGTAAGACAAGGATTGGTACTCACCGCCCTTTCAGAAAAGTATCCTCGATTGCGCATCTACTCATTTGATTACAACCTTGATGTACCTGCGTTGAACACGCTTATAAAAATTAGTGATGTTACTGGCGAACTTCCTGTCCTTGTTATAAACGAAAAAGTAGTGAACGGCTTCCAGTCAGTTGCAGATGTTGAGAAACTCATTCCAGAAATACAAACGCTCGTAGAGAAAGTTGAGCCTGAAAATACACCTAAGAAAAAATAACCTGCTCGCGTTACGTATTCAAAAGCATCCATAAAGGATGCTTTTGAATATCCGTCCAACTTAATGCAGCCGCTCAGACTAAACTGATGTACATGTGACCGCATTGCACTACTGCTGAACCTATCTACGCACTATATTTTCTTGGAGCCGCCTGTCAGATTTGAACTGACGACCTACTCATTACAAGTGAGTTGCTCTACCAACTGAGCTAAGGCGGCATTATGTCTGAACATTACTGTTCCGACGCGGTATTATTACCTTTTTTTATACTCCTGTCTAGTGCCTCATCCTTAACATCTTCTAAGTAATGCGCCTGTTTGCGCACACGACGCGCTGTACGGTGCACAACTGTGCGTGCCCGATATTCGAGCATATGAGCAAAACGAGCCATAAGGCGGGCACCGTGGTGCGTTATATATGTTGCTATATGTTGACCATGTTGCAATAGTTTTTCAGGAGTGACATTTTCTTCGAGCCATGTCTGCAGTCGGGCAACATGTACATCTGCCCGCGCACGTATCGATTCAAAGTAGCGCTCACCGCGAGTAAGTTCGCGATGCCACACATAAAATAATATACCGAGTACTCCTGCAGATAGTACAAAGAGGTATATAAAAAACATAGTATGCTCTCCTAGAGGGCAACGCGCTCTGCTCGAACGACCTCAACTTTTTCTCCAAACTTCTGCACTGCTTCTTCGATGAGTTGCTTTATAGTGTGTGAACCGTCTTTAACGAAAGTTTGCTCAAGAAGTACTTTCTCTTTCAAGTATGAGTCTACTTTTCCTGCAACTATTTTTTCGCGCATCTCTGCTGGCTTTCCTGCTGCCTCTTCTTCAAAGACTGCCTTAGCCGCAACGACATCTGCATCAGATACTGATTCACGAGTAATGAATTGAGGTGCCATCGCTGCTACGTGCATGGCTATGTCATACGCAAGCTTTACGAAATCTGGGTTACGCGCAACGAAATCCGTCTCACATGCGAGGGCAACAATTGCTGCTACGGTGTTATTACTGTGTACGTACGCCTGAATTGCACCTGCGCCAAGCACTCTATCGGCTTTTTTTGCAGCGGCTTGTGCACTGATTTTTCGCAATATAACTTTTGCCTTCTCTAAATCACCACCCGTTTCTTCAAGTGCTTTTTTGCACTGCATAACTGCGACACCTGTTTCATCTCGAAGTTGTTTAACAACATTCATGTCTACCATAAGAAAATATTTAAGATTATAAATTATGCAGAAAAGTGGTACAAAACCACAGTCCGCTATTATTTCACACTTGCGTTCAACGCGCGTGCGATTGACTGTGTCACGTGTGCAATACTCTTGTTTGTTGCGTCGTTTCCAGGGATTGGGTATTGGATTTTTGAGAAATCACAGTCAGAGTTTGCAAGTGCAATAACAGGAATGCCAAGATCGTTTGCTTCAAGTACTGCATCCTCTTCAAATTTTGTATCAACGATGAATACTGCTTGTGGGCGCTCCTTCATAGACATGATGCCACCAAACTTTTCAGTGAGCTTATCAATCTCGCGATCAATCATAAGACGTTCACGTTTTGTGTACTTTACCAGTGCACCAGACTCCTTGTCAGCCAAATGCTTCTCAAGTCTGTCCACACGCTTTTTTATTTCTTTAAAGTTTGTGAGCGTACCTCCTATCCAGCGACCTGACACATACGGCATTGCGCATGACTCAGCTGCAGAGCGTACGATTTCTCGCGCTTCGTTCTTACCACCGATGAAAAGTACCTTACCGCCATTCTTGTAGACATGAGTGACAAACTCAAGAGCCGCCTTAAGGTGCTCTGCTGTTCGTTCGAGCTCAAAAATATCGTTTCTGTTCTTCTGACTGTAAATAAATTTTTGTGCGCTTGGGTGTCTGCGTGTACGTGAATACCCGTAGTGAAGTCCCGCGTCAAAAAGTGCTTGTATTTCCGGCTGTACGTGTGTAACCATATTGGGCAGGATAATATCAAATATACGTGAGGAAAGCAACACTTAGGCACCTGGAACGACTGCGACAACCCTAATAGGACCAGCATCAGCCTCAAGCTTCATGGGAAGTGCCACAATTTGAAACGACTCTTCAGCAGTGAGCAGGCTCAGATTCGTGAGATTTTCAACTATGAGCACGTCATTTTTAAGTAGAATCTTATGAGTTGCAAAAGGCTGAGCGTCTGGGCTTGGTGTGTCCATACCTATAATCAAAACTTCTGTATCAACTAAATATTCAGCACAATCTTCCGTAATATACGGATAGTTTGCAAAATAGGCTTCTGTGCCAAAGTGCGCACTGTGTCCGGTCATAAAAAGCACTATGTCTCCCTTCTGTATGCGAGCACCAACAATGGTCTCTTTTGAAATTTCATGTAGCCCGCGTGCGTCTACAAGCACACCTCGTCCAAAAAACTTTTTAACTTCAAACTCTGAGAGGCTCTTCCCTCCGCTAATCATATGCAGTGGCGCATCGATGTGTGTACCAACATGCATTGAGGTATGCAAGGTATGGTCGGTAAATCCGTCTACATCAATCGTTGCACTCTGGTGCAATTCGGTCTGTGGATCACCTGGATATACGGGCATGACGGATGAAAACGTGTGTGTGAGGTCAATGTATTTCATGCGTAAACTGTAACACAGAATGAATTTGATACTGAAAACACCAATGCTACGCATTGGTGTTTTTAACAGGTAAAAGTTCGGGTCGCGGTGATGAAGCGCGACCCAGGCAAGGCGCATGGCTTAGCGCATAAGCAACCTTGGTCCAATCGTCATCGCAATGACGACAAGTGACAAGATTGTGACGCTTACGCCGAAAACCACCGCACCAGGCCTTTGAAGAGCAGGCCATCTACCGTCCGCCAACATCATGGCAGCACCAAACAAGGCAATGCAAACGCCGAACACGATAATGCCACTACTCAGGTACTTGGGGATGGGTCCCTTCCAGTGGTTCAACACAATCATCGCTCCGCCGATTAAGGCAAACACGATGCACTCCATCGCAACATGCGCCCAAAACGAACCTTGCTCCCATATAGTAAATGTGAGAACAACGTAGCCGTAGGCGACTGCGAGGCAAATAAAAAGCAGGACCAGTACCGCACGCACAGAATCACTCATGGCCATCTCCGGAACCATGTACGTGCCGACCCTCTGTCGGACACTAAAAATATTATAACACTAAATTTAAAAAAATCAATTATAGAAGCACGCCCTTGATTCTGCGAATTCCAGCGGCTACCGCCTCCTCTTTCTGAATTTTAAATGTACCACCCTGCTCTATCTCTGAAGTATTCGTTACGTGTGGCCCACCACAGAACTCAATAGAAAATGCCTTATCGAACTGAGGGTTCTCAAGCGTTGCGCCAACAGGACCGAGTGAGTACACCGAAACAGTGTCAGGATATTTTGCACCGAACTCGTGTTCTGCATTCAACTTCTCTGCTTCTTCTTTTTGCATCGTTGAACGAGTCATTGGAAGATGTAACGTTATTTGTTCGTTCACGATATCCTCAACTCGCTTCTTCTCGTCGTCAGTCATTTTTGCCGTGTGTGAAAAGTCGATTCTGAGGCGCTCACCAGTGATATTACTTCCTCGCTGTTTTACCTGGGGGCCAAGGACTATCTGCAATGCCTTCAACAATAAGTGGTGCGTCGTGTGGAGACGTGTCGTTGCCTCAGACTGGTCTGCAAGTCCCCCTTTAAACTTTTGTTCTGCACCGGCACGTGATGCATCCTTATGGGCCTCCATTTCTTTCTTAAAGCCCTCTATGTCAACGGTAAGGCCTCGCTCGTGAGCAATCTCTTGTGTAACCTCAAATGGGAATCCGTGAGTCGTAAAGAGCACGTAGGCATCATGACCTGAGATGACCTTCCCTTCCGTTACTGCAGTTTTCTCAAACTCTTTCAATCCACGGGCAAGTGTCGCGCGGAATTTTGCTTCTTCATCAGAAACTGCTTTTTCAATATCTGCCGACTTCTCTGCAATTTCTGGATAGGCGTCTTTGTACATGTCAGAAATACTGCCAACAATCGCCGCAAACGCTTCATGCTTAACACTCAACTTATCTGCATGCATGACTGAGCGTCGAATGAGACGACGAACGAAGTATCCTTGGTCAGCATTCGCTGGCAACACCCCATCAGCAATGAGAAACACCGCTGCCTTCATGTGGTCACAGATGATTCTGAAACTCTTTGTGTCTTGGTCGTTCTGTAAATAGACCTTTCCAGATAAATATTCGATGTAATTGATAACCGGCTTGTGGTTACACACAAAGACGTCCTTTGAATTTGTTGCGGCCATAACTATGCGCTCAAGTCCACCACCGAAGTCAACGTTCTGCTTAGGCAATAAGGCAAACGAGCCATCTGGCTGTTTCAAATACTGCATGAAGACAGAGTTTCCGATTTCAACAAAACGTCCACAGTCACAGTTTGGATGACAGTGCTCGCCCCAAACTGGGTCATGCGGTGTGCCAAAATCATAGAAGACTTCTGAATCTGGTCCTCCTGGCTCACCTGCTGGCATATTTTCTGGGACACCTGCACGTGACCACCAGTTCTTTTTTGCATCGTAGGCAAAAATACGGTATTCACTTCCATCACTAGCAATCATTCCTTTTTTGTACCCCTCTGCTTCACTTCCTATCTCTACATCATTTGCGATAATGTTTTTATTTGCAAATAACTCTTTCCAGACAGCAATTGATTCCGTATCTTTCGGCGTTCCGTTTTTCTCATCTCCGATGAAAGTGGTGACGTACAATTTTTTAGGATCGAGTCCGACACCATCTACGGTGTCCGTAAGGAAATGGAAAAAGAATGGAAGTTGCTCTTTCTTAAAGTAATCACCGAGTGACCAGTTACCGAGCATCTCGAAAAAAGTTGTGTGACGGTTATCACCCACCTCTTCTATGTCACCTGAACGAAAGCACTTCTGTGAGTCACTGATACGAACACCTTCTGGGTGTGGAGCTCCCAAGAGATACGGCATGAACGGTTGCATACCAGAACCAGTAAAGAGTGTTGTTGGGTCATTTGCAGGAACGAGCGATGCTGACGGCACAATAGCGTGACCGTTTTTTCTCATAAATTGTAAATACTTGGTGCGTACTTCGTTTGGGGTCATAGTAGACACAGTATACATAACTACATATTTTTTTCACTATGTTCTTGTTGTACCATAGGGTATGTCTAAAAAATCAGAAAAACTGGACACTGAGCCGTGCACAGCTCTACTCTACGACCCCACAATAGTATCGTGGGAAACAATTCGACATGACATTCTCAACATTGAACATGCGACATTCCCAAGCAAGCCGTTTGATGAGAAAGATTTAGAGGCTTTCTTCAAGAACAAAAGTTCTGTAATTGTCTTTCTAAAGGCGGGTACATCAATAGTAGGATATACATTAGGACACCCAGACCAAGAGCACTATAAATCCCTCTATATCTTTACTACGGGCATTGAGGAACGTTTTCAAGGCAAAGGTCATGTAGCGGAACTGATGCGCACTCTTGAACATGAAGCGAAAAAGCGTGGGTTCACACATATAACGAGAGATGCACGAATAGATAATGGATACGCAGATGCAATCAGTAGGCATTACGGTTCTCGGATTGATTCATTGCAGACGAGTGAACATGACTCTCCATGGGGTAGACAGCGTTTTTTTAAGATTGCTTTGTAACCAGTGCTTCAAATTCTGCAACATCTCTCTCCACCGCACGAATACCTTCTGTAAAGAAATCTTGCTTTGATACGTCAATGCCAATTGCTTTAAATATGTCTGCAGGACGAGCTGAACTTCCAGCGGAAAGGAATTTTTTTACCTTTTCAATATATGCTGGATCTTTCTCTACGCGAGCATACAGCGCACGCGCAACAATACTCCCAAAGGCATATGAGTAAAGATAATATCTGAGACGGAAATGTGAAATGTAAATAATACGATTACCATCCTCAGGGTACAGAGTAAGTGCGTCACCGCCAAACTTTTTATTCTCGTCGACAAAGATGTCGCACATTTCACTAAATGGTACGAATCCCTTTGCGTACACGCTTTGATAGAAGCGGTGTTCGACGTTAAAATCTGCTACCGCATGAAAGATGTTATTCATATCTTCGAAAAGCACCTTCATGCGTAACGCTACCTGCTCATCGTGAGTAAGGGTAGGTAGTATATGCGCATAGTACACCCTCTCGGTGAAGCGACTTGCGACTTCCGCTGCTGCAGTCGAGTAATCTTGATAGAGCGGTTTTTGGTTTTCTTCAGAAAGTGAGGAATGCACTAGATGTCCCATTTCGTGGGCCAACGTAAATGCAGAGCGAAAATCGGGTACGTAGTTGAGCAAAATCACTCCTGGATTACCTAGTGTCTTAGAATGAAACCCACCACCTGACTTTCCTTGTCGTGCGTACACATCAACATGCCCCTCTGCGAATGCACGGTCGAATATGCGAAGAAAGTCACTATCAAAGTTTTTTAGTGCCTCGCGTACTGTTCGATACCCTTCTTCAAACGGCATTGCTTTTTGTTTGTCGTTAAACGGCGCATTCAAATCTGAAATACGCATCTCGTTTATACCAAGCAATTTTTTCTTAAGCGCAAAAAACTTTTGAGCAACATGCATGTGTGCATTGACTGCATCAACAAGAGCAAATACTGTTTTTGCATCCATTTCATGACTCTTGAGTGTTGCGTCATATGGATTTTTGTACCCGCGAAGTTCGTCAGAAATCTTCTTTGTTGTATAAAAGGCGTTAAGCTCAGACTCTGTAAAATCTTTGAGCGTATCTAGTTCGGCAGAAATTCCCTTCCAGAGTGCATCTCTATCATCTTTTGATGCCAAGGTAGGCATTTTTGGTATAGCTTCATTTATTGGTATCTGCTCACCCTTAAACGAGACCACTCTCTTGTTCAATGCGCGATCAACACCATCAACCCACATTCCATCCGTTTGACCCTTCAGGCTGAGTATTCGTTCTTCAGGCTCACTTAATGTGTACTTGCCGGAATCGAAAGTATTTTTAAGCATCTGTCTATAAAATGCGAGTTTTTTACTGGCAAGATATTTTTTTTGCAGAGGGAGAGGAGTTTTACTGAGCTGTATATCAAAGAAGAGTAGCTTATTTCCTGCTTTCGTCATACGCTCACCAAGTTGCGCAATCTGCGCAGAGACATACGCATCTGATGAGTTCAATGCCTGCTGATAGTAAAAATATACTAACGGTTTTGCACCGCTCACCAACACATGCAATTTTTCAAATGTTTGAAGTGCCTCAAAGAGTGTCTTCTCGTTTTTTGTGAATTGCGTGCCACGGTATTTCTTTTCAAAGGTTGCGCATACGCGCTCAAGTGACTGCATATCCTTTTCAATCTGAGGATCTTTAGTGTTTGTATAGAACAACGTGAGGTCCCAAGCGGTCTGAATGTCTTTCTGCATATACAATTAATTATCGAGTAAACGACTCTTGGGTTGGCCCGAGAGTATTGATACACATTCTAACTTTTTTCTTGTAACATTTCACGCACTTCTCGCACCAGATACAGTGAGCCACAGACACAGACAAGCGTACGTGGATCGCTCCCTATGCACGCAGTATCAAGTGCCTGCGGTGTACTCGCCTGTACAGAAACAGAGGCGTATATATGCGCCGCAACGTTTTCTAGAACTGAGAGAGAAAGTCCTCGTGTATGCTCTATTTCTGTAATGACTATTGTTTCAGAAACAGCATGTAACTCACGTAACATCTCTTCAAATGGCTTTCCCGCGAGCGCGCTAAACAACAGCGTAACGTGTGATTCTAGCTCATGCTTTTTTATGTACGCGACAAGTGTACGTATACCATCAAGATTATGTGCGCCGTCTAATAATACGGGCGTATTTTTATACATGCTGTACTCGAGGCGCCCAGGCCACTGCACACTTGCAAGCCCTGCACTATACGCATCAATCGGAATGGTAAGTCCACTATCAACAAGACGTTCTACCAGCATAATCGCGAGACATGCGTTCTGAACCTGATGCTCACCATGCATTTTGAGAACAATAGGATATGTGCCCTTCTCTGAAACGTAGGTAAACGCATAGGCACCATTACTATTGGTAACAGCTCGTACACTGTCTTGCATCGAGAGAAAGACTGGCACACCACCACGAGCAGTTATTTCGGTGTTCAGTACTTCGGTGCACTCACCGTGTGGTTGGTATCCGATAATGAGTGGAATATTCTCTTTTGCGATTCCTGCTTTTTCTACAGCAATTTCAGTAATGGTGTCACCAAGAAAATCTTGGTGGTCATACCCAAGTGCAGCTATAGCGCACACGGTGGGCACACATACATTTGTTGCGTCGAGCCTTCCGCCGAGTCCTACCTCAAGAATCGCCACATCTACTTGTAACTCGTTGAAATACCAAAACGCAAGGATGGTCATTTTCTCAAAAAAACTTAACTCATCGAGCAGACGCTCATCCGAAGCGAGTATTTCACAAGTCTCTTTAATACGCATTATTCCCCGACAAAAATCGTCATTTGAAATTGAAACGCCGGAAACTTGGATACGTTCATTAACGGATGAAATGTGTGGCGATGTATATAATCCTGTCGCATACCCCGCAGAACGCACGATACTCTCTGTCATCGCAGAGGTTGAACCTTTACCATTTGTACCTGCTACATGCACTACGCGATAGCCGTAATGCGGGTTCTGTAAGGCAGTAAGTACCATACGCACCCTTTCTAACCCAGGTTTCATTTTTGTTACCTCATCTCCAGCTTGTGAGAGATATGCGACTGCTTCATCATATGTCATGTGCCTCAACTCTATCATAGAGCTCGGCGCTGACGAGATTTTAAAAAATCCCCTTTCGGGGATTTAATTACGCTACTTTTTCAACGATAACTTTCATAAATGGCTGGCGATGACCATTCTTTTTGAAGTATCTACTTTTTTGGCGATATCTGATAACAACAACCTTCTTTGCGCGCCCTTCTACAGCAACCTTTCCTGTAACCTTTACACCTGAGAGGTATGGAGTACCTACTTTTTGAGTTGTCCCGTCGTCCACGAGGAGCACCTTATCAAAAGTGACAGTACCACCCTCTTCTGCGCCGAAAATAGATTCAACAGTAATTGTAGTACCTTCATGCACAATGTATTGCTTGCCACCCGTCTCAACAATAGCCATTGTAGTTCCGAGCTTTTTTGTTTCTTTTTTAGCTGTTTTTTCTGACATGGGCGCTATACTAGCTGAAACTACTCGTAAATGCAAGGCTCCTAGCCCACCAGGCTTGTCGTGTTGCCTTGTTTTAACCTCTATTTGATAGCCTTCGCGACTGCTTTTGCTACACGTGGATCAAACGTCTTCGGAAGAATTTGCTTTGCGGTAGGTTTTGCAACGAGTTTTGCCAATGCCTCAGCAGCACGAACAAGCATACTATCAGTGATGTTGCGCACTTTATTATCGAGTGCGCCTCTAAATATTCCTGGGAATCCCAGTGAATTATTTACTTGATTTGGAAAATCAGACCGTCCAGTCGCAATAACAACTGCCCCGCCTCTTTTTGCCTCTTCAGGCATTATTTCAGGAATTGGATTTGCCATGGCAAACACAATAGCGTTTTTATTCATAAGCTGTATCATTTCAGCAGTGACGGTGTTCCCTTTTGAAACACCAATAAAAACATCTGCTCCTAAGAGTGCATCAATGAGAGTGCCCACAACCAAATGCTTATTAGTTCGCTCAGCAAGAGATTTTTTATATCCGGTGAGGGTGATATCTGAAAGTGCGAGCACGCCCTTACTATCTACAACGAGCACATCGTGTATTCCGTACCCTAAAAGCATTTCTGTAATTGCAGCACCAGCGGCGCCAGCTCCAGCAACCACAACCTTCACTGATTCTTTTTTCTTTTTTACAACTTTTAGCGCATTAATAAGCCCGGCAAGTACTACCATTGCAGTACCGTGTTGGTCATCATGCATTACTGGGATATCGAGCATTTCCTTGAGTCGTTTCTCGATTTCAAAACAACGAGGTGCCGCGATATCTTCAAGATTAATTCCGGCAAACGATGGTGCGATGTTTTTTATTGTGGCAATGATTTCTTCAGTATCATGGGTTCCAAGGACGACAGGCACAGCATCAACATTTGCAAGTGCCTTAAAGAGATACGACTTCCCTTCCATCACAGGAAGAGCACCTTCAGGACCAATATTACCCAACCCAAGCACTGCAGACCCATCTGAAACTACAGCAACAGTATTTCCGCGCCATGTGTAAGTATTTGTGTCTGCCTTGTTTTTTGCTACATGTGATGAGACAGCAGCAACACCAGGAGTGTACGCGAGGCGGAGCACTTCTTGCGTGAGTTTTGTCTTTGGCTTAATTTCAATTTTACCTCTATTTTTTTTATGAAATTCAAGCGCTAATATCTCAACTGATTTTTTATTTATTTTTTTCTTCATTGTTTTATCCTAGCACAAAAAAAGGGCCGTACTCTACACATACCGACCCACTACGCACTACGCTACTGACCTAAGATCCAAGTCGCAACTCCCAAAAGTGGACCACCTACCGCAGCAGCGACGATGATCATGGCATTTTGAGCGAAGTAACCCATCGGGGTCTCCATCAGCTATACGCGCGCACAGATTAATACTATACAATAAATTTTTAAAAAAGCAACTAATCCTCCATCGGCTTATCAATGGTAAGTGGCGTTACGCCAATAGATTCCCCAGAAATTTTCAGTACATCTTTCTCAATTTTACCAAGCTCTTTATAGCCAGCATTGTAATGATTTACCGATGTTGAGAGTGTCGCCCCAAGTTTTTTATAATACTCTTCCCACTTCCCTATATGCTTCCCGAGATCTTCCACTCGCGCACGTATCTCCTTTGCTGATTCCTCAATTTGCATAGCTTTCAGACCCTGAAGGACCGTTTGAAGATACGCTAAAAATGATGTTGGTGAAACAATGATTACTTTTCGCGCAAATGCATACTTAATAAGATCTTGTGCTGAAATGGCGGAACCAGTACCAATGAGTATGTCGTAGTACACACCCTCTGATGGTATGAACATAAAAGCGAAGTCCATCGTATTTTCATTCGGACGTACATATTTACTTGTTTCATCAATACGCATTTTAAGGTCTTGTTTGAACAACTTTTCGAACTGAGCTTTCTCATCCGCATTTTGTGCTTGTATAAAACGGTTGTAATTTTCAAGTGAAAACTTCGAGTCAACGGGTATGACTTTATCCTTTACAAATATTGCCGCATCAACAATCTCGCCATTTTCAAAACCATACTGCATAACAAATGATTTTGGAGGAAGTACATTTTGCAAAACCGCTTCGAGATAGTACTCACCGAGGACTCCACGTTGTTTAGGGTTTTTGAGCACGTCCGAAAGTTGTTTTAACTGCTCGGCGAAAGAAACTACTTGTTTATTTGTCTCACCAAGCTTGGTCAGTCCTTCTGTTACCTCTCGTACTATCTTTACAGATTCAGACAATTGCTTTTGCACAGAGGTATTTATGTCCCTCGATGCTTCGCCGATGCGCGTGTCAACTGAGCGGCGTACGTCTTGGACATCACGCTGAAGAAATGACAGTGCATCAGTAAGTGCTGTGTCTGGAACCTTGGGTTTATTCTCTTTAAGTAAGAACCAGAGCATAAACGCCACGTTTAATACGACGAGCAGTACTAGAAAAATGATTAGGATAAGAAATTCACTCATATATGCACATTATACCTGATGGTGCAGTGTCCCACATGCTAATTTAGATGACTCTACAAAAAGAACACGAGCAAGCGCAAAGCTGAATGCAATAACGACGTATTCATAGCGAATCGGCACCAGGGAGAGAACCTCACGCAACCACGGAATAGCAAAGACGCCAGCAAACAGAATGATACTAAACCCAAAACTTACAATTATCGTCCTATTCAGATTGGTCATATTCGTGAGCACTGTTTCCTGAATATCTCTAAAGCAAAATGCGGAGAGTATTGCACTGAGAGAAAGACTCATAAAAATGATTGTTTTAATCTCAGCCTGATCTGTTAACATAAACGAAAGAAACACATAGAGCAGAAGCAGAAGGACACCCGTTCCCACACTTGTAATCGAAACAAGCTTCATCAGTTGTGGTGTCAGGATATTTGTAATTGCAGGCTCTCTTCCAATCATGCTGTCTTTCCGAGCCGGATTAAGTGCAAACGGAAAACTCATAAACCCTTCCTGGACAATATTTGCCCATAAAATTTGTACTGGCACGAGCGGTAGCGCAAGCCCACTGATAAGCGAGCCAGTGATGAGCACGACTTCCCCAAGACTCACTGAGAGTAGATACACGAGTACCGTCCGAATATTTTGCAGGGCCCGCCGTCCTTCTTGTATCGCATCAATAATTACTTTAAAGTTATCTTGCAGAAGGACCATATCACTTGCCTCTTTTGCAATATCAGTAGCAGAAGATAACGAGACGCCAATATTCGCAGCAGTGAGTGCAGGTGCATCATTTATACCATCTCCGGTCATTGCGACTATCTCTCCCGATTCTTGCAGTAAATGTACAATACGCAATTTATGTTCAGGAAGAACGCGTGCAAATATCTTGTGCGTCTTTAGTGCTTCGTGCAATTCATTATCAGTCATCTTTTCAACCGCTTCACCAAGAAGTACGTTCTTATACTCTGGACCTGTAAGCCCAATTTGTTCAGCGATATACAGTGCCGTTCCCGGGTGGTCACCGGTCGCGATGCAGATCTGAATATGCGCCTTCTCGGCAGTTTGCACTAATTCACGGACGCCATCACGTAACGTATCAGAAAAGAAAACGAGTCCTAAAAAAACAAACCCGAGGCGCTCACCGTGTTGTGGAACTTTTACATCCTCGGAAATAAAACGTTCAGTTGAAGCACGATACGCAACAGCAATAAACCGTTTTCCTTCTGCTGCTGCAAGCTTTTCTTCGATCAAAAAATGATTCGTCACTGCATCGGTAACAGGCTCAACTCCAGATGCCGTGGCGTACTTGGAGCATACCGCAAGAATGTGCTCGGGAGAGCCAGTCAAATACATGCGCGCACCATCTTCTGGATGCTCGTTTAAGGTAATCGCGAAACGGCGAGTTGGCTCAAATTGCACAAGTTCTTTTTGTTCATGTCCAAGTTCCTTTAGTGCACGCTTATCAATGCCATGATCTAACCCGGCTCGCACTATCGCAATTTCAATAGGCCTTCCGTGCACCTGTAATGCACCATGCTCGTCAACCTCAATAAAGGCGTCAGAGGCACGCACTGCCGTGCTCAGTATTTCAATTCCAAGAGCGCTCAAGGCATCCTTTTTCTCAGGACCAATCCCTGTAGAAACGCCTGAGAAGTGCATCTCTCCTGTTGTAAGTGTTCCAGTCTTATCTGTAAGAATTGTAGAAACTGAACCAAACGTTTCAGCAGAGTAGAGTCGCTTAATTAAGCCACCACTAGCATGCACAGATTGCATTGCGGAAGAGAGCACGACGGTCATAACCGCTGGCAATCCTTCAGGCATAGCAGCGATTGATACGGCAAGGGCAACGAGCAACATCGTATACAAGTCCTCACCTCGTAGTGTTCCAGTGGCAATTATAAGTACTGCAACTGCAAGAATGAAGTACACAATGTGATACGACAATGACTGTAAGTTTTTCTGTAAAGGAGTCTCATCTTCAAAGGAAGAGAGGACGCTCGACGCGATTGAGCCAAATCGTGTTGCCGTGCCCACAGACGTTACAAGCATTTTCCCGTAGCCTGATGAGATATACGAACTCCCCCATGCCATATTTGTCATATCTTGAGCACCAACATCACTACGAAGTGACGCAGTGGTCTTTGCTTGGGGTTTCCACTCTCCAGTTAATGCAGATTCATTTATTGCCAATTCATTTACTTCAATAAGTCTTCCATCTGCTGGTACTCGCACACCACCAGTAAGCAATACGATATCACCGACGACAACATCTTCTGCTTGGATGTTTTTCTCCACACCATCACGAAGTACCACAGTCATGTGATGCACAGTTCCTTGTAAGGTTTCAAATATTTTTGACGACTGGCGTTCTTGATAGACACTCACTGAAACATTTATAAACACAACAAAAGCTATCACTGCACAGTCAACATAGGCACCTAAGAAAAAGGTTACGAGGAGTGCACCGAAAAGCACGAGCGCGAGTGGCTCTTTACATGCACGGAATACGGAACGTAGAAACGAGAACCCAAGCGCATTAGGTAGTATATTCTTTCCAAATTGTTTTGCGCGCAGCCCAAGCTCAGCATCTGGAACGCCTTGTAAAAGGTCAATATTAAACCTTGCTCCTATTTCAGAAACTGGCACATCATGAAAGGTATTACTCATTGCACGAAAGTATAGCATCCCGTAGAATAGAGCTCATGATTAGTACACAACTTATTCGAGAAAAAATGAAGGATGCAATGCGCGCAAAAGACGCCCTTGCAACGGAAGTATTACGAGGAATGATGGCCGCGAGTACAAACGAACTTATTACACTGGGGAGAAAACCGAGTGATACACTTTCAGAACCTGAACTTGTTGCAGTAGTAAAACGAATGCTCAAACAACGTAAAGACGCTGCAGAACAATTCACTAATGGTGGCCGTGAAGATCTGGCATCAAAAGAGATTGCTGAACAAAAAATTATTGAACAATTCCTTCCCACACAAGCCTCTGAGGCAGAGATTGAGGTCGTCGTTCGAGAAAAAATTGCCGAATCAGGAGTTTCCGATAAAGCAGGCGCAGGAAAACTTATGGGAGCAGTTATAAAACATTTTGCCGGAAATGCAGACGGATCACTGGTCAAATCTGTTGTAGAACGCATACTTGCCGCATAATCTATGTCATTCACTGGTGAAGGCACATCCCCTTTCACTCACGAAGTGCCCGCACGCATCCCTTTTGAATTGGAGAGTCACAAAGAAGTTTTAGGTATCAAAAAAGATACCATCAAGTTCAAAGCGGCTAATCGTATACTTGAGGAACTCGCCAAAAGCGCAGAGACACTTTTACCTCCCCAGGTGGTACGTCATGTTCAGGCGCGCACCGCATCGCTTTCAGAATATTTTACATACCCATTAATGTATGTAGATGTTTTTGCGAATAACCACACCGCGCGACGCGCCTGGAGGCAGTCCCTCGCACAAAACGATCCGCCAGCATTTACCCTCTACGAGCGGCAGCGAATAAAAAATAATGAACGTCAACGCCTTGGGGACATGGTATTTCTTATCATGCTTTTCAGTTCTCAATCTGAACAAGCGACCTCCTTACTGAATGAGGCGAACGAATTTCAAGATTCCTTACTTACTGCGGAAGCATACGGACAACTCACCTCGGACGAAAAAATCGCATATGTCGATGAATTCGATAGAAATATTGTAAGATACATTAAGGGGCTCGGAGTCTGCGTTGGGTTGAAAATAGAGACGTAAGTAGCATCGCTTCTGTGGTACATTAGTGACCTATGGACCAGATACGCATAGTCTACCGTCAGTACGTACCTCATTTGCGCAATAATAAGCGGTATATAACGCTCACGCTGATAGGATTTGGAACAGCAACGATTGTTTCAGCTATCTTCTCTCCGCTCATCCTAAAAAGCATCATTGACACGGTATCAACTGGCACTCCAACTCCAGCAACCGCAACTACACTGTACTGGCTTTTTTTGGGACTCATTGCGACACGCACAATTACGTGGGCTTCGTACCGTATTGGCGATTACTACACAACGTATTTTCAAGTTAATGTAATGCGAGATTTGTCGCATGCAATATTTACGCGCCTCACAAAGCACTCATACGAATTCTTTACACATCAATTTACTGGATCACTGGTGTCGCACACCAATAAGCTCGTGCGTGCATTTGAGCAACTTGCAGACTTTATAACCTTCAACTTGTTCTCAGAAGGTATGCGTCTAGTAATTTCAGTAGCAGTACTCACATATATTGCTCCAATCCTTGGACTACTCTTTTTTGTACTCGTATCTATTTACTTTATAATTTATGCATACTACTTTAAGGAATCGTATGCCCTTAAAGAAGAATTAAGCACCACAGAGTCAAAAACTACCGGTGTTCTTGCTGACGCACTATCAAATATACTTTCGATAAAAATGTTTGCTCAAACAGAAGCTGAGTGGGCGCGCTTTAAGGACACTGTTTCCTACGAGAGTGACCGGCGACTAGCATCGTGGACATTTCAAGCAAAGCAAGGAACTATTCAGCGCGCGAGCATGCTGCTCTTTGAGCTCCTAGCAATGGGGACAGCGCTTTACCTATGGGCTCATGCACAGATAACCGCGGGAACGATTGTGCTCTTGCAAATATATATCTTTGCAGCTCTCGATATCGTTTATAATGTCACCCGTAACCTCTCACGAGCACTTGGGTCTCTTGCAGACGCAACCCTCATGGCAACTGTTCTCGAAACTCCGGAATCCGTGCAAGACCCAAAAATACCGGAAGTGTTAAAAATCAAAGATGGTGAAATACGTATTAACAATATACATTTTAAATACGAGAAAAGCTCGGAGGTTTTTACAGACTTTTCTCTTGCCATTGGCGTAAAGGAAAAAGTAGGCTTAGTAGGTCATTCGGGTTCAGGAAAAACAACGATCACCAAGCTCTTACTTAGATTTGCTGACGTCCAGTCAGGCTCCATAACGATTGATGGTCAAGATATACGAAACATAACGCAAGAAGACCTGCGATCTCAAATTGCGTATGTCCCTCAAGACCCACTTTTATTCCACAGAAGCATAAAAGAAAACATTCGATATGGGCGACCCACAGCGACTGATGAAGAAGTAATTGCGGTTGCAAAGAGAGCGCATGCGCATGATTTTATATCGTCACTCCCCCATGGATACGACACCCTTGTTGGCGAACGTGGCATTCGTCTCTCCGGTGGTGAGCGCCAGCGCGTCGCAATTGCGCGGGCAATGATTAAGAACGCACCAATACTTATTCTCGATGAGGCAACTAGTGCGCTTGATTCAATGAGTGAGCGCAATATTCAGCACGCATTTAAAGAGCTTATGTATGGAAAGACAGTTATCGTTATTGCACACAGACTTTCTACGATTCAAGAAATGGATCGCATTGTGGTCTTTGATTCAGGAGCAATTATAGAAGAAGGGACTCACAGTAAACTTGTTGAGAAAAACGGCGTCTACGCCGAGTTCTGGAAGGAGCAGACCAGTGCGTATATTGATTAAATCTCTAGCGAGAAAGGTAGACAGTAAAATGTCTTTTAAAAACAATAAGAAACAGGGTCACGAGCGCGGCACAAATAAAGACGCTGCGCATGGTGAAATATGTAAGTAACACTCCACAAACAAAGAACATGAGTATTTTACCCGTTTGATACGAAATTTCTGCAATTGTTGTGTACTCGTCTATGTAATGTCCGCTATCTGCTGCACCACTAAACCCCGTCACATTTCTTGAAAGTCGAGCAACAGAATCGCCAAATTTATGATATGTATCAACAATGTACACTTCAAATGGAGTGCCCACAAAAGCTTTGAGGAGCCAACCAGACATTGAGAGCAAGACACCGACACCCATCACCTTTTCTACTCCATACTTATCAATATAGCGACCAAGAAGGATGTTAAGTAATAAGATTGAAATGAGTGAGAGTGTGGTAACGATACCCACGGCAATATATTTTTCATTGAGCACCTCGAAAAGAAAGATAGGCCAAAGCACCGTTGCTACACCCAACTGCGCACCATCAGCTCCGTAACCAATCAATAACTTTCTATTTTTTTTGTGGAATAAACGACGAAAAGTTTCTAGGTATGTCCACGAAAATCGCTCATATGTTTCATGTATGAAAAGCACTGGGAGAAGTGCGGTAAAACACAACAAAGAGACGAAGAGGAGCGTGTCATTAAAACCAGTAACAACGATTAAAATCGCACCTATAAGCGGAGTAGCGATTGAGACAAGTTCAAGCAAATCTTCGTACCATCCAAGAGTTACTCCTCTGTTTTGCTTTCCGAGTGCCTCCGCAAAATTCACATGATACGGCACCCAATACAGTGAGTGATGAATACCGAACAAAATCGCAAACAACATGGCTGCGGCTACTGGTGAAATATCAAAAAAAGAAAGCGCCCACACAGACATTGCCGCAAATGGTACCGAGAGAGCGATGAGTTTTCGTACGCCTACCTGTGCGAGCAATCGTGCAGATATCGGCGTACATATAATTATTATTAATGATATAAGAATATATACCCCTAAAATTCTAATACCGAACAGCTGATACAAAAGTACTGGAACAAACACATTTACGAACCCAAATGCCATTTTCAAAATCATTCTGTTTACCAAAAGAGCACCTGCGTGCTTTGAGAATGACGCGATAGCGCTTGAAGTGGTCTTAATCGCAGTATGAGGAGATTTTCTGCCACGAGTTCTATAAGTCATCTGCGCATTTTAGCGTAGATATTGCAAAAGCTCTTCGTTCGGCGGAGCGGAGCTGTGGACTACGTAGTATTTTATCTTAAAAATTTTATTAACGTTGAAGGGGACGCATCACACACACCTCCCTCAATGCAGATATCGATACCTTCCGGAAACTGTAGAAGTACTTCTTTTGTCGTAGTTGCTGGTGACTTCCCTTTCATGTTTGCTGATGTTGAAATAATAGGACCGACACGCTGTATCCACTTAATTAAGTCAGGGTGTTGCGGGAGTCGGCATGCAAGCGTTCCGTCTGAAGACAAATGATTCCATGTGTCAGAAATTCCTGAAAAAATAATTGAGACTGGCCCAGGCCACACTTGAGAAAGTACGTGCAACTGCCCTTCCGTAGGTACAATACCAAACATCTGTAGGTCATCTACTGAACCAATAAGGACAATGAGGTGCTTCTCGCTGTTTTCCCCTCGAGACTTCAATTGCTGAATTTTAGCAATGGCACTCACGTCTGTAACAGCGCACGAAAGGCCATACACGGTATCAGTGGGACATGCAATTACTAGCCCTGCGGGCATAACGTGCACATCATCGAATGATACAGTCTTAGTCATCGTCTTCTGCGTCTTCAACGTCACTATCACCCATCTCAGGAATTCGTGCCATTGCGGTTAACAACTTTCCTATATCCCCCTCCATCATGAGATCTACACCAGAGAATGATTCTTTGAGTCGGTGGTCCGTAACTCTATCTTGTGGAAAATTATACGTGCGAATCTTCGCTGAACGATCTGTCTTTCCCACTTGCTGCTTTCTGTTTTCTGAACGCTCAGCTGCTTCTGTTTCATCCTTTAATTCTTGAAGGCGCGACATAAGTAACAACATTGCCTTTTCACGGTTTTGTTGTTGGCTACGTTCTGAAGTACAACGCACGTCAAGACCTGTCGGCTTGTGAATAATGCGCACAGCACTTTCGACTTTGTTCACATTTTGGCCACCTTTTCCACCAGCACGAGAAAACTCTATTTCGAAATCTGTTGGTGCGACGACAATGTTTGTCTTTTTGTAGATTGGCAATATCGCTACTGATGATGTGGATGTGTGTACCCGGCCCATTTTTTCTGTTGCTGGGATTCTCTGCACACGATGCACACCTGTCTCAAAGCGCATTTTTTTGTAACAGTCCTTTCCATGTATCTCAAATGTTGCCTCCTTGTAACCGCCGAGCGCAGCACGTGATTCGTAAAGTATTTTCCACTGCCATCCAGAATTATCTGCGAAACGTAAGTACATTCGCGCGAGCTCTTCAGCAAAAAGTGCCGCCTCTTCACCTCCTGCACCTGGCCGAACTTCAAGCACAATTTCATTTGGGTACTCCTTAGCAGGATTACTACTCACGGCAATTTTTTCAATTTGCATTACGAGCGCTTCTTTCTGAGTACCAATGTCCTCAAGCTCCTTCTCAACAAGTTCTCGCATAGTAGGGTCAACTTCAAGTAATTCTTCTGCTTCTTTTTCGCTTGCGCTCAGACGCTTCCATTCTTCCACAAAGTACATGACTCGAGGGTCTTGTGCATACTTTTCTGGATTAAACGTTGCCATAGATGTGTATATATTATAATTACAAAAAAGCACTCAACGGAATATGGCACTACTGTACCACAAACCTATGAGTGCTTTTATAGAAAGCTATTTCTTCTTTGAAGCTGCTGCACGCGTCTTAAATTTCTCAACACGTCCTGCGGTGTCAACCATTGTAGATTTACCTGTGTAGAATGGGTGCGATGCTGAAGAAATTTCAACATAGAAAACTGGGTACTCTTTGCCGTCTGTCCAAGCAGCTGTCTGACTTGTCTTAACTGTAGAAGATATCAAAAAGCGTTCTCCTGAAGTGTTATCGTGAAAAATCACGAGCTTATAGTCTTGTGGGTGTATGTCTGTTTTCATGGACGATACTATACAGGATTACCCGAAAAATGCAAAATTACGCCACTTATTGTCCGCGTACTGTTTTTATCTCTCTCTCGTATCGCTCAACATGTGCCATAACCTCATTTCCATAAAATTGATATGCGGGCTTTGTCGCATTTGCCCAACCAGCGAGATATCGCTGTGCGGCAAGGCGTTCAGCAGAGCGTGTTTGTGCTTTTGCGCCTGCATCCTTTAAGTAGAGTGCTGTTGCGAACACGGCAGTACGTGGATTCCAAGGATTTGGTGGATTTTCACCTGTTACTGACGCAACACGAGAACGTATCCCCTTCCATGTAGAAGGAATGAATTGCCCAGGACCCATGGCCCCTCCATAGCCATACCACACCTTCTTTGAAACAGGCATCTTGTCTGGGTCGAGCCCAAGCTCAGCACAAATTTCTTTAAATACTGGCCTATCACGTGTCGGGTGCATGTCTACAGTCCATGTGCCCTTACCTACATTTTTTCCAAGATTTGATTCAGTTGTTAAAATACCAAGTATCAGTTCTGCTCGAACACCAGTAACCGCCTGTGCCTCATCTGCATACTTAAGCATCGTGCCGAAGGATACGGGACCGGTTGTAGAATCACGAAGAGAGAAAAGTGCATTTTTTATTTGTGACGCAGTTTTTTCCTGTTGCTTAATATAAGTTTCGTAATTCTTTTCTTGACCTTTTGTTACCTTCAAAATCTCTGCCTTCTCTCGTTCGCGAGCTTCTGCAACTTTTTTTTCTTGCTCCTGTACTAATCGCAGTTGCTCATGCTCTTCTTGCTTTTCTTCAAGTTCTGTTTTCTTAGCTCCAAGTGCACGCTTTGAGTGCTCAATCTCATCATATGCTTCACTCAGAGACTCTTGTACTGTGGCGACATTATCTGAGTCGGTAATCATTCCCGTGATAGATTCCCCGCGCAAAATAACCTCGACAAGTGTTTGGTCATCACGTGTTCTCTTCTGCCGTATCATTTGTGCTAGCGATGCACGAGCACGCGTTGTTCTATCGCTAAGAGCACTGATTTGCTTTTCTGTGTGTTGAATATCTGAAACCACCCCACTGATCACCAAGTCTCTTCGTTTAAGTGAAAGCTTTGCTTCCTTAACCTTCCCATCAAGTATCGCGATGTCCCGTTCGATACTTTTTCTTTCTTGCTTTTTTGAATCAAGCTGACCTTTATTTGTTTCAATATCCTTTTCGAGAATTTTAAGTTGTTGCTCCAGCTGTTCACGTGTAAGCCCTTCAATAGCTGTTTGAGCAGATACGAACGGCACATACATCAATATGCACAAGAAAAGACTTACAGACACGGAAGCAAGTTTCATATCCATGAAGAGTAATGATAAAAGTGCCTGAGCGCAAGCGAGATTCCTTGTATAGTATGTATAAAAAATGGACCCATTGGTCCATTTTTTAATTAATCTGATTTCTTTTTATCCTTGTCTGGGGCTTTTGCTGCTGCGGCTGCGGCTGCTGCAGCTTGAGCTTCAGCAACTGCAGGAATTACATCTGGAGCAAGGTTAGATACAACTTCCTCAACTGCCTCTGATGCGAGTGCAATGATTTCATCCTGAGAAAGCTCAGCTTCAGCACTTGGTGGAAGTGGAAGGTCAGCAACAGTAATGTGATCACCCATCTTTGCAAGCTTAGCAAGATCTACATCAACATGTGACGGAAGCTCATTTGGCAAAACTTCAATAGTTATTTCGTGAAGCACTTTAACAATAACCGCTCCTGATTTTTCAGCAGCTGACATACCGATAAAATGAAGTGGGATTGTCGCCGTGAGCTTTTTAGACTTGTCGAAAGCATAAAAGTCTACGTGGAGCGCGTCACCTGAAAGTGGATGTACCTGCACGTCATGGACGAGAACATCCATTGAAGTACCGAGGCCAGCAATTGATATAATTGTTGACTCACCAGCTTTCTTCCAGACCTTAGTAAATTCTTTTGTATTAAGAGTTATAGATTTCGCAGGAGTCTGTGGTCCATACACAACAGCCGGGACCATTCCTTGGTCTCGTAATTGTGTTACTGACACACCATCTGTGCGCTCTGTTGCGGTTACGGTAAGCATGGGCGCTAGTATACCTATTTTTCCCTCCTCTGCAACATGCGACGCATGCTAACGTAAGAAAACACTATTGACGCATACCTACACTACTATATACTCACTCTATGAAACAGTTTTTTGGTGCACGTCGTACAACAACCTCAGCCCTCGGCTAAGTTGTTTGTGTGCACCTCTCATATGAACACCCTAGCCGGACAGGCTGAGGTGGTCTTTGCCTGACGGGAGCATATGGAGGCGAGCATGCACAACATGCGGAAAAGTGCGTTTGTGAAAGTGAGCGGTGACCTAGTTTTACATCGAAAGGTGCTGAAATGGGTACGTCGACTTGCTGGGCAGTTTCATGTTGTAATTTGCACCGGCGGAGGTACTCAGATTAACGAGGCCCTCATAGCTGCAGGTTATGAATTACGGAAACATGGCCCGCTCGGACGCGAACTCGGTACATTCGAGGAGCGTCAACTTGCACGAAACGTACTTGAGATGAACAAGGCGCAACTTGAAGATCGGCTTGCGATGGAGAACATCCATGCGCATGTCGTGATTCCAGTTTTGGAAGTCGGAGGTGTGCTCTGTCATGTGAATGGTGATACATTCCTTGAAACAGCATATATTGGATTTGATTTATTGTTCGTGGTAACTACAAAGGAACGCGAACAAAATAAGTCAGATACATTTAGACATCTTCCGAAAGTCCGAGTGCGTTCGTTCTAACCCCATACGACGATACCCTGACGCTTCACACGTCAGGGTATTCTTATTCATTATATTTTAAAAAAGAAAAATATATTACTTACTAACAAAAAATCTCCCAGAGGGAGATTTTTTGAGAAGCTTATTTCTTCTTCTTAGCTGCTGCCTTTTTCTTAGCAGGAGCCTTTTTTGCTACCTTTTTCTTTGCTGCCATAGTGCGGAGTTATCTTTGTAAATTTAGAGCTCGACCTCTACACATAAGTATACGTTCGATTGCGCATGAGAGAAATATTTTTTCATGCAAGGTGTGAATAACTTTTATAAAACAAAAGTACAAAAAATATTTTTATATTTTTTTATACTGATAATATTTTTTGTATACCTTTTATTTTTCGCATTGATTGCAACATCTGTATTTTAAATTTTTCATCAGTAGATATTTTCTTAAGTATCATGTCATATGCGCTATGCACATCTTTCGGGAACAGCGCAATGTCTGCTCCTGCGACGAGTGCATCTAGTGGTGCAGTAGATATATTTGAAACTGCTCCCATGTTAAGCGCATCGGTAATTACAATTCCAGAATAGTGCAATGTATTTTTTAAAAGCTTCGTCATAATAATAGGACTCAGTGATGCAGGGAGATGCTTACTATCCCACTCTCCACCTTTCACAACCAAATGACCCACCATCATAAATGGTACAGCATCAGCGATTGCCGCTTTAAACTGCGGCAGTTCTAAGAGTGTGCCGGGAATTGTTTGCAAGCTTGTGTGTGTATCACCAAGAGCCATACCATGACCAGGAAAATGCTTTGCTGTGGCGTACACACCTGCATCATGCGTACCACGTACATACGCGCGAGTTAAAGAAATGATGCTTTTGCTATCGCTACCGAATGAGCGTGTTCCTATTACTGCCTTATTCTTATTTGAATCGTACACAGGTGCAAAAGTAACCGTTACGCCTGAATCATGTAGTTTTTTTGCGATTTTTTGCGCCATTGCATATGCCTTTTTTTCCGTCGTTAGAGTTGAGGTTTTTTGTGCCACAAGTGTCGGCATTCTGCTTTTTAATAGTGATGGCTCTGCATCAATAGCAACAATGAGTAACCCACTTCCCTGTCCACAAAGTGCATCGTGCTCACTTTGGATAGTATCTATCATTTTTTTATTCCAGTCAGGGCGTAAGAGCATGTAGCTTATTGCATGTACTTCGCACAGAGTCTGCGCAAACTTTTTTGGATCTACATTCTTTTCAAGCGCGGGCATAATCACTGCTCCAGCAATTTCAGCATTTGTGATTGTTGCTTGCGCAATACTCGGGTCAATTTGAGTAACTGCAGTGGCATGGTGTGCGAAAAACAATAGAGCTGTAACGAAAAAATATATCATATAACTACGATAACATACTCACGAGCCGCAACTCATCGTATGTATACGCACCCTTAAAGTGATCGAACACAGGTTGTAGTTTTGAATCGTCTGTATCCTTAATAACTTTAATAATCTGCGGAAGCGCATCTTGCACTCGTTCTGGGAGAAGTGCGAGCACAGTATCGCGTTCAATTTTTTGTTGCATGTATAAATCAAACACATGTGAACAGATGGTGCCAACAGTAAGACCTCGCTCAGCTGAAATCTCTGCAAGTGACATCCCCTTCTGTATGCGTGCAAGTGTTTCATCTTTTGTGGTAACTGCACTTTTTTTCACTCCCTTTTTTTTCTTTATCTGAACCCCACCTTCCGGCTTTCCACCGCACGCACGCACAAAGGCATCGACGAGTTTCGTGTGCTCATCATTATTCATTCCTTCAAATAACACGCGCGCTTCGGCTGAAAGCAGTTTAAATTGTGTGTCTTGCGCATACATATCTGCATGCAACAAAAGTGCCTGTTCGTTTATACCAATAATGTACAACTGGGAGAGTGATGTGACACGCGATAACGCAACGTATCCTTGCCCATATTCAAAAGTTCGCGACAAATCTATTACTGCTCCGGAGAGTGTCATGCCCTGGCTTTTGTGTATCGTAATTGCCCATGCAAGTCGTAGTGGGATTTGTGTTATGCGTGCCAAAACTTTTCCGCCATCAGATAGTGTCCACTCTACAGGCACCGCAGTAATCGTTGTTCCACCAACAGTTTTGACTTCGGGATACCCATGCGCATTAAATCCAGTTACCTCACCGGTAGTGCCATTTACATACGCACCATCGAGGTCATTTTTTGTAAACATAACACGTGCCCCTACCTTGAGTGTCAGCACTTCAGGTGAGAGGCACCCTTTCTTAAGAGATAACACGAGAGCATCGCTTCCTCTATCTGTCATTAAGAACGACTCTGATTGTTCAGTGATTTTTGCAAGCCGTGCGTTATTTACAGAATCTACAGAATCGTTGTGTGTATACAAATGAGGAACATCTGTTGGCACTGCATCACCACTCACCATTCTTGTCTGAAGAATTTCTAACGCAGCATCTGTTGATGCGCTCTTTCTTAAATTACGCAGTAGTGTAAATAATTCTGTATCACTTTGTCTATGTTGTTCGTGCAAATAACACACGATTGGATTCAACTCTGTCCACGATTTTGATCTAAAGGCAAAGGGTATTTTTGGTTCGTCATCATATTCCATATCAACACCGTCTTCAATTGATTCGTACGAACGACGCACGATGGGTGGTAATTGAAAAAAGTCGCCAACAAGCACAATTTGTATACCTCCAAATGGAATTTCGCGCTGTTTAACCGCACGGCACACAGTATCAACCATGGTAAGCGTTGCATCAGACAGCATGGATATCTCATCAATAACGAGCACATGCGTTTCTGCGATACGTCTGAATACTTTTTCTCGTGTAAGAATGGCTTCAATATCATATTCGGTAAGAAATTTTCTTATACCGATACCACTCCATGCGTGTATAGTCATTCCCCCGACGTGTGTTGCCGCAATTCCGGTTGATGCAGTAATTGCTGGCTCGATGCCGTGCGCACGCAACCATGCAATATACTGATTTACCACAAATGTCTTTCCACTTCCTGGCTCTCCAGTCAAAAAAACATGGGCACCTGTTTGGAGTACCTGTAGTGCAGTTGTCTGTAACATGTGCGGAGTATAGCAGACTGCGCTTATGACTTATTCAAGCAAATACACAGCGCGCACAGTAAGCATAACGTCTTTCTCACGAGTAGAAGTATCGTATTCACCATAATCGGAAACTGCGGTTGCGTTTGGCGCGAGTACTTGCACGACGCCACTTGATGCACTTTTCATTTTACCCACCTTTTGTTCCATAGAGCCAGCAAGTTCTTGAGCTCGTTTTTGAGCATCTTTTACTGCCTCGCCAATAAGTCGAATACGCATCTCAGGAAGTGTAGAGATAAGATACTCCGGAGTTCGTGCTGTAAAACGTATTCCCTCTTGCGCAAGTACAAGCGTGTTTTGGGAAACTGTTTCGACACGTGCAACATCTTTCGTTTCTATAGTAACAGTTTGCCGAACTGATGTTTTTCGTATTTGGTTTTCTCCAGAACCAGTATAGTAGTCACTGGTACTAATTGGCGACGTGGTAATCTCTTCTGGTTTAAATCCATTGAGCGCAGAGTATTTCTTTACTTTAGCAGTGTCTTCGGCAACCCCTTCATAGCCCTTAACTACAGCACCTTCTTCAACAATACGTTCTACATCAATACTCCACTTCGCGCTATCAGACATGACGCGCTCCTTTGTAGATCCGGTCACACTCAGTGTGTTATCGAGCGCATGTACAGAGTAAAACGCATATGCACCAACACAAGACGCAAGTAGTATCGAGATGCCTATGATAAAAGCTGAAAGTGGCTGCTGAACGTTAGTATTCATATATAAAGTATATCACTACTACATTTAGTGTGCATGGCTATGCGCATGTCCGTGCCCCGCATGATTTCCTGATTTTCTTCCTTTAAGGAAATAGACCGCAAGCGCGGTAGTAACCGGTACCGCCACAATAAGCCCGAGAGACCCGACGACTGAACGAACAATTTCCGTAGCAAACACTTCCATATTTATGATGTTGAGTGTAGCGAGTCCGCCTTGGAAGAAAAGGAGCAGTAGTGGTAACGATGCGCCGGTATACGCAAGCACAAGCGTATTCACTAGAGCGGCGACGTGTGCGCGTCCTACAGTAAGTGCGCGTGAATATACAGCCCTACGAGATAGTGATGGGTCAGTTGCATACAGCTCCTCCACCACAGCAACCTGTGTGGCGGCGATATCGTCGAGCACACCGAGAGAGCCAATAATAAATCCTGCGAGGAGCAAACCAAACATATCGAGTTGACCCATTGAGCCCAAATTCAGGTACGCAGCTTCTTCTGAAGCCATGCCGGTTAATCGAGTACTATATGCAAACGCATACGAAAGTACTCCCGTAAACATAACGGCAATACTCGTACCAGCAAACGCAATACATGACGACATGCGGATACCGTACGTAGCAAAAATTGCTACGAACAAAATTCCAGAAGCAACTGCAGTACTCGTCAGTATTGGCGAATATCCCGCAAGAAGCATTGGGATAAGCACAAAAACAATTGCAAGAAGACTTACGAGAAGTGCTATAAGTGAACGTAATCCTTGCATGCCACCAAAAGCAACAACGATTATGGCAAATATCCCGAGTAAGAAGTAAATTGATGTACGTCTGTTATAGTCAAAAACGTTATACAATTTCTTTCCTGAAATATCTTGCAAACTATTTATAAAGAACGTATCACCGGCACGAAGTTGAATGTAATCATTTTTAAACTGGACCTCCTCACCAGCCTCTGGCCCAGACATGATGCGCACTTTTAGTTCCTGCGTGGGGTACCCCGTACCATCTATGAGTGCGGTCGTGTCTGATGAAACTACCTCGAGCACTTTTGCGCTCCATGTTCCCTGCACATCATCATGCAATTCCTGCGCTGATGCGGGCGTGACCCAGAGACTCAGAAAAGCAAACGTAATGATTAGCGAGCGCATTTTGTACATAGGCCAAAAAATTCTAATGAGTGACTAGTAATAACTTTGAACTTTTGCGATTCAATTCGGGCTTTCTTTAATACTGTTTCTGAGATGCACGAATCCACTTCTTCTCGCACACCACAGCCACTGCACGTCACATGATGATGGTGATGAGTCTGATACTCAAAAAAGGCTTTACCTTGTCTAAAATCTGCTTGGTAAACGATACCTTTTTCTACTAATTGTTTTAAAACTCGATACAGGGTTACGTAATTTGCCTGTGAACCTACTTTTTTTTCAATACTATCAATTGAGCATGGACCATGTGTATCCATAAGTACACAAAGAACCGCGAGTCTACTTTTCGTCACCGAAAGACCTGCGCGCGAAAGTATTATTTCTGCTTGTTCGGATGAATTCATAGGAAAAGTGTACCATATTAATATACTACATTTTTTTCTAAATGCAATTTAGTTGCAAATAAATACGATATATGTAATTATGCAACTTAATTGCATTATTAATTAATAAAAAAGCATGCGTTCATTAATTTTCTTGTTTGCGTTAGGTATATATTTATTTACTGCAGACCATGTATCTGCGCAAACTACATGCAACTACACAAGTAACAGAACATTGGGGCTAGGGTCACGTGGAGTCGATGTATCTGTACTGCAAAATATACTTAACGATTCTTTAAGTGATGGCGCTTCACCTCTTGCGGTTTCCGGGTATTATGGCTCAAAAACTCGACTGAGAGTAATTGAGTACCAGAAAAAATTTCTTGGCATTTCTGTCTCAAACAGTTATGGCATTGTAGGTCCTAGAACAAGAGATCACTTGAAGAAATCCTGTGCATTAGCGGCGACATCAGTACAACTCAAAAATAGTTCATCTGGTGCTCAGGGTGAAACACCACACGGGGTCCGAGTGACGCAACAACATATTTCTGAAGGATTACTTCCCCCTGGAGCTTTGAGAGTCCCCTTTAACAAGGTTGCAATTACTTCAACAAATGAAGCCGTATCGGTTTCAAAAATTAAAATTGTACGCGCAGGGGTTGCAGCAGACGGCATCTTTGAAAGTATTGTCATCCTCGATCATGAAGGCAACCCAATTTCAGACGAGAAAATCTTAACCGCAAATCATGATGCTGTCATACCGGTTGACCTAACAATTAACGCTGGCAGTGAGGTAATAGTGATGGTTGCTGGGAACATTTCAAGTGAACTCACGGATTTTAGAGGTCAAAGACCAGAGTTGCATATACAATCCATAGAAAGTACATCACAGATAGATACTCCATTCCCGCTACTTGGTACCACACATCTTGTTGTTGACTCCTTGAGCATCGGATCTCTTGACGCATCACTTGCGGGAGAAGACCCTTCTTCTGACAGAACGATGTACATACATGACCCTAGAACAATATTCTCTGCCATACGTCTCACTGCTCGCAGTGCAGAGGATATAATTCTAACGTCAATTTCGTGGGAGCAGAATGGTACCGCGAGCAGTGAAGATATTACAGACGTGGAAATTGTCATTGAGGGGCAAAATTTTGCAACTACAAAAAATGGCAGGGAGTATTCTGCCGACGTTGGAGAAATTAAAATACAAAAAGGTCGTTCTATAGTGGCACAGATTCGAGGCGCTTTTACAGGAACCGGATCTGCGAGAACGGTAAAATTTGATATTGCAGGAAGTGATGCTATCGTTGCACGAGGATCGAGCTATAAGTTCCTTGTGCCCACACAGGCCTCAAGTAATACAAGCACTTCAGGAAACTCAGTATTTCTTACTTCAGATGGCACAAGTGACGGCGACGCTCTCGAGCCGTTTTTTAGTGGCTCGCTGGTCACAATCAATCCTGGCTCATTTAATTCAATATCAAAATAAAAAATATCATATGACTGAATTTCTAACTACGTACGGATACGTACTACTCGCCGGACTTGTTCTGTTAGCCCCGACACTGGTCGGAGTACTATTTGGCAGTGCGCGAATTCAGAAATTTTTGCAAAGCCGAACACACACAATACTCGCCTTTTCTGTGGGCGTATATAGCGTTGTTGCATGGGGACTATTTTCAGAAGCATACGAACATATGCCGCTTCTACATGTACTTGGAGCAAGCTTAGGTGCTTTTCTCTTTTTAGAAATTCTTATGCGCCTGTTAAGTAACACCCACCATCACCACCACAGCGACGGACACGACCACGAGCACGGCCCTGTAGATGCACGCGCAATGCTCATCTCCGACTCAGTACATAATGTTACTGACGGACTATTGCTCGTACCTGCATTTGCCGTAAGTCCAATACTCGGTATTGCAACAACATTTAGTATATTTGCTCACGAATCAGTTCTCGAAACCGCAAAATACTTTGTACTTCGTGAAAGCGGGTACACACATGCACAGGCAATTGCTCGTGGGTTTTTTGCAGGATGCACCGTATTTATTGGTATTGCGCTCGCGCTCTTTATTTCAGGGAGCGATACACTTGAACCATGGCTTCTCGCTGCGGCAACTGGTTCAATTGTATATGTATTACTACGCGACCTACTTCCAGACGTCTTCTTTCATACCTCAGAGGAAGAATCCTACACGAAAACACTCATAGCACTCATTCTAGGCGTAGTAACATTACTTGCAGTGCAAAGCATGCTCCCGCACGAACACGAATCTGAACATGCAGAGACAGGTGAAGCAGTGCACTTACTTGAGTAAGAAAGCGCAAATCTTTTTTATATCTGAAAGTGAGTGTTGTGGAAAATTCGCGATACGAATTTTTGTATCTTTATCTTTATTGTAACCAGATGCGATAAGAATACCTTTTGCTTTAATTGCCTCAATAATTGTTTTTGAGCCAGTAGGTGTAAGTGCAACAATGACTGTTTCTGAGCGCCACGCTGGATTTGAAATTGCTGGCGTCGCAATTTTTGATTTTGCGAGTGTTGCATAAACCAACTTAGCCTTCTCTTTCTGCTCCTTTCGCATACGTGTAACACCGAGCTTAAGCATCATTTTTATATCTTCATTGAGGAGATGCATGAAGAGCACATTAGGTGTTTCCAAGGTTTTACATTCACGGCCCTGCTTTACTAATGATGGAAACGAGTGAAATAAACCATTGTAGGTTCCTTCTGCAAAAAGACTTGCAGAATATGCAATTGCACGTGGTGACAAAATCCCTACCCCAATACCAGCCGGTAACCCCATTCCCTTTTGGACAGAAAAGAACGTACAATCCATGAGTGCAGTAGGAATATCTGCAGTCGGCGCAGATGACACAATATCAATTGCGATAAGCGCATCAGGAAATTTGCTTCGAATTGATTCAATAAACTTTCTTGGAAGCTGACTACCGACACTAGTCTCAGAGTGAGTGAGAAATAATAGCTGAGGTCGTGACGATGCAGGGATATCATCAAGCGAGAAGGAGCCATCAGCCCGCGCATCAATACGCACAGCGTTTCTACCAGCAGTTTTGGCAAAAATATATGCTCGTTCACCAAAGTTACCGGAAACCAAGTGCAATGTTTCTGTGGTAGACATATTCTGAACGGTGCGTTCCATAAATTCAGTTGCAGACCCGAGAAATACTGTCTCAAAGTCCTTAGGTGCTTTAAATAATTTCTTTGTGTTCTCACAGAGTTCACGGTACATGGTTGTAAAATATGCACTACGGTGAGATACAGAAGGTACATCTTTTTTAAGTGCCTCATCAAGATGCTTTTTAAAATACGCGTGAGTTTGTGAAGGGCCGACAGTAAAATATTTCATGTTAGTTGCAATGTATTACCCGAATGGTGCCTTTAATGTTTGATAAATCAGCAAGTAATTCTGGAGTGCATTTCCCTACAAAATCAACAACTGCATACCCTACTTTTTCATTGGTACGCAATGATTGTCCGACGACGTTAATTTTCCTTTCTGCGAGCACTTCGTTGATTTGTGCAAGCATACCCGGCACGTTTGCATGTATATGCACCAAACGAGCTGTCTTTTCTTGCTGAGGCATATTAGTTTGAGGAAAATTCACCGACAGCATGGAATCCCCAGTAGTACAGAAAGAAACGAGCTTGGCACTGACATACTGACCGATAGCGAGCTGTGCCTCCTCAGTACTCCCACCCACGTGTGGTGTAAGAATAACGTTTGGAATGCCTTGTAATGGCGACAGAAACCTCTCGTCATTTCCCTTTGGTTCATGAGGAAAAACGTCTACCGATGCGCCAGCAAGTGCTCCGCTTCTAAGCGCCGCCGCGAGCGCATCGACAACAACAACGTGCCCACGACTCAGATTTAATAAATATGCACCCTTTTTCATAGACTTTAATTCTGGCGCATCAATTAAATCTGCATTCTCTACTCGCCCATCAACATGCAGTGTTACCACATCAGCCCATGCAAGGAGTTCTTTTTGAGTTTTCATTTTTCTTGCGTTACCTAAGGCGAGCTTTTCTTGTATATCAAAAAATGCTACCTGCATGCCAAGCCCTTCTGCTACAACGGAAAGCTGTGAACCAATATTTCCATACCCAATGATGCCGAGTTTCTTGCCCCGAATCTCATAACTGCCTTTAGAAGATTTGTCCCAACCGCCTGCATGCGCTTCGATACTCTGAGAGAAAGTGCGACGCATCAGCATGATAATTTCTCCAATCGCTAATTCGACTACCGAACGAGTGTTAGAGTATGGTGCATTAAAAACAGCAATTCCTTTTGCGGTACAGGTAGGAATATCAATCTGATTCGTGCCAATACAAAATGCACCAATCGCTCGTAACTGTGGTGCTGCAGAAATTACTGCCTGAGTAACTTTTGTCTTTGAACGAATACCCAAAAGTGCGACACCAGGAATTGCGGCAATGAGCTCTTGCTCACTGAGAGCCTTTGCGTGTGTCACAACCTGATATCCTGCATCTTCGAAGGTCTTTACTGCGTCACTGTTAATATTTTCTAGGAGAAGAACTTTTTGCTTAGTAAGCTTTTTTTGTTTCTTTACTGTAGACATCGGTATATCCTACCGCGCATAAGAACGCACCACAATACCAGCTTGATATAAAGCTCTGCACATACTTGTGTGTGCTAGTACTAAGAGTTTCGAAGGGCACAGACCACCTCAGGCTCAGATGCACGTAACGCAATGAGTCGCTCGCCAGCAGTAATAAATGTACGCATTTCAGATTGCATAAGTAGACGCTGTTCTGGAGATGCCTCGGAAAATTTCTGTGCAAGCTGATGTGAAGTTGCATAGTTATCATCCTCGAGAAACGGCGCCACTACGGTCTTCGCGAGCTTTTCTGCCTCAATATAGGCAGGGTACTTTTGCGCCACGGTAACAGAGAGAACATTTTTTCCATAACACGCTTTGTCCCACCCACCAAGAACTTCGTTTACGACACGTGCAACTTTTCTCATTAAGAGCTGTGGTGTCTCCTTTTGGCTTGATGGTGCACCTTCCTCCGTTGGAGAATTTGCGTACACACCTGCGGTAGGGACTCCCAACATCCATGCAGCAAGAAAGCCAGCACGAAATATTTTTCCTAACGTTGTTCCAGCTTTTTTTCGCTCAATCATTTTTGTAATTTAAATTGTTGTAGGTAGTATGATGAACGTGTAGGCTCAAATCCTCGCACGTAGTCTGTTCTCCCCTCCTTATATGTTGAAAACTCAGGGACATACGTTGGAGTAAATGTAACTTTTCCAGTACCAACTTCTTCTGTAATACCAATTGCATTCGCAGCTGCGGGCGACAAGTCGTAATTTCTCCCAAAACGATCGTAAAATGCACCGCTATTATTAACTACTATTGGAATTTCCTGACCATTTGGACCTTTCATAACACCAACAGTACCATCAGGATAGTGCTGACTGGCCATGTGATACAAATCGTCATCACGAATTGCTCCAGAGGCAGTCACTATACTACCTGCCATTTTGTCGCCCGGATCACCATAGCGCGATGCGATACCACTCTCCGGAACTCCAATCTTTTTTTCTGCTTCATCATTAGTAAGATATCGTCCATTGGTATTCCTTCGTCCCTCTTGTTTACCAAGGACGTCATCGAGAGCACTTCTTTTTTCCTCTTGTCGGCACATAACAATGTACCCATTCGTAGCTGTATCATCACACACTTCAGTACGTTTACTTGCTGCCGCAATACCCTGGGCTTGTGACTTTTTGTCACTACCAAAAAAACCTCGTGACATGACCGCAACTCCCTTCGTGCAATTTTTCTGACATTTTTCACCATAATTATGTTTAATGTCTGTCTCTTTCATACAGCGTCTATGTTCAACTTTTCCAGTTTTATTTTTTATGACTAATTCAACACCTTCAAGTCGTGCATCCTCATGGCATTTTTTTAACTCCGCACCTTTGAGACGACGTTCATTACAGTCACTAATTCTTAGTTTTTCTTTTGCCTCGCATTGCGGATCCAGTGTGTCTGCCTTCTTTGTGTTTTGGGGCGCTGCCTTCTTTGTTTGTGCAAGAGCAAGCGAGCCAGAACAAAGAATGAGTACGAGACTGCACGCAAATAAAATTCTTTTCATGGGTGAAGTATAACAGAAGCACAGTAATGCAAAAGCAGTGCTAGAGTAATTTGAGCAACTGAGCAAAGTCAGTAATTTCATGGTCGGCAACTGCGACGACTGGCTCTCTTCGAGCGTGTTCAGTGTAGGCGATAAATGTACTAGCAACTCCTTGCCTCTTTACATCGTAATCAGTCATACCATCTCCTACCATATATATCTTTCCCGTAAGTCCGAGGGAGCGAATTTGTTCTGCTTTCCCTCCTTTCTGCGATGCTGGACGCATCGTATCTACGCCAACCACCCTACCCTCTGTATCGTAGACAAAATTATTTGCAAATACATGTGACCGAGGAATAGACAACACGTCAGTGACGGGAAAAATAAGATCGTCAAAACCACCTGATACTACATATATAGTATCTGCGTGCTGAGTAAAAAAATCTACATGTTCGCTAAATGAACGGGTCACGTACTTTGTCATGGTCGGCGCAAAAGCATGTACATCACTCACTGTCAGAGACAAAAGCGGCATGCGACGCGAAAGTGATTCCTCATAGGGAATGGTCCCGTCCATACCCAAATTAGTAATTTCTTTCATTTTTTTGAGAATATCTTCTTTCTCTGAATTATTTCTGAGTGCGTATTCCGCGAGAACTTCAAGTGATTCTACGCTTGCAATAGTGCTATCAAAATCGAAAACAAGAATGGGATTCATACGGTACGTTACGAACGAATGATGTATTTCTCAATATGGGCTACAGTTCCACCTATTTTTTTTGAAGGATTAAAAATATTTTCTGCGTCGAATAGAGTTTTTATTGCACCGAAGACTCCATACGTCTCACTGCCATAAAATTTATCAAGAAATGGTGTACGAATAATGCCATCGCCATGGTCTGCGCTCATGTGCCCGTCCATTTCATTAACCAGAGCAAAAGTCACATCACAGAGCTCAACAATTTTTTGTGCCACATCGGGCAAAGACATATCGAACACGGGAATAATACGTAACGCCCCATCGCCAATATGCCCATGGAATCCATATGTTATGTGGCGGTCTTCAAGAATCTTTACGAGCTGAGGGACGAACTCATCAAACTTCTCTATAGGCACAATGATATCTTCGATGCACGGCACGGCATGATGCGCCCCCTCATGACTATCACGCATTACTTTGAAGCTTGAACGACGTATTTTCCATAAGTTATCAGCAAGTACTGGGTCTGCAACTACATGCGATTCAATGCGTTTACGCGCTAACTCAGACATGCATCCCCATGCTTGTAAACTAGTCGCGTTTGCATTCTTTTCACTAAACTGCGCGAGAATCATTAAGTGTGCACCCGACATTAAGTCTGCGGTTGCGGCTGTTTCAGTGGGGAGTAATTGTTTTGCGTATTCATACGTATGTATATCAAATGTCTCACACCCTTCTGGATTATGCGCCATAACAGTTAGGAGTACTTCCGGGAGATGCAGGAGGTCGAGCACAGGAATAGCGAGTAGCTGTGGATGCTGTGGAATTGGCACCAGTGTCAGTTGTGCGCGAGTAATAATGCCCAATGTCCCTTGTGAGCCGACAAAGAGTTTTGCCATATTTACTGTTCCATCTTTTTGGTTATAGATACGCTCTATGCGGTACCCTGATGCGCACTTGGTCACGGGACGGTTTAGCGTGCGAAGTGCACCAGCACTGCCAAACAATATGTGTGCAATTTCTCTATATATTTCACCCTCAAAGCTTTCAAGTCCCTGCTTTTCTTGAAACTGCTCTGGGCTGAGCTGACCAAACTCGTACTCAACACCGTCTGAAAGAACCACCCACACACGCTCAACGTTATCTATGGTTGCACCAAACCGCACACTTTTTTCACCAGACGCATTGTTACCAATCATGCCACCAATACCACAGACGTCTTTAGATGATGTATACGGTGCAAACATAAGACCATGAGGGAGTGCGATATGTTCAATATCTCTATAATACGCACCCATGTCTACGATTGCGCGTTTTTTTTCTACATCTATCACCACTTGGTGCATGTACTTCTTCAAATCAACAATGAGCCCTTCAGTTAGCGAACCCCCAGACATACAAGTCCCTCCTGCGCGCGGTGAGAGCGTAAAGTTACCCGGAGCATTCTTCACCAAGAGGCCAAGCTCCTCGACCATGCGTGGATACACCACAGCACACGGAGGAACTACGAAAACACTTGAATCCTTTGAAGCAATTTTTATATCATCCGCATCCACTGAGAAATCAAAATTATTCTCCTCTAAAAATTGTACTGCGTTCATATAGAAACATAGTAGCATTTAATACATAAAGTTACAGACGCACAGCCTGGAAAATATATGGCTTCTGTGAGAATATACTGCTCATGAACGAACAACTCGCGCGCATAGGTATATATGCTTTTTTTATCGGTAACGTCTGTACAATTATTTTTTTGTGGTGGAGCGGTTCAAGCTCACTTTTTCTTGCAGATACACCTGGAGCCCTAGTCTCACTCGGACGACTGACGGGACTCATGGCACAAGCATGTCTCCTACTCCAAATTATATTGATTGCACGTGTAAAGTTTATTGAGCGTTTTTTTGGAAACGACAAAATGAATACAGTACATCGCTGGCTCGGCTTTTCTCTCTTAGGATTTTTTCTTGCACATCCATTCTTCCTGGTACTTGGGTACGCATATAAAAATGAAGCTACGCTGGCGCATCAGTTTGTAGAGTTCCTCACTGACTGGCATGACGTTGCAAATGCGCTCCTTGCTGTAATTATTTTTATAATTGTTGGCATAAGTTCGCTTAAAATCATCCGAAGTCGTGTACGTTACGAAACATGGTATCTAACTCATTTTCTTACCTATCTTGCTATTTTTCTTGCATTTGATCACCAGACTAAATTTGGTACGGTAAGTGATGGCGCACCACTCTACTACTGGCTCACACTTAACTTTGGCATTGGTGGCCTCTTCTTACTCTACCGATGGATTCGTCCGCTCTACCGCGGGTGGTACCACAAATTTTCTATTTCAAAAATCGTAAAGGAGAACGATACCATTACGTCAGTACATATTACCGGAAACGATCTCGCTTCATTCACGTTCGAAGCAGGACAATATGCAACGCTTCGCTTTCACCAAAAAGGGTTCTTCTTCCCCCACCCTTTTTCTTTTTCAAAGGCATATGACGGAACAGAGCTTCGTTTCTCTATAAAAAATCTTGGCGACTTCACCAGTAAAATTCCAACACTTGCTGTTGGTACTCGAGTCACACTTGGAGGACCGCTTGGAAAATTTACGCGTGCATCTCGTAAAAAAAATAAAATTCTCTTAATCGCTGGCGGTGTTGGGATAACACCTATTCGCGCACTTGCTGAAGACTGTTCAAAAAATGGCGATGATGTGGTGGTTCTCTACTCGGCGCGAACTAAGGCAGACCTAGCGCTCAGCGCAGAGATGCGTGCCATGCCTCTACGCTTAGTATGTTTTTGTAGCGATGCAACACCAGAAGATGGCGCAGGGTTTGTAAATGGCTTCCTTGACGGAAATGCTATAGAGAAGGCAGTACCAGACTTTTTGGAACGTGATGCATTTGTATGTGGCCCAGGACCAATGATGGAAGCCATGATAACAGCTCTAAAAGACCGCGGAGTACACAAAGAGAACATTCACTTCGAGCGCTTTGCTTACTAGCGCCAATTAGACTCTCCTGTCTATATGCTTTAAAGATTCTTCCCAGGTGCCACCTACCTTCTTCCCTGGGTTAAAAATACCGAGAGGGTCAAATATAGATTTTGTTTCTTTGAATAGTTCAATCATCTGAGAGCTAAACATCATATGTAGAAATGGTGTACGTACTAATCCGTCATTGTGCTCACCTGAGATTGAACCATTAAATTCATGGATGAGTTCATACACTTTTTCTGACAGTTCCTTGATGGTCTGAATTGAAACATCATCATGCAATTTCATAAGTGGTATGACATGTAAATTTCCATCACCTACGTGTCCTGCAATCGTGTAGATAAGCTTGTACGAATCGAGTAATTTTTCAAAACGAGGCATAAATGCTGGAAAATCCTTTGCATGTATAACCACATCTTCAATAAATGGTGCCGTGCGTAAACCCTTGAGCTTTGAGCGCAGTAAGTTGAAGCTCTCTCGTCTGAATGTCCAGTATTTTTGTGCTTCCCGTTCTGTGGTGATGCGTCGTACTGAAACACCTGGGTGTGTTTTCTTAAGTTCAGAAAGCGCGCTATATGCAGCGGATACTTCTGCTTCTACCTCAGCTTCGGTGGTTCCCGTAAATTCTGCGAGGAGTACCACTTTTGGTATACCACCGGTGAGAACCATGAGAAACTCTGGAATAAATTGTATACCCAGAGAAATAATATTTCCTCCCATACGCTTTGCAATATCGAAAAAGAAACGCATCGCGATTTTAAAGGTGTGGTCATCAAATAACTCAAAACTTTCTGGTGTATGTGCAAGCACTGCTTCGGTTACGGCAGGAATGAGAGATACGTCTTTCACCATCACTACCATCATCTTTGAAACAGGAGTAACTGGCACGAGTCCAATTTTCATTTTCGTGACCATACCCAAGGTCCCCTGTGCTCCACAAATGAGCTTTGATAGATCGAGTGTATCCGTAGCTTTGTCATACACTTCCCACAAATAATATCCCGACGAGTTCTTGCTTACGGTTGGGCGAGCATGTTCAATTTCTTCCGCATGCTTCTGTATCAATGCGTAGATTGCACGATGGATATCGCCAAAAAAGGTCGTGTCATTTTCTAAAATATTTTTTAATTCGATACCAGAAAAAGCCTTAAATAGGTACTCATTCCCATCTGCGCATACCATTGAGACTTCACGCACATAGTTAAGTGTTTTACCATAACGCAATGTTTTTTCACCGCCGGAGTTATTATTTAAAATACCACCGAGCGCACATAATTCGCGCGATGCTGGATAACTTGCAAATATAAGTCCTTTTTTTAATGTTTCTTTTTCTAGGTCTCGGTAATAACAGCCCGGCTCAACAACTGCATAGTCTGGACCGATTTCATGAATCGCATGTAAATATTTTGTGCACGAAAGTACTACTGAGTCGGTAAGTGGTCCCCCAGACATATCTGTTCCTGCTGAGCGAGCGGTAAGCGATATTTTTGCGTCTCCCGCGATGCGTTCACTTCTCACCGCACGGACAACGGCACAGACATCAGCGCTATTTTTTGGCTCTATAACCTCTGCGGGCGTAATTTCAAAAATACTTGCATCATGCGCAAATTGCGCAAGCACTTCGGGTGCACTACTTCGCGTACCTTCTAAAGTTAGATTTTTTAATGACATATAGATTATTTTATCATGTGTTTTGCGCATTACTCTACGATAAATGTAGATACTGAAATACGAATGCGCCACGCCTTTGTCCCTGAGTAGCGCAAGTGGGCTCAGATACGTATACTAACGACACGCTATGTCACTCACTCACAGTACAAAAATTTGGGATGTAATCGTTATAGGTGGTGGACCAGCCGGGATGACGGCCGCTGCAGAAGCTGCCGCACTGGGCGCATCTGTGCTCTTACTTGAGAAGAACCCAAAGTTGGGTAAAAAACTACTCATTACCGGTGGCGGTCGTTGCAATGTCACCAATGCAGAGACAGACACACGTACATTACTCTCAAAATATAAAGACGCTCATAAATTTCTCTACTCACCCTTTTCACAATGGAACGTTACTGATACCCTCACGTATTTTACTTCTCGTGGAATGGCAATTAAGGAAGAGAACGAAAAGCGTATCTTCCCTGTAAGTGACACTGCACAATCAGTATGGGACGTACTTGTGGCACACATGAAAGAAACAGGAGTGCGCATTCGACATACTGGAGTAAAGCAATTAAAAATAGTTCGAGGAAAGGTTACCGCAGTGCAGTTGGTGAACGGTGAGGAAATTCAAGCCCGCACCTATATTATTGCAACGGGCGGAACTTCACATCCAGAAACTGGGTCAACCGGTGACGCATATGCGTGGTTACAAAAACTCGGACATACGGTACATACACCATCACTAGCACTCGTACCTGTAGCACTCAAAGATGCATGGATAAAAAAGTTACAGGGTACGACACTTTCGTCAATACGCATCTCTGTACTTCAAAACGGAAAGGTGTACCACAAAAAGGATGGGCGTGTCTTACTCACCCACTTTGGTATTACTGGGCCAACTATTTTAAATCTCAGTAGCGATATCGGAGAACTTTTAAAATATGGCAGTGTCGAACTTGCCCTCGATTTGTTCCCGACCGAAGACTATGAATCTTTTGATAAACGCGTGATGGGAATAATACGAACAGACGCAAATAAAAAATTAAAAAATGTTCTCGCCACGCTCATTCCTTCAGGCGCCACTACCGCATTCATGGGACTCGCAAATATTCCAGAGGATAGTGTCTGTAATTCAGTCACCAGAGATGAACGGAGACGACTCACCCACATTTTAAAAAAAATACCTTTAACCGTTTCAGGACTACTGGGTACTGACAAGGCTGTCGTTTCAAATGGCGGCCTTGATTTGCACGAGGTAGACACTCGTACGATGCAATCGCGTCATCATCCGACCGTCTTTGTAATTGGTGACATGCTCAATATCGATAGACCTTCTGGTGGATACAGCCTTCAATTGTGTTGGACTACTGGAGTTGTTGCTGGTCGCGCTGCTGCACAGCTTTCTTTGCATCCTGAATCTCATCAAACAGACGCACCAAAAACCAAAGCGTAAGCGCCGACAGAACAAAAGTCCATGAAAACATAAGCGGTATTGCGCGTTCACCTAAAAGAGATACCACTACTCCCCAAAAGCTACACCATGCAACAGTAGCCATGAGCCCAATACTTAAAAAACGAATTGTGGGCATCTGTAAAATTCCTGCAGCAGTTGCAGTAAATGAACCAAGACCAGGATTCCAAAAACTCAGAAACAGCGCGCGCTCACCACGCTGTTCAAGATTCTTCTTCGCATCATCTAATTGTTGTCGTAACCCCAATTTCAGAAAAATGGTATACCATCCATATTTACCCAACAAAAAACTGCAGATGTACCCCATATATAAACCGACAGCAACGACGCATACAGATATAACAGCAACGAGTGTTGTAGGCGCAGTGATGACAGATATAAAAATCAAAAAACTTCCTGGAAAGTACCAGCCGATAACAAGTAGTGCCTCGAAGAACGAACCTACAAGTATTAACGGTAGACCATACTGCTGTATGTACTTTGTAAGCATCGCTATCTCTCCACTTTGCTCAGGCATACCGAGCAATAGCCATACTACACGGAGTGAAATAACTACAAGCAGTGCATATACAGGCAATCGTACCGCGCTCAAGACTCTTTCTTTCGTTATAAATTGTAAATAGTGCATGTTATTTCTTTATTTTCTCTGTCCGCTCTACAATCTTTTTTTTCTGCGCAATGGGAGCTGTATCAAGTGACCGCCATAAATACAACGCAGCGACACTCCGATAGGGTGCAAATGGAAGTCCTGCTTTCATAAACATTTTCTCTTTCTTCTTTCCTTTGAGTCGTTTACTTTTTTTCTCCACTTCTGGGTAATGCATCTCTAATGCACGCTGAATACCTAAATCCCCCGTTGGCCAAATATCCGGCATTTCCAAATGAAACAATGCAAACATGTGTATGGTCCAATGACCGATACCAGGAACAGCAATAAGCGCCGTATGAATCTCATCAAATGTATGTGTGGCAAAATAACTGTCTGAAATATGTGCATCAATGAACCATTGCGCGAGCGCTTTACAGTAGGTTGTTTTTTGTGCGGAGAGACCAGCACTTCGTAAGGTAGTGGTATCTAAGGCAGCAACACATTCTGGTGTTACCTCACCACCACACACCTCTCCTACCCTTTTCCAGACACTTGCAGCTGCAGATGTAGAAATTTGCTGACCAACGATTGAGCGCGTGAGCGCCTGGAAGGAAGTTCTTTGCTCTCGTTCTTCTATTTCAATTTTTGAACTGAGTATCTTGGCAAATACTGCATCACTTTTTTTTAGATGTTGTAGTGCGTCGTTCCAATAGTCTTTACGAGAGTGCATATTATTTTTTAGGGAACCACGGAACAAACATGCTTGTCCGAGCGGCATACACCTCCCACTCTGGCACTCCTTTAAAATGCGCCTCGAGCAGTGGTACTCCAGAAACTTTGAGCAAGAGAGTGGTAATAAGCATAGGACTAATAAACACTACGTACGAAAATATGCCGAGAGGAGAAACCGCCCAGGCAGCAAGAGCCATGCCCCACCATATAAGTGATTCTCCAAAATAATTTGGGTGTCGTGAGTACTTCCACAAACCAGTAGTGAGTATTTTCTCCGTGCGATTCTTTGTGCTTAAAAATACATCGAGCTGGTAGTCAGCCACAACTTCACAGATGTATCCGCAAATAACACCTGCAACACCAACAAAAAAGAGTACTGGCAGTGTGTCACTGAATACGGTCAGATTAGTCATGATGAGTGGCAATGATACAAGGCTGATGACGACACCTTGCAACATATAAATCTGAAAAAAGCTTCGCAGTGCAAAATTTCTTCCCCATGCCTCTCGCCATGCACGGTAGCGAAAGTCTTCAGTCTTTCCTCTATTTTTTAAGTAAATTCTTGCAGAGAGTCGCACTCCCCAAAAAATTGATAGCACCGTGAGTATGCATGCAGGTTCGTACTGGAAGCCAAAAAAGTGCGTGGATATCGCGAGTAGCACCACGCCTCCGCCATATGCGATGTCTGCCACACCATTATCGGACCGTACCAGTGATACTACATATGCACCACACATATAGATACAAAGAATGGTGCCGGCAATCAGTGCTGAAGTCATAGATTACAAATGAAGAAAGTTCTTCCCAATGAGAAAGCTTACGGATGCGACGGTTCCTGAAAGGACCATACCCCAGAGTATGTCTATGACAGTGATGGTAAGTGGCCAATCACGCAGTGTCGCTAAGTTGGTAAGGTCGTATGTTGCATACGTAAAAAAACCAAATAACGCTCCATATATAATGGCGCTCTTCAGAGAACCCTCATGCAACGCTGGAATGACCGCGAAATATAAAAGCCCAACTAAGAAAATGAAGTAAAAGAGAAACGCTGCGCTCCAAAGAATTGGCGTGCGCATTAAGTGCCCAAGGTATTGTACATATGTTGTCCGTGCAACTACCCCAAGCCACAGCATATCTACTGCAAAAAAGACCGGCACCGTTGCGAGATATAAATATATATATGAGAGAGTCATTACATCTTTGTAACAGTCAGTGAGTCTATATGCAAGAGAGAGCCATCTTGACCGAGATTGATGAATACTACTTTTGTAGGATTATGGGCAAAAACTTGGAAAAATCGTTGTCCATTCGCAGAAACGCCATATTCACCACATTCATCTTCTGGGACTTCTGCACGCTCGTTTGATGCCTCCATGCGAGCCTGGCGTGCACCAGTTGGTACAATTTCAAACACATCAAACAGCGCTGACGATTGCGCCACATTTTTTTCCATCACACATTCTGTCGCTGGTACACCAAGTACCTGTAGTCGTGCAAGGATAGAATCCATGTCCTCATCTACCCCTTTAGTAAACACTTCAAGCTCACGAGAAAAAACTTTTTTATTGTTCGTCAGATTAAACCCAGCAAATGTTCCCTGTTCATGATCCCAGATATCTGCACCATAAATACATTTTTCTGCCCAGATACCAACGCCAGAGATTTCTTTCCAGACCCATGTACATCGCTCATCAGAGTTAAAGACAGGCTGTGGAGGCCGTACCAGTCCCATTACCTCAGGAGACTCTATCTGTGGGGTCACGGTTGTTGGTGACTCAGTTTTTTCTTGACTTAAACTACGCACGAGAGTAATGCCAAGTGCGATAACCACTAATGCACCTGCGATAATAACTGAGTACGATACTTTGTTGAGATTCATGATACGTAAAGTATATCATGTACGTGCAGACAGCAATGTAACACTGTAGAATACGCGCATGTTTCATTCTATAACCACACTTTTATTTGATATTGACGGCACCTTGCTTGATACGAGCGAATTTATTATCCAAGCATACGAACATACGTTTAAAGCACACGGGCTACCGGCACCTTCGCGAGATGTGATACGAAAAAGCATCGGAAAACCTTTGACAGAGTGCTACCAGTCCTTCGTTCCAGAACAGAAAAAAGATGCGCAAGTGTTTGCAGAAACGCATAGACAATTCCAACTCAACAACTTACAGCTTTCACAGCCATTCCCTCACACGCACGCGACACTTACACAGTTACGCGACGCCGGATTTAAAATGTCTGCCTGTACTACACGTTCGAAAACTACTGCCCTAGACACGTTGCGAAATGCCGGACTTTTAGAATATTTTGAGGTGGTTCTTTGTCTTGAGGATACATCCCTTTTAAAACCACACCCCGAACCGTTATTAAAAGCGCTCGCCCATATGCACAAAAAAACAACTGACGCGGTCATGATTGGCGATTCGCATGTTGATGTGGTCGCAGGAAAAAATGCAGGTACAAAAACTATTCGTGCACTCTACGGCGTAAACCAAGAACATCTGCACAACCCAGAACCAGATGCGAGTATTCACGATATCAGTGAGTTGGTTGCACTACTTCCTGCGCGTATATAAAAGATGGCTCCTCAAGTCGCGATGACGAGAGGAGCCGAGAGACGGAACGAGGGGAACCGGGTAGTCGACGAGCGAAGCTACGATCGGGTAACCACGTTACGCGCCAACTAAAAGCCTAGCATTGAGAACTACAAAGTCAAACCTACTCCTCTTCTGTAATTCCTCCGTCCCAATCAGGGTTATAAACTATTTCCTGTACGTTTTCAGGCCACGGTGGCAAGTTCATTGCAGGGGCGGCTCTGTTGTAGTGACGCTTTGGAGTCTCGGGCTCAAGGATGAGCGACTCTATGAGTAAGAGTGTTTTCTTTGGATCATCGCTCGGGAATCGGTTGGCACTTGCTCTAATGCTTAACAACTTCATAAATGTTGCCGCCTGTTGTTCAAGGAAAAATTCAACATTGTAGTTTGTACGATATGAATCACCAAAGCGCTCACGGACAAAATAATCTACGAGGAGTCTTCCCTGCTCTATGTGCTGTTCAGTATTAATGCCACTACCGAACAATGCATAGTAGAGACCAAAAACAGAATCGGAAGCTTCTGCCTTTTTTATGATTACTTCAATATCCTCATGCGTCGCCTCTGTCTCACCTTTCGTTATATCTGGCTGTGTCCGTTCGAGCTTGCCATAAACACGCTTAATTCTATCAAATCGCTTTTTTTCATTGTTAATGTATCTATTGATACGATTTTCCTTTTTTTCACTTTGCGTCGGATTACTTCCTTTTCGCGGATTTTCTTCAATAAGGCGCCTCAGGAGTCTCCGTCGTGCACCTACTGAAAGTGCTACTCCTTTCTCCTTTGCCTTATCGAGTGCCTCCTCTAATTGCGCTCGCGCATCGTTCAAAATACGCTCATGTAGTTTTTCTGGTCTGCGCACCACCATATTAAAAATTACTGACTGCAATTCATAGGTTTCAAAAAGTGGCTTGTCGGTATTACCACATAACTGCTCTGTGCACGGCTCAGTCGCAATCAATGCTTCTGCTTTAGTATTAAATTTTGAGAGTGCCTTTTCAAACCCATCTGGACTTGAACAACATTCACGCACGATAACATCATGAGGAATATAAGGATACCGCTGTGACAAGTCGTCGAAATGAACCTTTGTCATAGCGAGCCCCTCCACCACACTATGAGGATACATAAATATCAAATCGCGGAGACGCTCTTCGCTCGTCATCCATGGCATCCGCTTACGCTCAGCTTCGTCTTCAGGACAGTATGTCGCTTTTAAATGTTGCCACACGTCTTTATACACTTCAAAGCGCACAAGTACCTGACTTGGATAGTATTTGAGTACGTGGGAAATTGTGCGCGGATCAAGTGGGTTCGGCTCCCCTTCCATTTTCTTAAATACATCTGCGCCAAAGCCGTATGCATGCGATGCAATATTTGCCACATCTTCGATGGGTAAATTCCTCTGCATTGATGCGGTGACCAAAGGAAAAAACTCTGTGGCAAATAGGCGCAACTGTTCAACTGCGTACGCTTCTTTTGCTTGAGAGAGTTGTGCTGGTGAAAGTTGTGCTGTTTCTGTCTCAGCAATGCCATATTTTTTTGCAGCTCCACCTAACAGCTTTTTATGCAGTAACTCATGAGGCGTTGGCTGTTCGTCACGATAGAGAATCATGCGCCCGGTCTGGGAGTCCTTTGCTCGCTTTTGTGGATTTTGCACCCATTTTTTCTGCTCCTCGTTAAGACCGTAGCGATATCTAAATTTCAAAAAGAGCCCGAACCCGAACCAAAAGGCATCACCAATTTTCTTCTCAAATTCTGAGTGAGAAAGATGTTTTCCATTATATTCATGCTGTACCGTCACTGCCCCTTCTCCATCTCGTACAAAACACTGTTCGTTATAAATGGTTCGTATCGCACGGGTAAATGCCTTCTTGTAACGTAACCGCAATGCACCAATTTCTGAGTCTCTTCCGGTGTCAGGTGCCGCACGATGACTTTCAATTTTGCCCAAAAGCTCATCGAGAAATGGTCCGGGCTCTGCTTTTACCACCACCGGGTCCGAATTGCGTCGAGAGCTATCTTCACGCTCAGCGCGCATCACTGCCCTATCTCTCAAAATTGCATGTATTCCTGGCTTTTCTGCGGTCATTGCATACGAGTATACCAAATAATGAAGGCTCGTCAGCGTAAAAATTTCTGCGAACGTGGAATAGTATACAGATTGGCATCTGCATTTTTTTTTGCTATTCTACCCGTATTGCTAGATCGTCTAATGGTAGGACAGCGCCCTCTGAAGGCGTTTATCTTGGTTCGAGTCCAAGTCTGGCAGCAAAGTAAACGAGTGAGCATCTAAACTGCTCTCACAGGCTTGTATAGAGCCAATTCTTTGTGGTTCTAACCTCGCATTAAGCGATTCTGCTACATTTGATACGTTTTTAATGCCCAGTAGTGCTGCGGGCAAGCAAATACTGAGTTTTTTATCCTTGAGCGTGAGGTTCGAGCCAAGACCTTCAAGAACTTCTTTTTTAGCTTGCGGGTCGTTACTCGTAAGTTTCTCTTTTGCGTGTGTTGCAAAGTCTAAATATCCATTCGCAATGCCGGCCCAGTCGATTGCACGTTCGTGTACTTGTTGTGATGTATAGCGCACGTTGTTTAACTCCTTCTCTACTACACCTCGAGTTGCCAGTAGTTGCTCTGAACTAATCTCACCACTTGCTCGCATCATAACGAGGTTGTCCAGCTTTTTCATAAGTTCTGTCTCGCGCTTGCGGTTCTGCTGCACGATATGCTCTTGGTCATCAATTTCATTTCTGTGCAGATACTTTATTCCCTCGATTGCCCATTCATAGAAATCCTTCTCAATATGAATCTTTTGAACTTCCGCGAGTATCTGTGCTTCTAACTCTGCGGACTCCATGTACGGCTGCGCACAGGCACCTCGCTTTTGCGTACAACGGTAATATGTTTTGTCTACAACCTTTAAACCTTTCATATCACTCGCATCGGTCCCACAGCGCGGGCACGCTGTAGAAATACGCATCGAAAACTTTTCTTTGCATTTGGGGCATCGAGCGTGCACTTTTCGTTCTGCCGTAATTGAACAGCCACATTCGCCGCAGTGTATATTTCCCCTAAATGGAAAAGTGTAAGTATTTATTTTTGTCGGCTTTCCACGCCTTCCAAGGAGTCTCTGGACCGTATTGAACTCGTATTCAGACACCATCACTTCATGCTTCCCAATAAATTGGCCCTTATTGCCCTCTTCATCGTTCCACTCGAAATGCCCATAGTAGAAAGGGTTTGTGAAGATGTTGTAATAGCTTGCACGCGAATAGATTTGACCACTCTTGTTCTTTAAGCCCAAAGCATCTCCCTCGCGCTTAATATCTGGCACAGAATACTGCCCAGAAATCATCTTCTTCCAAAGAACTTTCACAATTCCAAACGAATCAGACCGAACAATCTGATCTCCAAGCTTACCTTTGCCGCGGTGCGCGTAGCCTGGCGGCAATACAGACGCAGGGAACCATCCAAGTGAGGCTTTATATCTCTGACTGCGCTTTACGTCCGTACTTAAATCTTTTACATATTGATTCGACATGCCAAGCTCTACTGCCATCATCATGATATTGTCTGCAGGCTTGTAGACCCCAGAATGTGTTTGTATGTAAGCAATTTTTCCACTCTGCAACATGTGAATGATCTTCCCGCCATCTACAAAGTTTCGCGCGAGGCGATTTATCTTCCAACAGATAATCCCATTTGCCTCACCCTTTTCAATCCTTTTCAACATTGCATTAAAGGCGGGCCGTGCCTCTGGCTCTTTAGCGGACTTGCTTTCCAAAATAACGTCGAGGATGTTTATCCCTAGTTTTAAAGCTAGGGACTTCATTTCACTTACTTGGTTATCAAGCGACAGGACCTGCTTATCCTCAGTGTCCGTAGACTTTCTTCCATACAGAAAGCACTTTATATCTCTACTTTTCAGGGGGTTAAAGTTGTTCATGGTTTTTGACTAGGTTGTTAAAGTATACAAGAAAGTTTTGACTGGCGAAAATATTACAATTTCCCCGAAACATTTTTCACAGAACTTATAAAGCGCATTAACCTCAATCCCTCTTCCTGAGCACATTCATAGGATATATCTACACCAAAGTGTAACTTGTATAAACTCATGTATTTGAGTATATGTTCCTTTGGTAATACCATGTTTGTTTTGAAAACTTCTCCCTGCTTCTGGAGTATCAAAGGAATACGGTGAGGGAAGCTGTGTGTGGGCACAGATTCTCTTGTGTTGTCATTTTCTTCTCCCTGCCCCTGGATACACCATTAGGTTTCCGGCGATTTAGAAGACATATCAGCATTGTCTCCGTTGGGAAGTTTCTCTGTTTATGCCGCGTGTCAGTTTGGATTATATGCTGTGTTTATGGCGGGCATACGAGTACCACAAACACCAAACTGATCTATTTTAAAGTGCTCATCCCTCGGTCCAAGCACTTACGATGTTGACAACATCACGTATATTTCACTCGCTACACACACATCGCGTAGTAATGCGAGGTCCTTTAGCCTTACTCCTGCAAGGCATGGTCAAAGAATATATTTTGCTAGGTTAAAAAAATATGCAAAATAAGGTCGCGACCTTATTTTGCATATTTCCTTATTTCGTCCCTTATTTCCTTGCGTATTCTTAATATATGAGCCTGCTCATACTTTTTCCCAAACTTTGATTTCACGCTGTCACTAAGTTTACCGATACCCAACTCGACATTCTTCCGAATATGCTCCCTCAACTCTTGGGATGATTCCTTTGGCCTTCGTGCTATTCCGAGTTTCACCTTAGGATTTTTGTGATATTTTTGCATCGGCAAAATCTCTCTCTGGTACTGATTCTTTACAAAACTAAGAATATCTTCCTTTGACACATATGGTGAAATGAGAATGGCGACAGGGTGATTTTGTACATTATGGCGAAGACCGTCTTCAAAAACTTGCTTCTCCTCTTTGTCCCAGTGCGGACCATTCAACTCTAACTGTATATTTACAGTTTGGATAAGTCCGTGCATTTGCAAATCTAGAGAGCCGCTCGGAAGCCAATCGTTGTAACATACATAATAAGAAAAAGTTTCAACCCATATTGGCTCGAGCTTGAGCTTTTCGAAAACAATCTTTTCTATATCCTGGTAGAATTGTTTAGGAAGCGATGGTGTAGTTATGTTTTTCTCCTTACCGGGGAATCCTTTAACGCGAGCAAATGTTTCGTACCCACCCAACGGGATACCGTACTTTTTTCTTATCTTCCTAATTGATTCTGAAAGAGGGCGTTTTTCAACCGTACTCATTAAATAGCTCCACACTTTTTGGTTTGGGTCTTGCATACGGATTGTGTCACTCACAATTTTAGTCCCTATATGATAAAATAACCAGTACGCCCTGGAAGGGGTGGCACCTAACCCTATTCATCTCACGATGAGCAGGTATGGTGCACAGTCGCAAAAAGCATAGAAAACCCGTCATTGGGGTGCTTTTTGCGCCGTACAGGGAAACTTGTATGAGGGAGAAATCCCTACCTTCAGTGGCGGGTTTTTTGAGTGCCACGTTTTGCTTATCAATTTTCATTACAAAAACATGAATATAAAATGCGCACTCATTGCATTCATTGCCTACCTGGTACTCCTTATGATCGTAGTCACCTCTGGCATGGCGCATGGATCATCCGACATCGTAAGTATGTTACTTGTTCTGGTTGCGATAGGAGTATATAAGCTGTGCGCAGTATACGAACCTAATGACAAGCAAGAGGAGAAAACAATCAAAGAATAACTGTGAAAGACCCCGACTCGCTTTTATATGAATATTTGCAAGCATGCGCTGACCTATTACATGCGCAGTCTGTGAAAGATAAGTTCAAATGCAAACAGTATCTAGTCATAACGACAATCCTCTTTTTTGCGGTCGCATGTATTGTGTTCGCAGTGGTTGACCGCTTATCATTCTGGGACCTAAGCATAATCATACTGCCCCTCTTATTTTTGGGCGCACCCCTTCCGTTCGAAGCTCACAGCAGCTATAGCCATAACAAATCCAATGCACTGGAAATTGAGGGTATATTGAGCAAATGGCAACGCAAATATTCAGACGAAAGGATTACAGCAGAAATACATATCCTCAGGAAAGAAGCCGAGTCCATACTAAAAAAATATGAATAACGAATCCGGACTAGTGGCACTGATGAAGTACGTTGAAGGCTCGGGCATGTGTCTCGAACACACCTGCACCACCTGCGGCAACCAAGACTTCCGCACCGCTCTCGCTTTTGTTGCCTATGGCCACAGTCCCGCGAATAAACAAGACTGGACAGAGACAACGAAAAGCCATGACAGCACAGCGATACCGCTTTTGTATAGAGGTAACACGCAAACCCACCTACAAAACAAGCTGCTAGAGGCGATAAAAGGCACTCTCTGGCACGAAACTGTGCGTGTAGCACCAAAGTCCTGGTTCGATATGATGCGCATCATTCTGGACAGTTTTAGGGGTAATAAACGAGCAAAGGATGTCTCAATGGTTATCGCACGTGACATGCTGCAAGTTGCCGTACCCGGGACCGAACTGCATACACAGCTTGAGCGAGTCGCAGCAGTTGATACTGCTGATGTTCTCACAGGCACGCTACTGCTACTGTTTGCGCGAGAGGACAGAAGAAACGACACGCCGGAGAGCATGAATAGACTCGAAGAGATAAACAAGCGCGCAGGCTCGCTATCACTTGCAGATGTAGAGATTCTCACCGATGCGGAGGTTTTGAGTATGTCGGTCCCACGCCCGGGGCACCCGACACATCGTGGTTTTATGCTCAATCCCAAGTATTTCAAAGACCAAGAGCACTTCTCGCAGATTACTCACACGCTCATGCAGCGACTAATGCGTATCAAGCACTGATTTTGTACGTAACCGTCACAACTCAGACAATTCCTTCAGGCCTGGTCTTTTCCGTCACTTTCCGTCATGACGGATTGCAACTTAACTTTTACACTTCTACGGCTTAAGTCTTGGAGGCTGGGTGACGGATTCTCCCACAAAACCTTCAGTCCTAGCGAATAATCTAAGCTGTATGTGCAGATTCGGCTCGTGTAGTTGTATCGTCTCGATTTAGGTCTATACTTGCCCTATGTATATCCTCACACAGTACTTCATAACCTTCGGTTGGGCACTTACCGCCGCCCTCTCTATGGCTGTTGCTATTAGCATTGGTCTTAAGATATTCACCTACCTTTCTCCTATTGATGAATGGGGAGAAATAAAGAATGGCAACATGGCTATGGCTGCAATTCTTGTCGCCACCATTCTCGGTATGGCATACGTAGTAGCTGCTACCATTAACGCATAACTATGAAAGCTGTGGTGTGTCTCACTCTTGTACTTCTTGTCGCTCCCGCGGTTACATTTGCACACCCGGGTAGAACAGATGCTAGTGGGTGCCACACTAACAAGAAGACCGGTGAGTATCACTGTCACGGCACTACCCCAGATGTTCGCACCGCCCGGACCGAGGCACGATCAGAAGCTCGTAATATCTATGACAAGGATTGCAAAGACTTCCATACACAACAAGAGGCGCAGGACTTCTTTATTTCACAGGGAGGTCCCACTTCAGACTCACATGACTTGGACCGAGATCATGATGGTGTGGCATGTGAAGACTTACGGAAATAGCCATGAAGGGTATGTACATAGTCGTAGGTGTTTTGGTATTGCTCGCAATGCTTTCCGGCGGCACGAACACTGTTGAAAAAGCCGGTGAAGCAGAGTCTGAGGCACATTCATTTGCAGTAAGCACACCTACCGCAACCCCGAGTACATATAACAACTACACGGGAGAGTACGATGAGCCCGAAGACATAACAATAGATCGTGTTGATGCAATATATGATCATTGGGACGAGATCCGTGAGTATGTTAATGGCTCAGAGACAATAGAGGCATGTTCCTCCTCAAGTGGTAACTGTTATGACTTGGATGCTGATATATCATCCGGCTCTATAGAGCAGATAGGCTTCGAGAATGGAGGATATCTCTACTTTTCAGCAGAGATTGATTCAGATGGAAATGCATCTGACACTGATGTGCGAGGTGACAGTTGGGATTTTACATTAGATATGGACTCTTCTATCGTTGATGATGCCGTACAGGAGTGGGCAGACTATGAAGGGTATGAGGTGGAGTAGTCTCACATATTGTCAACCGTTGTCGCTTCATTTGCCAACGAGATACTCCCAGGACCTTCATCTGTTGAATCTTCCTTATCTAAAAAGAGCAACTCTCTTTCGTTCAATTTAGCTATGACTGGCTGTTTCAACTTCAATGCCTTTCCGATTATTATCGCATGTCTATCATCAAGTGTGGGAAGAATATTAGAGAAATCTGAACCGATATAGTTTTCTAGAAACTGTTTACCAGTGTCATCGAATACTCGCAAAGCGAATATTGTATTGCACTGATTCAAAATACTTTTACTTATATTTGCAGTGCGCTGAGTAACTACCATACTACCAAGACCGTACTTTCTTCCTTGCAATATAACTCTCGCCGTACCATTTGCAGCACTCTTGTCACCCTCATTTGCAACTGAGTTCCATTCTGGTATCAACGAATGAGCCTCTTCGTACACCAAAAATGCTTTTGCCTTTTCGGTTAAACCAGAGTCTCTACAGATTTCTAAAACTGTCTCGGACAATATCCGCGTAATCTCTGCAACAGACATCTCAGAGAATGGTGCGTACATCGACCAATTTTTCCCATCAAGTTGTCCGTTTTTTACATTCTCTTCTTGCTTCAGCGCAGTGATCTCCTCTGGATTTACTACTAAAACTCTTTTGGTGTTTTCTGTACTAAAAAATGCACCAAGCGCAGACCTCAGACATTCTTTGAGCAATTCAATGTCTCCACCGTCATGCTTAGAAACTTTTGGGATAGTTCTTGTTGTTTGCGTCGCAAGTTCGCTATTTAGTGTGGAAGTATCGAAAACCTAAAGTGCATCTTCTTGCAGGTATCGAGGTAAGCCGTGACTTTTATTCGCATACTGTCCTGTAATATCTATACATATTATTTTTGTCTCAGTTTTAGCACAAAGCTTTTGTATAAGTTCAAATGTTAAACATGACTTTCCTACACCAAGAATACCCAAAATAGCAGTATTATGTGTCACCAACGCATCGTAATCAGCAATTTGCATAACAAAATCTGTCCCCGGAAGTCTGCCGATACTATCTCCAGGTTTTATTTCCGCATGATTTTCCTGCGCGAATAGAGGCGCATACCCGTCCGGAACCCATTTTGCCGTTAGTATTTCCTTTTTCTCTACGCTATATGTGCCAAGTTTTCTTGCGACACCCACAAGATATGAGTCGTTGTCGTGCCCAATGAGGTCATCTCGTTTAGTAAATCCATCAAGTACTTGATATAGAACGTCTACGTTTCTAACCATAGAGCTCACAATCATCCCTTCTGTGATTTGAGAGCCCACATCGTTATTAAATATTCTAAACTGGACTTTATTAATATGTGAGTCTGGTAGAACATACCCTACGAGTGACTTACGGTTTTTGTATAACTCTGTGTTTTGTATGCGCCCCAGAGTTTCTGAATCAATATCCGCAGCATTCATTTTATATGCCTTATGGCTCGAGGTAATGTTTGTAGTTTCTGATTCAAAAACTTCACTGGTTAGCTCAGAAAGTACATGAACTAAAATCCAATTTTTGTCCAGTAGCATATTTTTTTGTACGACCACACCAAAACTCTTCTCCCCACGCTCATGAATCCTAACAAGGTCGCCCAAAGACACACTTTCTTGTGTATTCCTTGGATCTATTTCAACCTTAAATACGTATTTACTCTCATTACCAATTACTTTTCCTAAATATGTTTCTCGATCCCAAAGATTTCTCAAAAACTTAAATATGCCATCAATGACGTTTTCAACCAGGAAGCCTGAGATGAATACTACCCAAAAAGAAAAGAGTAAAATCTGGGCCACTTTATCTGATTGAAAATATGAGAATGTGGTGCTCAAGTAGATAACCGAATAAGCGACTTTTGATCTACCGAAATAAGTTAAGATGTTGCCGAAGATGTCAAAATATTTTGAATGTTCATATTTCCTAACAAGTAGTATGTAAAGGACGGAAAGTCCAACAAGCATTGAGGCGCACCCAATGAGAAAATCTCGCCCAATATATGCGTCAATGTCGTTTATGCCTAAGAGGAAGAGCAGGACACCAGTTGCATTAACCAGAACATCTGTAACTTTTGTAAAAAAAGGCTCGGCAACATATGCGCCAAAAATAAGGAGTAGTCCGCCTGACACAAATATTTTGTTATACTGTGTTGAACTATCCAATATTGCCCAGAAATCTCCACCGGTTAGGTACGTCAAGATTCCTAGTAGTACAAGTATATACACAACCACAACTAAAATCCTTTCTTTGAATCCCAGCTCTATTTTGGCTAGTGAAGACATGTCGAGAAGTATATCACTTTGCTTTATTTTTCGCCTTGGATGATTTTTCTACACTCATCCGTCCGAGAGAATAACGATCCTAACCTCCCTAAGGGTAGAGACTCGCGTAGTATTGTGCAATCTTCGTCATATCCGACTCAAAACGTTCCTTATCATCTTTGAATAAGCTCTGGGAACCAAACAGCGGTGAATCTGGCTCTGAAAAAACGTAAAAATCCCCCTGTACTGCTTCGCAGTGTGGGCATACATTTGCCCAATATTCACTATCACTCATTTGTGTGTAGCTTACTTTTACAGTTTTCGGTATTGGCTCAGGAGGTACTGATGGCTCATCTGCCCACTCATCTTCAGGCCACACGAACGCAACCATCTCCCCTTTACATTTCCAGCATTTATAGGGAGCGTAGCGGTATTTATATCCTTCAGGTAACGACACCTTAGTTGCCTCAGATATACGATTTATTACCAATAGAAACTGTTCGAGATTTTCCATATTTTATGATAGATCACTGAAACTATTGCTTGCAAATAGATTTATTGCTCTAGTCTTTCTTAACAATATCGACCAGCGGCCAAAATGGCTCACTGCCTGCGGCGACTAAATCATTCACAAGATCTCTCACAGCAGGCCTCAATTTTTCATTAGAGTAGAGGGCTGTAAACGCCTCTTCCCATGTTTCGTCAATATAGACCCACCGCAATTCATCGTTGCGTAACTTGTTATCACTTCCAAGGAAGTGTAGACGAATGATTGTAAGCGTATCTTCCGGTGCTGCGTTTGCCAGCAATGGGAGTGACTTGGTCATACCGTGATCCCAACTGAGGAGTCCCGAGGTCTTCTCCATAGTTGCTCTCAGGTGCTTTGCTAAATAAGGTAAGGATATCACACCCTCCTCCGCATCAACCCAAAGCCCAAACGACGAGAGTATTACTCGACTTTCAATATGCTCATTTGCCCAAGTCCAAAATGCGAGCAAACGTTCGAGGAAGAAGTGGTTGTTTTTTGTTTGTTCTTCTATCCATTTTTTGGCACCTGACCTTGAGAAGGCCTGCCCGCCAATAAACTTAATAAACTCTGAGAGTCTTTCTTCATTCTGTGTGTCAATAAACCTCTTTAGAATCTCACTATTCTCCGGTGAAAAATTGTCGTAGTGCATGAACGCCAAACCGAAGTGCGTAGCAAGGCCTTCGTCTAGATCACGGAAGTATTTGCGCTTCGTGTACCGATCTTTATTCAACTCCATTAGGTAAGAGTATTCGGGCTGCATTGCCGTGAACACGTCGTACCACAGACCAGACGTTAAATATCCCTCCATAGCGGCAAGGTACAAATCGTTATTATTTCTATCGAAAATCATCCCAAAATGCTCTTGCATCCATTTCGGGTCTCGTAGGTAAAATGTTGCGAGATACTTACCAAACAAGAATCTAACCGCACGAGTCTTCTCATTCTGAGCTAGCAGTACGTAGATAGACTTCACATCATCGCTTAAACGTATTTCGTCAGTCTTCTTACCTTTCTTTTCCTGCAACTGCACGTCCTTATCCACAAACATTGCAAGTGCCTGAAAGGCACGGCCACGAACAGAGTTTATAGCCTTTGTAAAAGGATCTGACTCCGAATACTCCTCTTCACCATCGTACTTAGTTCTGAGCTTAGGAATCTCTTCCTCTGGCGTAGGATCACTACTGACAAGCAGATATGCAAGGGTCTCGATGAAAAATTGCCTATTCTTTTCAAAACTGACAGGCTCACCGTCATACCTAAGCAGGTGGTGCAATAAATCTGTCAATGCCACACAAACCCCATCCCAGTCAGACAAAAAGAAATCCTGGTTATTCTTATCACGAGTAACCTTAGAAAAAGGATTCGATTTACCAGATTCAATTATTTTTTGAATAAAAGTTATTACACTGCTCTGTTGGTCAGGAGTGAGCTTGCCGTCTTTTTTTAAGTAACCAATAACACCCCAAATATATTTGTATGTATAGCCGGGGTCGATACTTTCCCGATCAAAGAAGGATGCGGCATTGTCGAGGTATTCAGACGGTCTCTCCGCAAAATCCTCTTCAATTTCTGCCGCAACCCCAGAAGCACTAATTGGCCTCAGGAAGTTTTGACTTGTATCTTTAATATTTTCAGGCCTAAGACGAGTCTTAAGCAGCTCGATCACTTCGTTAAGTGGCTTACCCTTTACAGACTCTGGTGCCTGTGGAATAACAGTGCCACCTGTCACTCCACTCGACATTGGTGTAGGTATGTAGTTTGGGTCTAACTTCCAACCTAACCCTTGCATTTTTGCCTTCAGCTCTTCGTTTAAATGACTGTGAATACATGACGCAATGCGAGAGGCACGAATAAGCGAAAATCTTTTTTCGTCCTCTTTTTCATCAGCGGGAAAGAGCTTGAACAGGCCATCTATATATTCACTTTGTTGTTCATGAGACAGAAAGTTGAAATGTCGCTTTAGCAAAGTTGCATACTCAGCGCCATACATTAAGTCGTGCAGCTCTTCCTTATTCTTTACGTATAGTATTCGCTGAATTGCCTCCACGATTACATCCTTAAGTGCATCTGGAGTCAAAGACATCAGTGAGAGCTTTAGTCTCCATGTTGTCTCACTTTCAGTCAAAGCTCTTGGAAACTGTTCGTATACGTGCACAATATTTAGAGCAAAAGCATTCTCAACAGCCTTCTTATACAGCAACTTGTAAACTGCAAAAAGACTTCTGATATCTTCCTGCGAGTAGCTCTCTATATTTAATACATCCAGTTCAAAAAAGTCTACATCGGAAAAATAAAGCCCATCATCGAGTCCTGATTTTGATTCTTGAGGATACATTTCCATTGCGAGTTTTACTACACGGTTGAGTGCATCATGCACAATATTCAAGCTCTGCTCAGGTTCATTTGTGGAGAGTAGTGCTTCCACAACTCCCGTTCGTTTAAGATCATCTACATAAAACCAGCGTCGTGAATACGAATGTTCAACGTCGCTATTCTTCTCGACACCTTTTACCGTAAGGACAATTTGTGCCAACTTGTTGATGGTGGTATCGTCACCCGCACTCTTTAAAGTCTTAAACATTTCATCATACTCAAATCCCCAAGTTCTGTAAGCTGCAAGCCAGTGCACCCAATCTTCGGCAACCATTTTTTCAACAAACTTTGCAAGATTTTCTGGTGAAAACTTAGTGGCAATACTGCGGAAGCGAAGCGGGATATTCACATTTACATTTCCCTCTTTCAGAGGTAGCGATAGAATGTGCTTTGCAACCAAATCTTCATCAAACTCAACCATTCTTTCTAAAAAACGCATCTCGGGAGAGAAATATGTTTCTTTACCTATTGTATCAAGACTGAACTTTTCAATTGTCAGAAACTGATTTTCAATCAACCACAACAGCCACTCTTTGCCAATTGTCGAAAAAATAAATCTTCTAGCATCTAAACTTGGGTTAGAAAGTTGAACAAACAATTTCGCGGCGGAGTTACTGTTAAAGTCGCCGTTCACGATCTTTGTAATCTCATTATGAATCTGAATTGGATCAGTTGCCATATTGGTTGTTTTCTTCATGTTCTGATTCTAGTATCAAGGAGTACATTTGCTCGTCGATTTTATTGAAGACATGCTCAGTCAACTCCTTGTGACTTTCAAGCTTGTTATATCCATTGATCAAATCTTTAAACTTATTTAGACTCTCAGAGGTAGGGAGTAAGCATTCCTTTCTTGCAATTTCTCCTAGGAAACTTATTGCACTAACATAGTCCTTTCTATCTACACATCCACATGCACTCTTATATGATGTAATCGAGGAATTGTAACTGTAGATCTGTGGCATCTTTTCAATTATGTAGCTACGTCGCCCGCTTACTTTAAATGCTTCAGGCTCTGCACTTAGACTTCCAATACCACTTGACACAGGGCCGAAAAAAATACTTTCAATTGGGCCATTAACAACTGTTTGATGCACAGTCGATTGTTCGTTTGCAGAAGCGACTGCACTGGCCTTACTGAGGTCGGCATTGCCAGCTCCTATTGTATCTTCTCTTCTAAAAAAGCTCGTTGCGAGGCGATGAAAACCTGTGCCCATCAAGAACGTCGCGAACAGCGTCATTGCGTATTGATAAGTAAAATCGTCTGCTTGAAAATCAGGGAAGAGAATATTATGTAGAAATGGGTATGCGATTGCAAAAGTCTGCCCGAAGACAAGTTCACCAGCACTAACAAGCCAGGGTGCAGAATCAACCGATTGATTCGCATCTGAGAACATTTTTTTAACTGATTCGAGTGCATTCATCGATGGTCTGACTTAGATACACATTATACCACGCGCATAATACAGGTTCTAACCTTCCTAAGTTCTGCCAGCACATGAGCGGAGCGAAAGTGATGACAGAAGTTATCAAATAGTTTTGATAACGCCTTGGACTCGAAGACCGGAGCGATGTTTTTGTTTGCAGTACTCTGCAAGGCAAAAACCGCGAGGTCCGGTTTTTGGAAAAGTGAGTCAACACTTTTACCAAAAAGAGTCGAGTCTGGCAGCCAAGTTTAGTTAATAGAAGATAAAAAAAACGTTTATAAATAGTGTTTTTTATTAGAAAATTATTTTTTCACTTTTACAATAATTTTTCATTACTGCCCAACTTTTGATACCCTGACAACAATTATCAATTTTATAATTAATACTTGTTGTTAGCAGGAAACAACTTTCTTGCTTCTGCCAAGTTAACTCTGAATTTATAGCCGTGCTTTTCTAGTAGCCCAAGTAGCTTTGCACCATCAAGCAATGTTATTGGTTTGTTTTGAACGAAAGCATAAGCATCTGCTCCAAAAGTACTAGTGGTAACAAGTATTCCTCTTGATGCACCTTCATGAGCGACAACTGCGACCAAGTCTCTTACAGCACTCACATCTACAGTGTTTGTATATCTTTTAGCTTGAATTACATACTTACCACCCCTAATAGGGTCAGGATTAAAGACAATAGCATCGACGCCTTTATCACGGCTCGATTGAGTTAATTTAATCTCTGTTCCTTCTTCAGAAAACTCTTTTTGGAAAAGCTCAGCAATAAGGTTTTCAAAATCCTGCCAATCCATTGATGCAAGGTTGGTTTGCGCATCTAGTGTTCCAATCACTTCCTTGGTCTTAATAAACCTCTTATCCTTTTTATCCAAAGACATTACAGGAGACACAGGAATAATATCTATCAATTTACCTGCAGACTTTCCTTTAAGACCTAAGAATGCCGACAACGGATCGAGCTTAGATAACTTAAGTTGAACTATTTGCTCTTTGGTTGTTGCAAGTGAAGCTGTATATGTACGAGTTAAATTACCTGTCGCAGGATCATCAAATTCTACCCAGCCATTAAGGACAAGGAGTTTAATTTTATCTGCATCATCGTTGCGAAATATTTCATATGCAATTCGCAGCATAACAGAAGGATGTATATTCGGAATTAATTCCTTACCTTCTTTAATCGTGAGAGGTTTCTCAACTGTCTCCCTTTTGAGATGGACTTCCTTTAGGACTTGATTGTGTACAACATCAGGCAACTTTATTTCGACAATTGCAATACCCTCGTTAACGTCAAAGTCTATATCCCAAACTTTAGGAATAGATGCTGGAACAGTGATGTTATCAATGACAAAGTTAAATCGTTTGATAACGTCTTCTTTTTCGCCTTTTTCATAACCACTTCTTATAGCTTTGAAGAAAGCTTTCGCTTCATTTCCTTCTTGAATATCCTTCTCGATTGTCTTATTAAACTCTGCTATTTCATTATTTAAGGCATAAATTGAAGCAAGGTTTGTAAGCTTGTTGCTCTCAACCTTTGAAGAAAACGACGGGAAAGGCTTGGTCTTATGCGGTTGTTTAACCAAATCTTTTTCAAGTTCATCCCAAGGGTGCAAATCGGCAGAAAGTATTAGAGGTATATCCTCAATACAAAGACTACCCTTCTCTTTTCTCTGTCGAGTTGATTTTAACTGTGAAGAATCTTTTCTTTCTGCTTTAACCTTGGCAAATTCTGCTCTATACCTTTTTACGTTACGCTCAACTTCTTTTATTGTTTCTTCCTGCTCCCATCTTTCCATTCTTAATTTTCTTTCCTTTTCTGCTCGCTCATTATCCTCGGCTTGGTTTCGAGCTGTAATTATATCTTTTTCTGCTTGTAATTCTTTTTTTCTGTCAGCAAAGGCAGACTCAATCTCAGTGGCCAATAACTGCCATTCTTGAGATACTTTTGGCTTCCAATTTGATAGATATTCAGTGTTAGGTCTTACATTATAATTATTTTCAGCCAAAGCTATCTCATTGATACAATCTCTTGTGAGGTTATCGAAAAAATAGTTTTTAGAAGAATATCTTCCACTATAAGAATACGGGTTGTCTTCGGAACGAGCAGTTACTCTCTTAGTGAAAGACTCAATAATATCTATATTTCTTTCGTAAAGATTTTTTGTAGTGTCAATAAATCTGTCAGAGTATTCAGTACTTCTTTCTATCTCAAATGCCTCCTTATTTTTTCTGTTCTGAGCAATGTTAGAAACTCCACCCGAGAGACCTTCGAAGACTTTTATTACGAGCCAGGCCAGACCTATTATGACTATAATTCCAAATTGCATAAGTATACTTTGTGCTTACATTTTAAAGAAAATTTGAAACTCATTCTTATCAATTCTGTATCGCCGAAAAAGCTTATATGCCTCAATCTTCTTAACACTATATAAGGATATAATGCTCATAATATTTATTCCAAATGCTCTCGCGAATTCTTCTACCTTGAAGAATTTTTTTCTTTTATCATGTTTTTTACATGCTTAATAATAGCATACTCTACTTCACTTTACAGGCAATCTTTCCTGCGTAGTTATACTTCTTTATCTTTACATCCCGATACCACACTTGCTTACCTATTATAGTTCGTAAATAGACAACTCAAATTGATACATAGTATGTTTTTGTTTAAGCCTTTTATCAGCAAAGGTTTACTGGGCATCCTTTGTGCTAACCGCAATTCATAGAGACCAATGAAGCCAGCATGTTAGTCCCCTACTAAACTGAGATAGGTTCAATGATATGCCTCTGTGAGCGCCCCATACATTTTGTTGATAAACGTACTCGTGTCATGTATGGTTGCACACTCTGAAACTGCAACCGAAAGGTATGAAGACTATGCTGAAACCTGAACAACAACAGGAACTGGCAGAACTGAATCGCAGAAAGGAGGCTCTGGACGCTGAAGTATCGTCAGCAACTGAACGACTGCAAGCGGAATGCGCTGCAAACGGTGGACACACCGGAGAGATGAAACCATCTGGTGCCCTTATCATGGGAGCCAGTAGATGGTGCACTCATTGTGGTGCTGACCGCAAACAGCGGTAACAGTCGAGGCGAGCGTCTAGTAACTTTGGGTCTGTTTCCTTCTTGGACGCAGACCCTATTTTCTTACCGGGCAGAAGGTTTAGAATGTTATCCTTACTGTACTGTAGCACTCCTTTTGCGAATAACGCCTTTCGACAAAGCCTCTCGCATCTCTTCTCGTATGGCGACTAACTCTGGAAATGAGTAGAATAATCTAATCTTCTGGTCCTTTATCGTATCTCCCAAGCTTGATTCTTTTCCAAGGACGAAGAACGCAAATGTTTCGGCGAAGTCTTCGGTTACGTCAGTGGTAGCATATTCGGTGACGAATGTACTTTCATCAAATGCCGGGTTTGAAAGTCCTTTCCAGTACGTATGCCAAAAAGCATTGATGGCGGCAGTAGCATTTGCGCACCCTTCTTGAAGCTTCAGATTAGGACAGTTCTCAACTTCTGGGTTTACCTGTGAGGTGTTTAAGGAAATAATGTGACCGAGCTCATGAATGATAGTTGTTTTGTTCTCTGCTTCTGTGGAAGAGGTATACCCAGCTAAATTTATTCCGATTCTCCACTGACCATTTCCGTCCTCATCATCAACGAAAGCCAGGGTGTCATCATTTGGCTCGTTAAAGACCTCGTACGTTTCAATATATGTATTACTCAGCGCATCTGGACTCATGTTTTTTATGCTATTCCATATATCTCTATATTTTTGGTCATCTACTCCTGTTTGAAGCAATATGTTTTCAGTGGGATTGACTGCATATGTTGCTACAATTTTAGCATCGGTGATGCTGTTATTTTCTATAATAGGGGTTTTGTTTTTTTCTAGCTCATCCGTCCAGCTTGCAAACTCTTCATCAATCGAGTCTTCAATATCACTACACTCCTCTTCGCTACGACATTCAAAACTACAAACCTTTTGCTCTGCATCGTACACTTCAAAACTGGCGCAGTCTTGCGGACCGTCTACTTCAGTCTCGTAGACATATACTTCTTCCTCATCTGCGTACAGAGCATCACCACTCAAAGTATCTGCATCCAGACTTTGATAGTACGTGGCACCACTTACGCCAAGTAAAAACAAAATGATGGTGAAGACAATGTATTTTTTCATAATTTTATTATAGCAAGATTCATATTCGTGTACGAAGAGGTTTGAAAAAGAAGTATGTAGAAACGTGCACTATACTCAAATACCGTTCACCTACCCGGTGACTGACAAAAACGAAAATGTAGGCACGCCAGAGACTGGAGACGTTTGCCAAAATGCTTGTACTTCTCGCTCCGTTTCTCCCTTATTCTTTACGTCATCGATGATGATGGCATTTTCTGGTCGCGCAAAATCTTTTGGTAAAAATTCAACAACTCCGTTAGTGATAATATACCCACACGTCGTTGAGTCTGTATCATCTATCATATGTGGCATAAGTATATAGAGTGGCTTATGTGCCAATTGGTGCGCTCGAACAAAACTTCGAAGTCCCATAAACATCGAGTGCCCGACGATAACCGTAGGCTCTGCACGTAATGCTGCCTTCTGCGCTTCTTCTGCATAGCGCCTGCGCCACTCTTCAAATCCTTGTCGTGAGTACTGTCCAAGCTTCATCATCCCCACCTTTGCAGACTCAGGAACAGATGGCATGTTCGTCTGCACAAAGTCACGTATTGCATCCTTTCCTTGCTCTTCGTCCATATCCTTTATCTCTGCAACAATTTTAGTGAGCGCATTCTTTTGCACATCTGAAAACCCACTCAATGCCTTGAGAAACGCATATAGTGATTCATCTTCAAAACGATTCAGCGCTAAATCGAGAATTTCTGACCTGCCTAAATTTGCTTCACGGTACTGTAATGCATAGCGTACATCAGATGGAAGGATTGCACTCGCTACAGTCTTCTCTACTTTTTTTCCTCCACCAAATATACCGAAAACCATGCCTAAAGCATAGCAAATAAATGCATTTTAGCTACGCAACTACTCACTAGATACAAACCTTTTAATTTTTTTTGCAGACACTATACTGAGCACATGACCAAATACATTCTTAATTCTGGTGGTGTACGCAACAACCCCGAAGGTGGCAAAAGATTTTTCGCAGAAATGTTTAGCGGACTCGGTGAAACTCCACGCATGCTCGTGTGCTACTTTGCACAGCCTCGTGAGGACTGGGAGCAGAAGTTTGCGCAAGACACAGCCGATTTCCCCGCACTTTTCCCTGCAACGATACGCCCAGAAATAACTATGGCGTTCCCTGCTACCTTCGCACAACAAATTGCCGATACTGATATTGTGTACATAAAAGGTGGCGATGACCATCTCATACAATACTGGCTGAAACAGTATGATGTGACAAGTATCTTTTTTGGGAAAGTAGTTGCAACAAACTCTGCTGGTTCAAATGCGCTAGTGTCACATTTTTGGACCTGCGACTGGCGAGCATGTATGGATGGTTTAGGTCTCTTGCCGATTAAATTCTTACCCCATTATCAATCACAGTACGGTAGTGCTGACTCTCGAGGCCCGGTAGATTGGGAGAAAGGCCTTTCAGAGCTGACTACCTATGGCGATACCTCATTGCCTATCCACGCACTGAAAGAAGGAGAATATATGGTGATTGAACAGTAGACAGTCCAAAACGATTCCTTACAACTCCAGATTTTTGCTATAATCTAACAATGAAGAGTCCCATCCTCGCCACAGCTGTTATTTTAATTCTTGCAACAGCGATAATTTTTATTCAGAACACCACACAGCAAAAAATTGTGGTTATATACCCTGTAAAAAACCAGATTGTCAAAACAAAATTCAATTTGCAAGGAGAAATTTCCAGTAGATTATTACAAGAATCTGCTTTTGGAATACAAGTTATTTCGGGTGACGGTAGGACGGTCTTAGAGCAAGTAATTTTAGTCTCCGCTCCGTCCTACAGCAGATATATCTCTATCCCAATTCAATTCAATGAGGACATTGATATAACGGGAGTTACAGAAGAGACCGAAATATGTTACGGCAAATCTACTGTGCGATTGATGAGCCTGAAAAAGGATATTTCTACATCAATCTCTGTTTTTTGCGGTAGTAAGCTTTGATTCTTAGTCCATTCCTTTGGTCATCTTGCACATTCCCCTACCCGTTTTAATTCTCTTTGCTATACTTTCTCATATGAAAAAAACAAAAGAGTCTGGCTTTACAAAAATAACTTTTATTATGCTTCTTGCTGTTGCAGGTGGTATGTATCTCGTGAAAGATGAAAAAGGTGTGAGTTATTTAGAGAAAACGTATGGCGCAGCAAAATACTACATCATTGATAGAAACGAGGACGCACTCAAACAAGCAAAGGGCGCACAAAACCTTATGCAAGGACATCAGGACGAACTCCAAAAAGCAATTGATGAGTAGGGACGACCAAAATCCCTATGAATGTAAAGTTTTCAAAAGAACTTATCAAAGGAAAAATTGCTGAGACAATTTTTGAACAAATGATACGAGAAGAAGGGAGATATGAAGTTTTACCCTTTGGGTATGAGCACACAATGCCCTCTCTTGCGCAATATAGAGAAAAGTTTTCAGAAATTTCAAAAGTTATTGAAAATATTTCTGATGCTCCAGACTTTGCATTAGTATCAAATGATAAGAAGAATTTATATTTGGTTGAGGTAAAATACAGACGCATGTTAGTTTCTCAGGACTTAATGAAAACGGCAGAAAAACTTCTGAAACATTGGGAATATCCATGGCTTTTTGTCGCAACTCCTCATGGCTTCTACTGTGGTCAATGCAAAGATATACTCGCGGAGAGAAATATACGGAGATTGTCCTCAAACTGGGTGCAGATGCCAAGACAAACAGAATATACAAAACTTCTTAATGAATTTATTTATCCGAATCGTTTAAATATGACACATACATAATTATGGAAAATCAGAAAAAAATACTCATCGTCTCGTTGTGCTCACTTATGTGCTTTGCATTTCTTGCCTCAAGCGGTATATGGTCTAAGAGTCCACTCTCAAGCGAAATGGTTACAACCCCTGGTAGTGACCCTGCGCATCCTATTGCGCTTCCAGACACAGCAGCATCCGATACGCCTGCCACAAATGAGCTCGTGACACTGAGTGGCACCTTCCTATGCCTGCCACATAAAGACACCACTGGACCACAAACGGAAGAATGTGCCTTTGGGTTTAAGGTGGCGGAAACCTACTACGCGATAAACTTCGGACAAAATGCAGAACGTATGGAGCAATTCTCAAGTGGCGCGTCAATTACGGCACAAGGATTTGTTACACCGATAGAGACTCAGAGTACTAATATGTGGCAGAAATACCCCATTGTAGGAATATTTACCATTACAGACGTTCTTGACGAAACAACTGAATAACCTTCCTGCATAGGGTTTTCTTCGCTGATACAGTACTATACCGTCATGAGTTCAAAAATTACTTCAGCCAAATTTATAAAAGGCGTTGTTGGTGACGATGCTATAGTAAAAGATGGTAAAGACCAGATAGCGTTTGTGGGGCGCTCAAATGTAGGCAAATCCAGCCTTATTAACGCCCTGGTGGGGAGAAATGATTTGGTAAAAGTGAGTAGTACCCCAGGAAAAACTCAGGAGATAAACTTTTTTTTAATTAACACTCGTTTTTATTTTGTAGACTTACCTGGATATGGATATGCGAAAGTGTCTCCGAAAGATAAGGAAAAAATATTTGCCCTTATTCGCGGATACATTACTGCTCCACACATTGCCCCAAAAGTTGTTGTGCTGGTACTTGATTCCAAGGTTGGTGTAACCGATTTTGATAGTCAGATGCTTGACCTTTTGAAAAAGAAAGGGCACCCATGCATTATTGCGGCAAACAAAATTGATGCGTTGTCACAGAAGGACCTATCAGCTCAAATAAAGAAAATATCTGCTGAGGCACCCGGCATTCTTGTCATTCCCTGCTCAGCAAAAAAGGGCACCCGTGTTGAAACCCTCGTAGACGCATTGCTTGCATATACAAAACAGTAACAACCCCTCCTTTCCAAATACAACTAACAAGACTATACTTATCTGATGAACTCATCACATATTATTTCTGTAATTATTGGTAGCATTATCGGTTTAGCAGTAAGTCCAATCCTCTTTCCTGCGCCTCACACAGACCCGATGATGCACGGTGACGCGCCTATGGCAATGGAACATACAACAGGTGCGACACCAATGGCACACCAGCACGCACAACTTCAAGTAAATACAGCCAAACCGATACCTTCAGTGGCTATTGAGGTTTTGAAAGACACCAAGGACGGCTACAACTTACACGTATTTACAAAAAACTTTACCTTCACTCCAGAAAACGTTAACGCGAAACCTGTAGACAACGAAGGTCATGCACATCTCTTTATTAACGACAAAAAAATAGGCAGACTCTACAGTGACTGGGTGCACATACCAGGCGCATTACTTACTGAAGGAAAAAATACTATTTCTGTAACCCTTAACGCAAACGACCATAGCGAGCTCATTTCAGGTGACGAGCATATTGAGGCGATCACAAACGTCAGTAAATAGTTGCGCGGGCAATTTCTGTACACTCTGATTTTATGAATGGCAGGCAGTACTGGCTTATGAAATCTGAGGGAGACTGCTACTCTATAGATGACTTGTGCCACGACAAAGTGACTTCATGGGATGGTGTGCGAAATTACCAAGCGCGTAACTTTATGATGCGCGATATGCACATGGGTGATGGCGTTCTTTTTTATCACTCAAATGGCACACCTTCTGGTGTCTATGGTATTGCAGAGATAGTTTCAAATGCTCATCCGGACATCTCGCAATTTAAGCAAAGCGACATGCACTTTGAACCAAAGGCGACAAAGGAAAAACCTATTTGGTATTGCGTTGATGTAGGTTTTTTAGCTAAAGCAAGAAACCCGCTCTCCCTTGCTCTCATAAAGGCTGACCCAGCACTACAGGGCATGGCAGTAAGAATGCCAGCCTCGAGACTCTCGATTCAGCCCGTTTCTGAAAAGCATTTTAATCACATTGTAAAATTAATTGCATAATGTACTGGCACCAAGAGCAAAGTACGCTATGCTTTATAGGTAGCGTGACTCATTAAAAAATAATTATATATCATGTTTATCGTAGACAACTTTATTGCAGTTCTGAGCAAGTTTGGTGATTTTTCTGGAAGAGCGAGTCGTGCAGAATACTGGTATTTTGTTCTTGCAAACTTTCTTATCGGAGTAGGCATGGGCTTTATGGGAGGCGCAACTCAAAACCCTCTTTTTGTAACCGTGAATAATATTTACAGTATTGCTATATTAGTGCCAACAATTGCCGTGGGTATACGACGTATGCACGATATCGGAAAAAGTGGATGGTTTCTATTGATTCCTATTTACAACCTTATCCTTGCATGTACTGAAGGCGAAGCTGGTCCAAACATGTACGGTCCAAACCCTGCAAACGAAACACTGCCCCCTTCTGCGACCACTTCAGTTCCCCCTACTCCAACGCAGAGCATCTAGTACAGACTGCACGAAGAAATTTTGATATACTTTACCGTATGTCTTGGTTTTCTTATGCGATACTCGCCGCATTTTTTGCGTCACTTTCTGTAATACTTGAGAAAAAAACATTGGAGAAAGTCCACTCATTCGACTTCTCAATACTCCTAGCGCTTTTTGCAGCGTGTATTACTGCCCCAGTAATGATTTCTGCTCCGTGGGAGACACTTTCACCAGCGCTCTTTGTCTCAATTTTTTGTGTCTCTCTGATTATTGCTGCGGCACACTTTTCTGTTACTAAGGGGTTACGTCATTTAGAAGTAAGTGTTGCATCCCCCATCTTATTACTCACTCCACTTATTACTACCCTACTCGCATACGGCATACTTGGCGAGACAGTGAGTATGTTACAAATGCTTGGCATGGCGGTGCTCATTTTAGGACTCTACATTCTTGAAACGCACCAGCTCAGTGCGTGGCGAGATTTCTTTGAACATATTTCTGGATCAGAATATACTCGGTACGTTCTTATGGGTGTGCTTCTCTATGGTTTTTCATCAATTTTCGATAGAGTAATTTTAGCAACATACCATGTGCCTCCTGAAGTATACGTTGCTATCATCCAAACATTCCTTGCAGGTATTTTTCTTGTATGGGCATGTACACGCACTGGCGCTTTTTCTTCAATTAAAATCACCTTCCAAACTCACTGGCAAAGTATTCTGTTAGTTGCAATTTTTACTACTGCATTTCGCACGCTACAAGCTCATGCGGTCGCACTTACTGCTGTCGGCATTGTGATTGCAGTTAAAAGAAGCTCTGCGCTCTTTACGACCATAATCGGGGGCGAATTATTTCATGAAAGTAACTTACTAAGAAAATCTATAGCCTGTGGCATTATGATTTCTGGCGTTTACCTGCTCGCGATTGGGTAACACACCCCTGATACGTAGGTTGCCATTGCTTTTACCACTAAAAAAGCTTAGTGTTCTCAAGTACTAATAACTAACAATATAATCATGGCACATTTTGGTAAAGGAGGTGGAGACAGAAGATTTGGTGGAGAGAGTCGCGGTGGAAACTCTGGTTTTGGAGCACGCGAATACGGACGACCACACGACAGCGGTGGGTTTGCTAAAAAGGGCTGGGACGACCGCAGTGGCGGTGACCGACGCGAACGAGGAGATATAACTATGCACACAGCAACATGTAGTAATTGTCACAAGAATTGCGAAGTGCCATTTAAGCCAAATGGTAGTAAGCCGGTATACTGCAAAGACTGTTTCGGTGCAATGAAGGGCAACGGTTCGCCAGATGGTGACCGACGAGATAGAAAAGATTTTGGTGGCGACCGTGAGGCACGCCCTACTCGCCCTGCATTTGAGAGCACTAAAGGAAACGATGAGTCTAAGAAGCACTTTGAAACTCTCACTGTGAAAATCGACGCACTTACTCGCTCAGTTGATATGCTTGTGAAGGCACTGCATGCACCACACACACATGAACATGCATCTGAGGTAACAGCTCCAGTTGCAAAAAGTGTAGCGCCTGCAAAGAAGGCTGCTGCGAAAATTGCTGTAACTAAAGTAGTAAAAGTTGCAGAGAAGAAGCCAGTAAAAAAGGCAGCGACTCCGAAAAAGAAAAAATAGCAGTTCGTGGCTAGAGGTCAAAAGCGCAACCATTGTTGCGCTTTTGTGTACCACACGTATACTACGATTCTTATTCACTAACTAAAACACATATGGACCTTACAAAAATAGTAGACGCAGCAAAGGATGCATTACAAGACGCGAAGGCAGCAGTAACATCTGTAGCTTCAGATGCAACGGCACACGCAAAAGATATGGTTGCTGATGCGCACGAAGTGGTAACAGGTGCCATTACTGATGCACAAGAAAAAATGCCTTCACTTGAGGAAGTAAAGGATACTGTGACAACTGCTACTGACAAAGTTATTGAAAAAGCTGAAGCTGTAACAGGTGCTGACATCAATGGTGACGGCACAACAGGAGCGACAACAGCGTAATTTCCGCAGTATTATCGTTTAAAATGCCCCATGTCGGGGCATTTTTTATAAGGTACAATGACTATATGGAAGCTGTGTATCACGTCTATATTCTTGAATGTAAGGATGGCTCACTCTACACAGGTATCACTACAGACGTAGAACGTCGTTTTTTGGAACATATGCAAGGCACCGCAAGTCACTATACTTCCGCGAAGGGAGCGAGTAACATGGTATACGTAGAAAAACATATAGGAAGAAGTAACGCATCGAAACGTGAGGCAGCTATAAAAAAGATGAAGCGTCAGGAGAAGTTAGCACTTATACAGCAGTCAAAAAAAATTGCATGAAAATACTATATATAACCTCAATACTTTTAATATGTATCTGTATCTATTTTTTGATTATATTTGCATACAACATCTACATATCGAAACATGTGGTACGGAGTGCACAAAAATTTTCCCTTGAGGGAACTCAAACTGAATTCCCGATACTCGTCCTGGGCGATAGTACCGCGGTTGGTGTCGGCGCAGATACCAAAGATGGGACGCTGGCGGGACGCATTGCCCACTATACCCACTCAGGCTTTGTAGAAAATTATGCACAATCTGGCGCACGCACACGAGATTTGTCGGCCCAGGTAGCAAAAGCTCAACTTTCTGAATATGCACTTATCCTTATACAAATTGGCGGCAACGACATCATTCGCTTCCAAAGCGCAACGAAGACAGCGAAACTTTTAGAAAATCTACATCTTCCCGTTGCACACCAAGTACTCGTAGTAAGTGCCGGGAATGTAGGCGGTACAACATTCTTCCCGTTCTTTATGCGACCCTATTACACGCGAGAAAATATGCGATACCATGCACATTTAAAAGATGTCTGTGACCAGCTTGGATACACATATGTAAATTTATTCGTTCCCAAAAATAATGATGTATTTATTTTGCATCCAGACATATACCTTTCTGCAGATGGATTACATCCAAGCAGTGCCGGCTATGCTATATGGTTCGAAATAATCCGTCCTTTTTTGAAAATTACTCATTAGTGCTATATGCTTCCCTGATATGCATATAACATTTATACAAACAGGCGGAACTATTGATAAAGATTATCCTCGCGGTAAAAATCACCACGGGTATGCATTCTTGATTGGAGAGCCTGCGGTAAAGAAAATACTCGACACGCACCATGTACGTTTTTCTTACGAGATTCTCACACTTTTTAAAAAAGATAGTTTAGACATTACTGACAGTGACAGAACGAAGCTGGTGCGAAGCGTAGTCCGCACCAAAAATGCAAAAATAATAATTACCCACGGCACGGATACACTCCTAAAGACTGCGGAGGCACTGAGTAACATCCAAGGTAAAACGATAGTTCTGACTGGTGCAATGCTTCCGGCAAAATTTGCAGAATCAGATGCAGCATTCAATATCGGTATGGCAGTTGCAGGTGTACAAAGCTTGCCTCCAGGAATATATATTGCCCTTTCAGGTGTGATTGTGCCCTGGAAACAATATACTAACAGAAAGTAGATCCTAAATACTTCTACAAAAAACATCCTGTAATCCAGGATGTTTTTTATTCGACCGACGACGACTGAATTATCAGTCTTGATGAACTGTATGAAAATATTTTCTCAATACATCATGTATCTTCTGCACTATTTTTGACTTGCGAACCAGTTCTTCTGCCAACCCTTCATCATCTCTATCTCCTTATTTTGTGCAGTAATGATATCTTGCGCAAGCTGGAGAAGTTCGGGTCTTTGTGAAGTTTTTAAAACCATCTCTGCCATGACGACTGCTCCTTCATGGTGCGGTATCATGTCTGCCAAAAACGCTTTGTCGAATGCATCTCCCGTTTTACCTTGTAAATTCATTGTCATCATGCGCATCATCATGTCCATGCTTTCAGGTTCACCAGAGCGCCCGTCGCGCTTCCCCATCATGCCTCCGTGCATCATTCCTCCTTCTGCTTGTCGGCTATCTCCATAACTATACCCAGCCGGCGCATATGCCATCATATTTCCCAATCGTGAACCACCCACAACATAGCCTACGAGTAATGCGCAGACAGCAACTACGATAAGTGCTGTATTTTTATGTATTTCATTCATATTATTTTCTTTAACGACTAATAGCTACAAAATATAGAGCGCTACGGTATCTTTGCATTTAGAATACCTGAAGAGAAAAGTAGAGTAATCAATCGCTGAGGATGCCCACGCTTTGATTGCACGTAATACCGCCTCCGCTCTTTTTCAATAAGTATGAGAATGAGAGAAAAGGCAGTAGATACGACAGCGCATATGCTTATGAAGAAAAAAACTGAAGTAAGAAACGAGCTCAAAAATTCAGACCAATGTGTTGCGTGTAAGAGCGCAAGACCGCCACAACCTTTCTGCATTGACTCACCGAACGGACAGGCCTGACGATGATGCCCCTCCCCTACAAACATAAAAACACCAGCTCCGGTAAGCGCGAGTACAAAAACTACCCAGAGAGCAACCGTGATTGAAATTCTTTTTACAAACACGTTCATCACTACATGGTACACCCGCTCAGAAAGTCTGCAATTAATTGTAAATGCATTGTATACTAAGCCGTATGAAACATACATTATATTTACTGGCATCCGCGTTTATACTTTCCATTCCAACTTTCAGCTTTGCGCACACTAAATGGTTCGCACCGCAACATTTGGATGCATATACCACAAGTGAGCCTACCGGGCTCTACCTTGCTATCTGGGCACTTATAGGAATCTCTATCATTGCTATTGGCGCGGAGCTTGAACGTAGGAAAATACTTAGACTCAACTTTCTTATGCCTCAGGGACCGCATGTTTTTGAACGCGCCGCATCAACATTTGCTATGCTTTCTGGTGCATTCTTTTTAATTGCTGGTACCCACGGGTACTTGTTTTCTCCAAACCTGACAGAATTAAAAATTCCCGAGTGGCTTATACTCATTCAGGCAACGATTGGGCTTACCTTCCTGATTGGTTTTCATGCACGTATTGGTGCCATCGCTCTTGCGCTTACGTGGAGTCTTGGATTTTTCTACGTACCTGCGATTGAGCTCTTTGAAAACATTTGGGTACTGAGTACTGCCTGTTTTATTTTTGTGTATGGCTCTGATTATTTTGTACACGTTGCAAATAAGGAGCTCACTTCCTACGCGCGACGCTTCCAAGATTTAGGTTTCTCAATATTACGTATCGGTACTGGTGTTACGCTCGTTATATTAGGATTTTCAGAAAAAATTCTGCACCCCGAGTATGGTATAAATTTTTTGCACATTCATGAATGGAATTTCATGCCACTTATTGGATTTACACAATATTCTGACTACCTCTTTACACTTTCAGCAGGCGCCACTGAAGTACTTTTTGGCGTCGTCTTTATATTGGGCATCATGACACGACTAAACGCACTTGTAGTTGCAATCTTTTTTACCATACCACTATTTATTCTTGGCCCCATCGAACTCACTGGCCACCTGCCACACTTCGCAGCAGTGGTACTTATATTACTTTTTGGTGCAGGAAAACATTTCCGCTTACACGGCGATACATATACGGTCTAAAAGAGTTACGCTACTTGAGGTGGCTTCCGTGTGATTACTGAGTACAGCATAGCAGCCAAAAGTAATGCAACAACGCCCAGCGCCATCCATGGCAGGTATGGATGACTCTCAGTTATTCTACTTTCTTCACCGTCACATATATCACCAATACCATCCGCATCAGTGTCAACTTGAGACCCGTTTGGGTCATTCACACAATTATCTTTACCGTTTGATACCCCATCTTTATCAAAATCATCGCAGGTATCACCGCGCCCATTCTCATCTATATCTACCTGTGTTGTATTGTGAATTTGAACACAGTTATCGCGCACATCAGGCACACCATCACTATCACTATCAGCTTGCACATAGGTCTTATTTTTTTGAATGTCAGGTTCTTCAAGAGTACGGACACCCGTATTATCGCTTAAATTTGGAGCTTCACCGACATTCACACCAGCAACTCTATCTGGATCAAAGTAAACACTATATGTATGCCCCGGTTGTGCAAGAAAACGCACAGAGTCGTGCACATCCTTCGTCACCGATTCATGAATAAATTGTATGTCACTGATGCGCAATGGCTGCACATGCACAAAGGAAATGACAAAACGATTCCCAAATGTTTTAGGAAACCTTATCGTTTGACTCGTAACATTTCTTTCAGTAAGAACAACACGTTCATCATTCGGCTCGCCAGCAAGAATTGAGATTGTTTGTGGAAGTGCGACAAATTGATCAAGCAATACGGTGACTCCAGACACACTCATGGGCTCCTTTGACGTTAGAATGAGCATATCTTCCTTTGCAGAATCTCCCGTGACGTCAAAATCTACGGTGGTGAGAGTGCTCGCATCACTTAATTGTGGTAATGGTGTATCTTGGTGCACCACAGTAATCTGATCTGGTTGCGTCAGCAGCGTTCTCATATACAAAGACGGGATAAACGTATCAGATGTTTCGTCTTCAATAAGTAGTGATTGCCGTTCCATATACATTTCAGGAAGCGGTACAGATACCACTGTTGGAACTTTTAACCCTTGTGGTGCAACTGTGAAATATGAGCGAAACGCGCTAATTGTTTCTGCATGTGCTTCAGGACCTGAATGTGCTTCAGCGATAGCTAGAGTGAAACTTAGAATCAGTGTCGCAATAAGAATTTTTTTCATAGAATAAAGATTACTGAGAAGTGACATCTGTAGACTTCTTTCCCATAAATGCCGTACTCATGAGCAATGCACCGACTCCGAAGAATGTCACTATCTTCCCTGTTAATTCCATTTCCCAAACATCAACAAATAACAAACGGACCACTACCGAGCCAAGAAGCATAGCTCCGCATTTTTGCAGTGTTGGGTATCCTCGTGATTTTCCTGAAATATACAGCACGAGACCAAGTACGGTGTAGACAAATAGCGAAACCATGACGGCGAAGTCATCTGGGTACAGCGCATGAGTTGCAAGCCATACGAATGACAGAATATACAGTACACCGCCAACCATAAGCGCCACAGGGGTTTGGATTGCGTGTGAGGTTACGGTACGTGTATCCATAAGTGAATACAATACATATCCAGTACCGCCGAGCACGATTGAAAGAAGTGTGAGTACCAATGCATCACTATGCAAGACTCCCCCATTCCAAGTTGGGGCAGCGAAACTTTCTAGTGAAAGGAGTACCGGTATCAGGAACACAAATGATGCACGTTCTGTCATTGCAGTATTTTTGGTAAAGAGATACGTTAGCAATGTAATCACTGAAGCTTCGATTATAAATGCAATCGCGAGTGCTGGGCCTTGAAATTCAAGCGCAGTTGCAACACCAAGAAATACTGTAGCGACGCCGGCGTAAATAAAGAATGGCTCTTTTCGTCCAGTAAGTGCAAATACTGCGTATGCCCCAACAGCAAAGATAAGTGACATGAGCGCAATTACCATGCTCTGCATTTCTTTGGTAACTACCGCAACTGTCCACATATATGTAAACAATCCCGTACCGAGACCTATGTATAAGTCTGCTCCAATTTTTGATGCTTGCGGTGAGCGCACCAATGCAATAAGACTTGTTCCGAAAAAGATGAGCGCAAATACAAATGCTACCCAAAGTAACAGTAACCTCTCAGCATCACCGGATGACCCATTTGCGAAATACGTTATGCTGTAAAAGCCTACTACAGTGAGCGCAACCGCTATTGGGTCACGTGAACCGGTAAATTGCACAACCCATACGGCACCAAGTACAACGACAAATAAGTATGCAAATAAACCTATGAAATCAGATGTAGCTGAGTGTGTAAGTAACGGCGCGATACCAGCAAGTAGCACGCTGGCAACTGCGAGGCCACTGCTTGCATATTTTACACCCGCAAGTGCGATTACAACCGAAACAAGGAAAGAGAGACCGAGAACTGAAATCGGGTCAAAGAAGTCATAGAGTGTTCGTGCCGCGAAAAGTGTCATAAGCACGACTCCAGCACCGAGACCAAGAAAGACGCTCCCCTGCTCAAAGTAACGTGCCATACGCATCCATCCGAATGACATTAAGCTCACGCCCGCAAGAAGACAGAGACTGATTCTTCCGACTGGACCGATAAGGTTACTCATAAATGCAAAGGTGACGAGCCAGCCAAAACCGAGCAGGAATAGGCCTGCACCTGCTTTGAGCAACCAATCCTCCTTAAGCCAGTTAATGAACCTCTCTGGCGCAGATGGAGGGCGAGGGACATATGTGTATGCAGGGACCTGAGCAACTGGAGATGCCTGTGCTGTAATTGGTGTCTGAGCCTGCTGAAGTGCAGATGTGTTTTGTGCACTATTCTGATTCATGCCAACAGTTTGCTGAACTTTTTGCTCCAAGTTCCTGACTCGTGTTGTTAATTGTGACAGTTTGTATAATGTAAATAAAAATGCGCAAAATGCTAAAAATGACATATACGTAAGTATAGCATCGTGAAAGATGTATCTATCGAGTTATGCAAGTGCTAGAGAACGCATTCAACCACAACAAGGGTCGCTTCAGTGGCATGGTTATTTTTTAAAGTATAACTCACCCCCGCTTCAAGAGTTGCCACACGGCCACTAGAAAGGCGCTGAGGTTTGGTTGATACTGTAGCAATATCTATACTGCCCTTGGTCAGTACTAGATGTGCTGCCTGATGATATGAAATAGTTACGTTTTTTTTAGATTTTATAGAAAGTTTATGCACTTGTGATTGAGGCTCAATATCTATCGTGTCGTGTGTCCCCCACGGGAGAGTATGCTTGCGAGGAGCAAATGCCTCCGAACGGTTTCCTGCTTTAAGCTCTGCAACGAGCTTGCCCACATCCTGCGCCTTGCGTGCATCAAGTGCGAGCACCGCATTTGCGGTTTCTATTAACATAAGATTAGAGACACCGACAGCTGCAACGAGCCTATGTTCAGAACGTATGTATGAGTCTGTTGTATCTCGTGTGATGACATCACCAACAATGATGTTCCCTGATGCATCGTGCGGCAAAGAACTATGTAAGGACGACCATGAGCCGACGTCACTCCACCCTGGATCACAAGGGATTACTACTCCGCGCTTTGTCTTTTCCATAACCATGGTATCAACTGAGCCATGCTCTGGCTCTGTAAGTGAATCTAACAATGACACACGCGAAAAATCTTTCTGCATCTGCGGTGCTTTCAGTGACCATGCGTACACTGAGGGGGCAAATTTCTTTAATTCGCTGAGAAACACATCTGCGCGCATTATGTACATACCGCTATTCCAGTAGTAATTACCTGAAGCAACATATTGTTCTGCAACTTCTCGAGACGGTTTCTCGACGAACTGTTCTATGATGATGGGCTCATACTTCTTAGATTTAGCATGAGAATTTTTTGATTTTATGTACCCATATCCAGTTTCAGGATATTGCGGCACGATGCCGAAAGTCACTATAGAACCCGCACGTGCTGCGATAATCCCCTGCTTCATTGCCGCACCAAAGACACTTTGGTTTGTAATGAGGTGATCAGCTGGAAGCACACATATAAGTGGCTTCTGAGCCTTCCCATAATTCTTAAGTGCAACTTGTGCCGCCACGGCAACAGCGGGTGCCGTGCCCCGGGCCATAGTCTCAGCGACAACGCAAATCGAACGCTTCAACGTCTCTGCATGTTCTTCAACTACAAATGAATGTGCAACATTTGTGACTACGATTGGCGTCGCATACGATGCCTTTGGCATACGCTTCAATGTTTCTTGAAAAAGTGAGTGTTTTGAAGTAAGTGGCAAAAATTGCTTTGGCGACTCAGCTCGAGATGAAGGCCAAAGGCGTGTTCCCGAACCGCCAGCAAGGATAACGGGGACTACGATAGGTTCTTTCATAATGATATAATCATACAGCATTACTACTAAATATAAACATGATACCCGTAGACAACCTTTCGCACTGTAAACATTTATTTTTTGATGTTGATAATACACTCACTCGAAGTAAATCCCCGATACTTCCTGAACATGCGGAAATACTCAGAAAAATTTCTGATCGCTTCGATATCATTATAGTCTCGGGCTCAAAGCAGGAAGATATCGCAGGAAGATTCGCACAGGTAGATCCAGTAAAAAGTTTTGTGCTCTCTCAAAACGGTAATCATGCCGTAGACCAGCACGGTGAGCTATTATGGGAGAGAAAATTGTCTGATACACAAAAGCAAGCGATATATGCATTTATTGAAAAGGCACGTGCCCATACTCATCCGCCAGTATCAGATGAATCTGACCTCATTGAAGACAGAGGTTGCCAAATTGCTTTCAGTTTTTTAGGTCATCACGAAAAAATTGAATTGAAAGAAAAATTTGATCCAAAGTTTGAAGTAAGAAATAAAGTGCTGCACGATTTGTCTGCTGATGTGGAAATACTTAGTAAAGATTTCGGCATTGAGATATCTAATGGTGGCACCACAAACCTTGATATATACCTAAAAGGAAAGAACAAAGGTTTTAACTCAAAAGCTTTGATAGATCTATGTGGATGGAATGTTGACGAGTGTATGTATTTTGGCGATGCCCTTCTCCCAGGCGGAAATGATTATTCTGTCGTCGGCATTATTCCTACTCACCAAGTAGCAGATTACAAGGAGACATTTTCTATTCTGAAGGAACTTCTCTAGGACAGGTTCGCCCATCACGCATAAGTGTAAAAAACTTTTCTTCTACGCCAACTACTCCCTGCGCATTTAATGTGAGTACCACGCCTTTTCCAGTTCGCACATCACTATCCCAATATTGGTCAAATATAAAATTACCCAGAGAATAAAAAACAGGTACTCCGTTGATAGTTTCGTTCTCTTGTATCACATGCGGGTGCGCCCCGACAACAACATCTGCTCCCGCGTCAACAAACTGCTTCGCTAACTCCTTCTGATATGCCGTTGCAACACTATACTCATTCCCCCAATGCGGAAAGACAAGTGCAATATTTTCAGGAGGGGTATCCTTGAGTGCGGAGAAGGTTTCAGAAGTCGAGCCCAAAAACTGATTGTACGGTATGAGCGTCAGCGGGACACCATTAATCGTCATCGTAGTGCTTATACTTTTAGAATCTTGTGGAATTCCCGCGAACGCTATGCCCTCTTTTTCTAAAGCTTCTACAGTTGATTGTGCGCCTTCTCTTCCAAAATCGCGTATATGATTATTTCCAAGACTGACTGCAGTGAATCCATGCATCTTAAGTGCTGAGACACCTTCACTGCTGAATGTAAATTGCGTATTACTTTGCTCACCTAGCTTAGATTTTTGACTTACAGATGCATGTGGTGTTACCGGTCCTTCAAGGTTACCGATTACAGCATCATAACTAGCAAGCGTGTCCGCAACACATGAAAAGACATACTCATAACCTTTTGACTCGCCGACGCTTCGAATATACCTATCCAGCATGATATCGCCTACGACAAGTACTTGGATGTTTTTTTCAGTATACGCCTGAGGTGCCCGATGTACTGAATGTATCACGGTACTGGTAAGTAGTATTTGAGGACGCTCAGTGATGCTTACATGTACCCCTGCAATAAGCAGTACGGCTAGTGATGGATATAGACCGCTTCGTCTCATAATGGGAATAGTTACATACTTTCTTTATCTGAGCTACTAAAAAACCGCGACAGTATCGCGGTTTTTTATTTTACGAAATGATTATTCGAGAATACCGTTCAAATGCACGTCGTACAAAATTTGTTCTTGTACAAGTTTATAGTTAATCATATCAGACTCCGCAAACCACAATGGGATTTCTCTTTGTGCGTCCTCAACATTTTCTGAACAGTGAATAAGATTGCGCACGGCACGTCCATCTACGTTTGCAATATTATAAGAATCCAATGTATAGTCACCACGAATAGTTCCCACATCTGACGTTGCTGGTTCTGTACCTCCAGTGAGTTTCTTTACCACAGCGATAGACTGGTTACCCTGAATCGCAAGCATAAGCACTGGACCTGACGTAATATAGCCAACGAGCTGACGAATGATATCCTTCCCGTACTCAATTGGCTCCTTTGTTACTTCAATCCCTGCTGCCTTAAAATTCTCTACCATGCCCGTTCCCTTTCGTAAGTACCACGCATCATCTTTGTTGTAGTGCTTCCACAGTTTTTGCTCATCAGCCATGCCAAACTTCATACCCACAATCTTCAATCCAGCTCGCTCGAAACGACTGACGATTTCACCCATAAGTGAGCGCTGTATACCATCTGGTTTAATAATGACGAATGTTCTTTCTTTGTGAAGCATGTGATTTTTTAAATAAATAATAGCGAGATGGTAGTATAGACGGTTTTGTACGTATTTCAATAGTGCTCCTATCGTGTCATTTGCGTGAACTGAATATACGAATCAACTCGAGGAAGTACAGCATTATTCATGCTAAGGATGCCATGCGAGAGTTCGAGTCGAGGGTAGAGCACTGCGCGCGATGCGATACCTTTAGTAATTTTTTCTAGTACCGCTCGTCTTTGAATTTCTTCAGCCGACAAAATATCTCCTTCACATTGTCCGTACGAATACATCTTAGAAAATCCACCCTCTGCCGAGTATGTCTGTATTTCACGTGAAGAACAGCCTCCATCACCATACCCACCAGTTATCACAAGCCGTTTCTCCTTTGGGTCATATCCTTCTATATGTCCATACCGAACAGATACTGTGCCCACTTTTTTTGCTTCAGCTGCTCCTGTGCGTTGGTAGAGTTCATTTCCAAATTCTACATGCGTTCCATTTGATACCAAATACCACTCAGACGATCCGAATCCAAAGCGACTAAAGACAAGACTTGATATACCAATATCCGTACTCTGTATGTGGTGTGGTTCAAAAAGGTTCATCGTAATTAGCTTTCCGTCTTGATTAAAACCTTCAAGGGTTGAGCCATTCAAGAAAACTGGAGCTGTGGCAACAAATGGTGACACTCCCACATCATATGTTTCTGCGTCAACATCTGTGCTCTTGAAAAACAGATGATAGCTATTCTCAGTTGTTGTCGCATCTACTCTTCCGAAAAACAAATACCCTTCTAATTCTTTAGTGAGAGTAATTTTTTTAAAATACTTCTTCCATGTAGTCAGCATGTTTTGCATGTCTTCTGCACACCCATCAGGAACAAGCCCCGCATTCTCATCAAAAAGAATTAAGTTTGCCTGTGTATCGTATGTTGGCACATTAAAGGACCCACCGAAGTCGTAAATCTCACCTTTTGCATGAGTGACACTTCCAAAGCTAAACGTAAAGTCTTCTGGGAGCGATAGCTGTGGCGCATACCACTGTGAATCAAATTGCATAGTTCCAGAAAATGTTCTGGTGCCAAACCCTGTCTGCGCGTAATCATCAAATGACGGGCGGTCATGGTCAAAATAACCAATAACGCATGTAGTCCCTTGCTTCTTTAAGAAAAATTTTGGGTTACTGTACCCTGATGGCAATGAGAGTACAGATGGTTGCACCACCCATCCATCCGCAAGCTTAAACGCAAAGTTGCCTAACTCATACACAAAATAATCATCAGAGATGTCATCCATATCATGAGTATCCGTATCATCACTACCTGACTTAGCAGTTGTGACGTCACTCTCTAAAGATACCTTCGCCTGCGTATCGCCGATAGGTGCAAATGACGATTGCTTGCCAAGCTGGGTATCAACCATAAAAATAAACACAGCGCCAATTGCAAGAGCAAATGTAATCGATGCAAGTGCTATTTTCTGAATCATAATGTGTACATTATTAGCACCTACTGTGCATGTGTTTCTAAAAGTGACTTGAATTGCTTCTCAACTTTTTCAATTTTTGGTGCAATAACTATCTGGCAATATTGTGCGTTAGAATTCTGAGTATAATATTTTTTATGATACTCCTCGGCAGGGTAGAAATCTACAAGCGGGACAACTTCCGTCACAATTGGAGCACTCACTTCTTTCAGAGTTTCCTTAATATACTGCTCGGATAAATTTTTCTGCTCGGGTGTTGTGTAGAAAATGACTGAGCGATACTGTGTTCCTACATCAGCCCCTTGCTGGTTTAACTGTGTAGCATCATGTGACACAAAAAATACAGAGAGTAACTGCTGGAAGGTTATAACATCTGGATTAAACTGCACCTGAATAACCTCTGCATGTTTTGTTTCACCAGTACTCACCGACGCATAATTTGCAGATAATGCATCGCCTCCAGCATATCCAGGCGTAACTAAAGTCACACCTCTCAGCATTGAAAAAACTGCCTCTGTGCACCAAAAGCAACCTCCGCCGAAAACAGCAATTTCATTCATTCGAAAAGTATACCACTTAGACTATACAAATGGATTGTAGCTTATTCCCCTGTCATATACGTCAACACCTTCAACTTTTTTCAGATACGCAATCACTCTATATGTTAATGGTGTCGCCAGGATTTCATACACTACCTTGAGCACATATCCTGTGACAATAACCGTCGCAAGTTCGTACCAAGAAAAGACAAACGCAAATGCAATGCAGTTGAAGATTACGGTATCAACTCCTTGCCCAACCAGAGTTGAGCCAATAGTTCTCTGCCATAAGCGCGCACCCTCGGTACGCACTTTCATGCGTGAAAGTATGTATGCATTTGTAAACTCACCAAACAAATACGCACACATAGACGCGATGGCAATGCGTGGCGCAGCACCCAAAATGGCATCATATGCACCCTGGTCTACCCAGAATGATGCAGGTGGAAGATATTGGACTATGGTGTACGCGAGCGACATGAGCATAAGTGCAAAAAATCCAGACCACACAACAATGCGAGACGCTCTGAATCCATACACCTCCGTAAGCACATCACCAAAAATATATACAACAGGAAACAAAATGGTAGCCCCGGATTCGGCAAAGGGACCGAAACCAACAATCTTGACTGCGACCGTATTTGATATAAGCAATGTTACTACAAACAGAACGGTGATACTGAGAAAGTATATCGAGTACCCCGTTGGGCCTGAACTCATGACTGTGTATTACGTAACGAAGCCTGTATAAACGCTGTAAAGAGCGGGTGCGGAGCAAGTGGCCGTGCACGAAGCTCAGGATGAAACTGCGTACCTAACATAAATGGGTGTTCAGATGTTTTAAGTTCTGCAATCTCCATGAGTCGTGTATCGACAGGTGATGTGCCCGAAAAAACCATACCTGCGTCCTCCAGTTTTTGAATATACACAGGATTAATTTCGTAGCGATGACGATGACGCTCCTCAACTTCTGGCACCCCGTACGCCTGACGAGCAATTGTCCCCTCTTTGAGTGATGCCTTCCAGTTACCCAACCGCATAGTTCCGCCGAAGCGCTTCTCGGCAATTTTTTCTTTCTGATCTGGCATAACATCAACGATAGGATGTAAGGTATCTGGCGCAACCTCTACCGTATGTGCATCTGCAATTCCTCCGACGTTACGTGCGTATTCAATTGCCATAAGTTGCATACCGTAACAAAGACCGAGGTATGGAATCTTTTGTTCACGTGCATAGCGGATTGCAGAAATAATACCTTCAATCCCAGACGTACCGAAACCGCCCGGGACCACAACACCATTAAATTGTTTAAGGTAGTCTAATTGCTTCTTTCCTGTTTCAAAGTCCTTTGAGTCTATCCATTCGAGCTTTGGTTTTGCGTTATTGTGATACGCGGAATATTTTAAAGCTTCTATTACTGACAAATATGCGTCAGAGAGCACAAAGTCACCTGTATCAAAATATTTACCGACAACGCCGATACGCACCTCTTCTCCACCGTTGTGAGCCTTATGTGCAAATGCCTCCCATTCACTTAAGTCTGCAACTTGCCGTGGCTGAAGGCCAAGTTCTCCAAGAATTACAGACGAGAGATTGTCGCGCTCAAAGTTGAGCGGAACATCATATACACTGTCGACATCTGGCGCAGATATAACATTTTCTGGCTTAATGGTGCACGTATTCGCAATTTTTTCCTTACGCCGCTCATCAAGCGGTTGTGGTGAACGGGCAATAATAATATCTGGCTGTACCCCGTGTGCATTCAATTGACGTATTGCGTTTTGTGTTGGTCGTGTCTTCATTTCACCTATCGAACCTGGAATAGGAAGATACGAGACCATGACAAAGCAGACATCGCCCTTGTTCCGTGCAGCAAGCACACGCGCCGCTTCAATAAACATTACATTTTGGTAATCTCCTACCGTTCCACCAATTTCAATAACGGTTACCTCTGAGTTATTCTCCTTCGCCGCAGTTTCGATACGAGAAATAATTTCATCTCGCACATGCGGAATCGCTTCCACACACTTACCGCCATACCCTAATGCACGTTCCCGTGCGATGACTGATTGATACACCATGCCACTCGTCATATAGTCTGAACCTTCTGAATCTCGGTTAAGAAAACGTTCGTAGTTACCCATGTCTTGGTCAGTCTCAAGTCCATTTTTAAGCACAAAACATTCACCATGCTCCGTTGGGTTCATGTTACCGGCGTCAACGTTCAGGTACGGATCTGCCTTCATAAGGTTTACGCTGTATCCACGCGCCTGCAAAAGCTTGCCGATTGATGATGTAGCGATTCCTTTTCCTACACCCGACATCACTCCACCAATCACGAACACGTATTTATGTTTCATACTTTTCTTACTGAATTTTATTTTGCACACCGTAGCATACGATTAATAATTTTGCACTCATCACTCACACTTATACATCAAGATACCTGCGCACTGCGAGAAAACTTGAAAGCGCACCCAGGAAAATTCCGAGACCAACCAGCGTGAAAGCAATTGAGAAGAGTTGCTGTATGTAATATGAATATACATTGAATGTTCCAAAGAAATCTTGCGTTATTGGACCAAGCCACCATGCAATTGGAAACAGCAAAATCAAGGTAAGGATTCCGGAAAAACATCCATATAGCATTCCTTGCACAACGAACGGCCCACGTGTATACCATGCAGAAGCACCGACAAGCCGCATCACCGCAATCTCATCACGGGCGGTAAAAATACCGAGACGAATAGTATTGAAAACAATAAGTATAGATGCAAGTGCAAGAAACAGAGAGAATGCGAGGCCTGCCTTCTCAGTTGCTTTTATAATACTTGAAAGTCGTTCGATGGCGATTTTATTTTCTCCGTAGTTAATTTTTTCAACAATACCATCTTCACCTTTTTTCAATGTTGGTGTTTCCTCAATAAACTTAACAATTGATTCATATTGATTTGGTTCTTTTGCTCGAATTGATATTGAAGCACCGAGTGGATTATCACCGATTTCCTCAATGGCCTGCAGCATAAGCTGGTCACCTTTGTGGCGTTCTTTGAATTGTTTGAGTGCGTCCTCTCGTGAAAGATATGTTACTGATGATACCTCAGGCAAAACAGAAATAAGACGCTTCATATTGAGCACTTTGTCCTCAGGGGCTGTGGTTAGAAAATATACATTTACATCAACCTTACTTCTGATAGTGGTGAGTGTTTCCTGGAGAGCTGCGTGTACAAATATGAGAGTCCCCACAATAAAAAGTGTGATGGACATACTATATACCGTTGCTGCTGTGACGAACCCGTTTCTGAAAAACTCTGCAAATCCTGTTTTGGTGATTCTTCGGAGACTGGTCGCAAATGCCATATGGCTAGAGTATACGGGATATCCGAGAAAGCACAAAGAATAAAAAACGGGCAACTTTCGTTGCCGCTGTGTATAACTTTTGTCTCTTGAGCGTACGCGGTGTTTAGAGCACGTATTTACCGTTTGCGTCGTCACGAATCACCTTCCCCTTATCCATGGTTACTACGCGTCTTCCTACCGCGTCAACAACGCCCTTATTGTGAGTAGTCATGACAACGGTAGTGCCTAAATCGTTAATTTTTTTAAGTATTTGTATAACTTCGTAAGTGTTTATGGGGTCCAGGTTACCTGTCGGTTCGTCAGCAATCAAAATGTCTGGCTGATTTACAATAGCTCGCGCAATGGCTACACGCTGTTGCTCACCTCCTGAAAGCTCATGCGGGAAATGAAACGATTTATCAGCAAGGTCAACCAAATTGATAACATACGGCACATCTGATGCAATATCTTCATCAGAATGCCCGGCAACCTCCATAGCAAAGGCGACGTTTTCGTACACTGTCTTTGAAGGTAGTAATCTAAAGTCTTGAAAAATAGTTCCGATACGTCGTCTGAGAGAGTTAATCTCTTGTTGATGCATTTTCTTAATATCTTTTGACTCAAAAAATACAGATCCTGTGGTTGGATGAATTTCCGCAAGAATCATTTTAAGGAGTGTTGTTTTCCCCGCACCAGAGTGCCCTACGACAGAAACAAACTCACTCGGATTAATCGTGAGGTTAACGTCAAATATTGCGGGAAGCGTATCGTTATAACTTTTGGTTACTTTATCAAAATACAACATCCTTTCTATTCTACCATATACAATAAAAAATCACCTGTGTGGATAGTATTACGTATTCCCACAACGCGCCTCTATGTGTATAGTAGTGCCATGGAAAAAGTTGGGTCAGGGTTTTACTATCATGTATACAAAATTTCTAATACGCGTGTTAGAAAATTACCGACCTCGCACCTCCGCAAGGCCTGGTTACTCCTCTGGTGGCGCATGGTCCCGCTCAGTCGTCTTGTAAGTGAAATACTCGACCTAGACGCCTGGATACGCCAAGAGGTAGTTCAGAGTCGAATTGTGGTTGAGCGATTCCCAAACAAAAACACTATAGGCAACCCGTCGCCAATCGCAGATGATGGTACATATGAGCAAGATTATGCACCACGCCTCAAAGATATACTGGCGAGTATATCTGAAGAGCGATTTACTGAATATGTACGTACATATTGCTCATACCAACATCAACTATGGTCAGTCGGGCATGCAGACTGTATTTGGAATTTTACTCTCAATTGTGGTGTGCGTCCTGACACCGGCGAGTTGATACTCATCGACTTAAACGAACTATCCTACAATAAAGAACGAATGGAGAAAGATATATATACAAAGGAATGGGAGCATTCGAATTCATTCCTGACACTTGAAAAACACTACCCAAGACTCTACGCCATTGCATGTAAAGAAACTGAGATGCGGTGTACCATTTCTGAACTTGAAAAATACTGGAAGACTATTCCGAACTCTTTAGAGCTTCGATAAAGACATCAATATCTCCATCAAGTACAGCGTCTGGGTCGCGATGCTCAGTATCTGTGCGATGATCTTTCACTAATTGATACGGGTGCAACACATATGACCGTATTTGGCTTCCCCACTCAATATCGCCCTCCCCAGTCTTTGAAAGCCCTTCTGATTCACGCTTACGATTCTCTTCTTGTAGCTTAAAGAGTTTCCCTCGCACTATTTCTAATGCTTTTTCTTTATTAGCAGCCTGACTTCTTTCAGCGGTGGCGCGTACATCAATACCAGTTGGTCTATGTACAACACGTACGGCAGTCTCAACTTTGTTAACATTTTGTCCACCTGGACCTCCACCGCGCGAAAAAGTTATCTCAAGATCTTCAGGTCGTATGACAATGACGCCTTGCGCAGGAAGTACTGGCAATACCTCTACAAGCGAAAACGATGTCTGTCGCTTTCCTGCAGCATTGAAGGGTGACATACGCACAAGGCGATGCACGCCAGATTCATTCTTTAGTTTTCCATAGACTTGCGAACCGCGCACTTCAAAAGATATATTTCTGAAACCTCCCTGTGAGTTCGCGTTTTCACTTAAGCGAACGGTGGCGTAACCATTTTTTTCAGCAAAGCGTGCATACATACGCGCAAGCATTGCAGTAAAGTCTTCTGCATCATCACCTCCTGCACCAGAATAAATAGAAACGATTGCACTACTCTTGTCATATCTTCCGACTCCCGCAAGCTCTTCTTTCAAGCTTTGATACTCAACTATCGCTTGCTGAGCGCGAGACTTGTCCAGCCAAAAATCACTGTCTGCCATTTGTAGCTCGAGCACTGCAATGCGTTCAACGATTGTCTCTTTTTCGTTAGTCATACGTAATATTTGTTTTCTTGAGCGAATCCCAATATTGAGACACCGATGATTCAGTAATTTGCTCTGGAGTAATACGCGCATGCGCAAATAATTCAGATTCGATATCGCATAATGCCTCCCATTGTACGCGCAATTCCTCATCTGTTCCGAGGTGTACTGTAGGATGATTTTTATATCGTGCGCACATTTCTGAATAGCGCTCGAGCATACTCACGACACCACGTGGAGCGACACGCATATCTGCATATGCGCATATTTTTTCTTCTATGCTTGATTTTTCACGAAGCGCAACTGCATGTGTATGGCCATAAGAATTTAAATATATATCATACGCTTTTGAACCAATAATTTCGTGCACAATCATGGCTGTTGCATGGTGCTCGTCTGTGCCATACCGTTGTATGTATTTCTCTTTTACAGATTTCCAATAGTCAACGCCTTCGGGTTCGAAAAATTCTGGAAATTTTGAAAAATCCAGCTTGAGTACGTTTCCCATATCGTGCATAAGACACACAGCAACAACTACATTCTGTTGTACATCACAGTCCAAAGATTCACAAAGCTGTTGTGCAACACCCGCCACACGAAGCTGATGCAGCTGGAGTGCGGTAAATATGTCGTATTTCTTATATATTTCTTGAATATTCATAGTTGAGTGAGCCGAAGGCCGGAGTCGAACCGGCGGCCTACCCCTTACGAAGGGGTCGCTCTACCAGCTGAGCTACTTCGGCGGGAACGGGGACATGCACAGAATACTACGCTTACGCAGGACCATCAAGAATACGTTTTTTAGAAACACACTTCATGCTACACTGCGCACGATGAAAAAAAATAGAATATTCATACCGAAGAAGATTCGCGACGCATTACTCACTGTTACTGGTGTGGTCCTCGTCTGGCGCGGTATCTGGGTTGCCCTTGATTCAATAGACCACTTTATTATGGGTGGCAGCCATCTCATTACAGGAATTCTTGGTGTACTTGTCGGGCTTGCGATTCTCTACCATCTCGATCACGACCTTGAAGAACTTCGCTCTCTCTAGTAATAATAAGAAAATTTGTGAGCCGATGGCCGGGATTGAACCGGCTACCTCGCCCTTACCATGGGCGTGCTCTACCATTTGAGCTACATCGGCGTGATGGAGAGAATACTACGGAGACCCGAAAGTTACAAATTTTTATATTTCAAAATTTTCGCTTGATATAATGTCGAGAGCGTCATCAGGCATCCCATAGTAAAAAAGAGTAACGTGAAGGAACCGTACGTGACAATAAGGCCACCTGTTATAATCGCGATTGCCTGTGCAATGTATCCACCACCCGATGCAAGTCCCCACACTTCTCCGTCATTATTCCCATCACCCGAATACCTATCGTACAGCGCATACCATGTCGGATTACAGAGCGCGAGCCCAATGCCAGATACCACTTGCACTACCAGTAATTCCCATTTATCTGAAACGAATATATATCCAAATGTGGCCACTGCTGTGATTGCATACCCGAGCACCGAAAGTATGTGATGCCCATATTTGTCCCCTAGTTTCCCCGTAAACATCATGCCGACACCAGTGACACCCAGATACACTGCCCATGCCCACGTAATGGAGAGCACATCGCCACCAACTTGTCCCGCAAACACTGCAAATAACGGTCCGAGCATCCCATCCCCGAGCGACCAGAGTGCTGAACTTATAAAGAGAATTCGTTCTGGCGCAAGCATTTTACTCGCAGAGAGAGGTTGCATGTTATTTGGAGATAAGCATCAGTGCCTCATCTCGTTTCCCTTCTGCTAATAACTGAGCAAGTATTTGCGTTACTTCAAAAGCACTAAACTCAGGATGAAAAATTATTTCTAGAAATGCTTCCGGAGATATTTCACGAATTGAAATCTTTTCTCCAGCATCCAGGTTTTGACCAGACTTTTTGACACAACCTTTAGCAATATAGGTATATACATTCCAATCCATCTTTGAAACAGGCCGTACGGTGCTCCACAGCACACAGGTTTGCGGAACATATCCAGTTTCCTCTTTCAGCTCACGGAGACATGCTTCACGAGGATCTTCGCCCGCCTCCATTCTTCCTCCTGGCAGTGAAAGATATGGATTCCTATCAGGTTGCTCCTCATTAAGCAGGACGATATTTCCGTCTTCAGTAACTGCAAGCACCTGCACTGTGTCAGGTCGTGCCAACCGTTCGAATGTTGCGTAAGTGCCATCAAACCGTTGCTGTTGCCACTGATACACATCAAACAACACTCCTTCGAAAACCTTTGTTGCGTCGGCCGGAATAACAGTTTTTTTTTCTCGTGACATATCTAGTTATTCTTTTTTTGAATGTGAGCTTTTAGAGTACGCATGAATTGCATCGCGCATAAACTTGGGTAGTTTATGGTGAAATTTTTTAAAATATGCGGAAAACCGTTCGTCATCAGTGTACAACTCACTTATCTTCGCAAACTGCTCCTTCCCTGTCTCGTAGTAATTATTTAAATGCGCATGATATTCCTGTATCAACTCCTGTACCCGTGGTGTGTCAACGCTCGTTTCTACTAGCTGTGCCAATTCATCTAGTATTTTTTCTCCTTCTTCGTTTACCAATCGTGCCTTTTCTGCGCCCCATGACTGCACCTTATCTGCAGTTTCATCAACAACGGGACCGTATTTCTTACGTGCCTCGTCAAGATATTCTAAAAAGTCGCCAGTTTTTTGTGTAAAGCTCATATAGAAAGTATAACGGGAAAACAAAATACGCGCCACTTGGGCGCGTATTTTGTTTTCAACTTTTTATAATTTTAGCGACGATTTCGCACAAAAGTGAGAGCTGTGCCTAACTTACTACCACGCCCTGTTCGTCCAATACGGTGAATGTACGTATCGTAGTTTTGAGGTAGGTCAAAGTTAATAACGTGACTCACATCCGGGATATCAATACCACGCGCCGCAACATCAGTTGCGATAAGTACTTGCACTTGTCCAGTTGCAAGCGCACGTACTGCACGCTCACGCTGTCGGTTGCGCAAGTCGCCATGCAATGGCTCAGCTTTAAAGCCTTGACGATGGAGCGTCTCAGCGAGCTCATCTACACTTCGCTTTGTCTCTCTAAAAATAAGTACCTTGTTTGCTTCTGGCTGTTTCAAGATGTCTACGAGCAAGTCGATTTTCTCTTCGTGTTGGTTATAACGCACTACGTTTTGATCGACAGACGATGCTGTATCACGAGTCTTTACTGAGACAGTTACGGGATTATTAAGAAATTCACCACAAAGCTTTCTAATCTCAGGAGAAAATGTTGCTGAAAAGAAGTAACTTCTTCTGTCTTCAGGCATCCCTTTCAAAATATCACGCATATCGTCGATGAATCCCATGTCGAGCATTCTATCTGCTTCATCGAGCACAACACTTCCAAACTCGTTTAATTTGATTTTCTTTCTCTGTATGAAATCTTGCACACGTCCTGGTGTACCAATTACCATATGTACTCCTTGTTCAAGCTCACGAAGCTGACGCCCCTCTGGAGCACCACCAACGCACGATACACTGAAAAGTCTCATGCCTCGGGTTAGTTGCTTAAAAGCCTCTTCAATTTGCTGTGCAAGTTCACGCGTTGGTGCTAATACCATTGCCATATGTTTTCTATCTTCAACAAATCTGTTGATGATAGGAATAAGAAACGCCACAGTCTTTCCTGTTCCTGTACCTGCAATACCAATGACGTCCTTTCCAGTAAGTGCTACTGGAATAGCTTGGTCTTGGATTGGTGTCGGGTAATGAAACTTTGCAGTTTTTATATTCGCTGCAAGTTGTTCATGAATATTAAAATCTTCAAAAGTGTGTGTAGGCTTATATGCTTCTGTTTCCTGACTCACTGCCTTATGGATGTACTGACGTTCATCTGCAAACCCATCAAGATGTGGCATAAATCTACCACCACGTCGTCCTCCGCCTCCACCACCACGCCCGCCAAAACTTGGGCGTCCGCCGCGTGAACCACCGAAACTAGGGCGTCCGCCACCAAATCCCCCAGACCTGCGCGGCGCAAAACCACTGCTTTGTGGCGCTCGAGCACCGGGTGTTGAAGTACTTCCGCCTCGTGACGACTCTCCTTCGCTACTAAATTTTCTGCCAAAAGGTTTTTTACCTGCTGCTGCGCCAAACTTCTTACCACCAAATGATGGTTTTCTTTGTGTAAACATATACGTCTTGTTATTCCCTAGCAATCAACAAGTACGTTACACACTTAAGACAGCGAGAGACTCAATAAAATTAACTTGGAAAGAATACAACACTTTGTTATTTTTGTCAAAGTTTTGCACGTACAACGAGCGGGTATAGCAGTTAGAGCGAAGCTGGCTTTAAAATGCTCAGTAATTCTGAAAGTGAACAATCTGCGATACATACCACTGCATCAGCGCCGCCATAATAAATAATGAGCCTCTCCCCATTAATCACAGCTCCGCAACTAAACACAACATTATTTATCTCCCCTATCTTTTCCCATTCATCTCGTGGGGTGAGAATTGGATCTACGGTTCTTCCTATCACGACAGCTGGGTTTTCTAAATCAAGGAGTACTGCTCCCAGACTATAGTGCTTTTCTTTAGAAACTGCGTGATAGATAAGTAACCATCCGATATCAGTTTTAAGTGGTGTACCAGCAATACCTACCTTCTCTGCTTCCCATGAACCTGCGCGTGGTCCTAGTAACTCTATGCAACGGTTAATAGTATTTGCTTGAAATTCAGGTGAGTGCGTTGTGGACATACAAATCATAGGACTCACTCTGTGCAGAAACACATACTCATCATTTATTTTTTCTGGAAACATTGCAACGTCCTTTTCATCTATTCCTGCCGGAGTTATAAGTACTGGCTCGCTCCACTTATCAAATCGTAGCGCCTTAAAGTCTTCGACAGAGATCCGCGTGAGCGCTACTCGCGTTGTGCCCACACCTTCGTACGCGGTATACATCATAAATACCTCACCATTCATTACTGTCAGACGTGGGTCCTCACACCCTGAGTTACCTGTTGGACTTCCGTGCTTTTGTTCAAAGTTTGCGCGTGGAGTATAAATTGGGTTCGGTAATCGCTCATCAATGTGTAATCCATCACGACTAATTGCAAGGCCCATCACTGATGTATTGTCGTCACCCATCGCGCGGTACACAATGTAGGTAATGCCATCCAACATGATGGCTGTAGGATTAAATGCGAGCTTTGATTCCCACGCATGTTCTGGAATGCCACGCATGACGGGGTTTTGAGGAGAGCGATGCATTAACGTTGCCTCTCTATCTGTCGTCATTACTGCAAGTAAGTGTGGCAAGTGCAGTGACGCCATTGCACATACCGTATCTGCCCCTCCGTAGTACACATCTAATCTATCGCCATCTACAAGCGCACCACTTGGAAATACTACCTGGCGCACAATTCCAAAACCTTCGTATGGTGTTTCTGGGATCAAAAATGGATTTTGTGTTCGTCCTACAATTTTCTGTGGATTATGTAAGTCGAGCAATAATGCCTCAATGCCAAACGTGCGAGAATTTCCCTTATGATATTCATCAATGTATGAGTACACAAGGAGCCACCCTTTTTCTGTTTTTACTGGTACAGCACCTACCTCAGCGAAGTCTTCATCGGAACGAACAATCGCAAGTGTATGTGCATCAATCTCTTTATGCCATGTACCCCAAAACTCTGGTGTCCATAATTCCTCAATAGTATCTGCCTGAGCGATAGCAATCTTTACTGGTGGCTCATCAGTGTGTGCAGCAAGTATTACCGTAACCTTGCCATTTATTCGCTCAGGAAAGAGTGCCATTGCTTTACCGTTGAATGGCGTGACTAGATGCTTTTCATCAATAGTGTCTATGGTACTACCAACTGTACATGCAATTTTTATATGCTGTGCACCAAATGGAATACCACCGAGGGCAGTGTAGAAAGTATAGTATTTACCTTCAAAAAAAGTTACCCGCGGATCCTCACAACCATATGCATCATACGTCTCACTTGGCGTTATAAATTCTTTTCGTATATCAAAATGTGCACCATCTGAGCTCGTCGCGTGACCCACCACAGAGAGACTTGTTGCAGGGTTAAGCATACGGTCTGGACTCCCCATTGCGCGATACAAAAGATGCACTTTACCTTCTACCACAATTGGACATCCATTGAACGCTACCATCTCCCAACGTCGCTCAGGTGATGGTGTAAGGATTGGGTTATGTGGTGATCGTTTGACGGTATACACGGTAAAAAAATAAATTTATAAATACGCTATGAAATTGCCACGGGCTCAATAGCTGGTTGTGGCTTATGATTTTCAATCATAGCCTCACACAGTTGAGTGAGTGGAATTGTTGCGACACACACACTGGTGTCACCTGCTCCATAATATACATGCAGCACATCATTAAGCACCACAGCGCCGCTAGCATAGACTATTCCTGGCTTTCCGTGGTTTTCATACCATGTGTCTGGCTCAAGGAGTGGCCCCTTTGAGCGGTACAATACTTTTTCAGGTTCTACTGCATCAAGTATCATCGCACCAAGTTTATACCGCTCAGTCTCACCTTCAGAATGAGCATGATATATGACGAGCCATCCCCATTTTGTTTTTACAGGAGGTGGTCCTGCTCCGCGCACCCACGCGTCCCATCTATTCTGAGTTTTTATTTTACGGAATGCGCTTTGAATAAATTTTTCCCCATCAAGCTCATCTAATGAATCAACATATTCAATCATCACTTCTGGAGAGACGCCGTGCATAATTGCATATTTATCATGAATTTTTTCAGGAAAAATAACCCAATTTTTATGTATTTGATCTGGTGGAGATATAAGTGTCGGAGGTGTCCAGTCCCATACTTGTTTGAGAAAATCATCTACAGCAATAGTAGTCATAGCCATGCGAATAAATCCCCAACCATCGAAGGCAACGAATGTCATGTAGAGGCGCTCGCCGAGCTGAATAATGCGCGGATCTTCACACCCAGCCCACCCTCCACCTGACGGATAACGTATTCTGCTATAGATGCGTGGGCCGAGAATTTTCCGTGGCATTCCTATACCTAAACGAGGTGTAAAGACTGGTTCTTTTGCTCGTTGCGTAAAATGTATGCCGTCATCACTACTTGCATATCCAACGCGAGATACACCGTCATTACCCATAGCCCGATACAATAAATGCACTTTCCCATCGAGATAGATTGCTGCGGGATTAAATACAGCTGTTGACTCCCACTCATTACGAGTATGTGGGACCAATAAAGGATTTTTTTGCGATCTACGTAACGCTGGGTGTGCGCGGTATTCACCTTCACGCATCTTCTGTCGCAGCACTGTTACTACTTTTTTCCCACCTCTAGAACCAAGCACTACAACGAGTGCAATGAATGCCAGAAAAATGAAAAAAGGCAGAAACTCCATAGGTATTATGTTCTTCCGTATCTGTCTTCGAGGCGAACTATGTCATTTTCATCGAAAGTACCGAGGGCGATTTCCATAAAAAGGACCTCGTCGTCTGTAGCACCGATACGATGCTTGGCGCCTTTAGGAATAAAAATGTCATCACCCGCAACAAAATCTATTTCACTGTCTCCCACAGTTGCACGTCCAGTGCCACGTATAATGCGCCAATATTCTTCACGATGCTGATGTGTTTGCAAACTCAATTGCTCGCCCTTACTTACAGTAATAAGCTTTACTGTCGTGAGTTCGTTGAGTGTAAATCTTTCAAAGTTGCCCCAGGGTCGAATATCTTTTTGATAATGAGAAAGCTGAGATATGTTCATAGGGTGATTATAGCCTTCTTATCGCGCGACTCCACTCACCTCTGTGCACATCTTAGAAAAACTATTGTCTCCGTGACCAGACTTTCGTGTATTCAATAATAATTGGTTCAATTTTTTTTCTCGGACCCAAATCAATTACCTCTCCATCTCGATTTATAACCAAAATGCCGGAGCCGTGTATGTCATGCGGTGGATTAGTGTCACGTGCGTGGTCAGCATTTGTATAAAAAATTATCCAACCAAAATTGTATTCTTGTAATGTATTTTTTCTGAGTACCGGGTCGTAATCTCGAGAATTAGTATTGAGATACTCTTCTGCCCGACTCAACGCGCCTGAAGCATTTTCTGAGGATGCGCTCCCTGTGCCGAGCGCAGCGTCAAATAAACCGAGATATTGAGCTGAAAACCCGGCGGCAAGGATAATTGCAAGTGCAGTGAGAAGACTTACCCATTTATTTGTCATACGTTAAGTATACCACTCAAAGAATCTTGAGTAGATTCTTATTCACGCAATATTTAGTTTGTGGTCTCTGGTGAAACAGTATTGATGATTTCTTCTGACACACCTTTATTGTGCATCATCTTACCACCGTCACGGCGCATGTATCCCCCATTCTTGTGATTTCCAAAACCAAGAGCAAACACTACCCACATGAGCACATGTCCTACTACAGCTGCTAAGATGATTCCACTAGCGATATTAACAATAAGTGATGCGTCAATTTTTATGTTTTTGTACATACGTTTTTATTATCTATAAAGTTATATAAGTATATCAGTATTTATGTGAAACGCATGGTATCTTCGCATCAGATACTCTTTCAATTTTTTCCGAAATTACACACGACCCACATTTCTACTCTTGTATTGTAAAAGCCCCTTTCGGGGCTTAACAATTGCGCGAGCGATGGGATTTGAACCCACGGCCTTCTCCGTGACAGGGAGACGCTCTAACCAGCTGAGCTACGCCCGCAGTTTCGGAAGCATACACAATTTATCGTATATATACAACCGTTGTGTCGAGGGTGGGAGTTGAACCCACGACCTTAGCTTTATGAATGCTACGCTCTAACCAACTGAGCTACCCCGACAGTGGGTGTAGAATAGCAAAAGTTTGCCAGAACTCAAATAGGGATTGTCTTTTGTGTGATTATATACGATTGCTTACACACAAAAGTCGTCCCAGCAGGGCTTTCTTCCCGCTACAAAAAAACCGCCATTAAGGCAGTTTCTTCTGAGGAATGAATTGGCGTGACTCACTAACTCCTTACAGTCGTAAGTGGTCACTGCCCTGCCTCGCGGTTTTGCAAAGCGCAAAACATCGCTCCGGCTTGTAATTCAAACACGAAAGCCGTGCAGACGGCTTTCTTCCCGCTACAAAAAAACCGCCATTAAGGCAGTTTCTTTGTAGCGGGAGTTTGAATTGCACAAACGCCTGGAGGTTATGAGCCTCCCGAGGTACTACTCCTCTATCCCGCTGGGGCGTAGTATATAGTAGTCTGCGTCAGACATCAATCTTATGTTATGCAGTAAGCTTGATACAAGCTGGATACCGCGCGTATTTATATACCAAGCTCAGTGAATACCGGTGCGTACAATTGATATAAATGTTGAATAGAATTTTTTGTAAGAGCCTCTGCAAGAATCATTTTTTGATACTCTGAGTGCGCCTCGCGCGCCGAAGCAATACTATGTAATCTACCAATATCAACGTGCGACAATTTTTCTACAGTATCTGCCCCACTATACCCATTCTTCAAGAGCACATCATCGAGAAGTAAATCCATATCCATGAGTGCGTACCTCCACTCATGCTCATCATCACTCGCTACATATAATTGTATTGCCTGGTGTCGCACCTGTAACGGATCTTCGCTCTGCATATCCTGACGCGAGTAGTTTTTCGATTCTTCAAGTTCACTTCCATCTGCGATAACGATATTATGCTGCTTCTCTTGCCCTACATCATGCATGTCTTCTTCCCGTAATGCATTTGCCATTGGTGTATGTGGTACATGCGCTTCAGCTACATGTGTATCATGATGCACATCATGAGAACCGTGTGCATGTGCATCTGTATGAGCGTCATCACCATGTCCGTGCCCAAGAACGCCTCTGACATGCTCTTCATGATGATGGAGTTGCCGTGTACGGATAATAATATATAGAACAAAAATACCGCAAATAATTGATGCGGTGACCGCAAAAGAAAAAATTCCATTCACGATAGTTGTTGCAACTGCGGGCGCAGAAATATCTACCGAACCAGGTGCACTTTCATTTGTTTGTAGCGGAGCACTGGTATCATCTTTTTGTTGATTTATAACAGGACTACCAGTATTCGAAGGTACGGCAACCGCAGGAGTAGTTGCTGGAGTAATTGTTATTGACTCAGTTGGGATGACCTGTTGCGGTGGTACTGCCTGTGTCCCATACGCATCTTCGTAATACACCCCGGTATTACTGCCGCCAACATATGTACCAACCATTCTATCAAGAGCACCAAGAGGAATTATTGAATCTGAGTTTGTAGCATCCATAAAAAAAGTATAGCACTACATACACACGATGCGAGCTCTAATTACGCTCTATATCTCTCCCGAGAGCGAAGAGGGATGCTTCACCGCCATGTCGGGCAATTGCCTGGAAACCTACAGGAAGCGAAACTGAATCTCTAACAACATTTCCCGAAGGGACAGAAATTGCAGGAACTCCCGTTAAATTTACGGGCACTGTGAAAATATCACCTGCATACATAGCGAGAGGGTCTTCTTTTTCTCCTAACTTAAACGCTGGTGTTGGTGTGGTCGGAGTCACAATATAGTCAACAGCATCGAAGACTTGCGCCAGTTCCGCTCGCATTGCTTCTCGAACTGCCTGTGCCTTCCTGTAATACGCATCGACATAACCAGAAGAGAGGACAAATGCGCCAACAAGTATTCTTCTGCGCGCTTCCCTACCAAAACCTTGGCCACGACTTTGTTCATACACCTTTCGTATATCTTCTGCTTCAACTGAAAAACCATAGCGAATACCATCAAAACGAGAAAGGTTCGATGATACTTCTGCGGGATTAATTATGTAATACGCAGCAAGTGCATGTGCAAACGTAGGCAATGAAATATCAACAACTTCGTATCCTTGTGCAATTAAACGAATTAAAGTTGCATCAAACTGTGCACGTATATCCGCATCGACACCAGCACTCAAAAAATCTCGAGGGATACCGATTCTCTTTTTAGATGATACAGGAGGATATGCATTTTGTGACACTGAAGTACTATCTCGCATATCTTGCCCAGTTATTGCGTTAAATAACGTTTCTGCGTCTGTGACGTTTTTTGCTAATGTTCCTATCTGGTCCAATGACGACGCTGCGGCAATCAAACCATAACGAGATACTGAACCGTAGGTAGGCTTTATACCAACAACTCCAGAAAATGCAGCAGGTTGTCGTATTGAGCCACCAGTATCAGAACCGAGCGCACCAAGAACCATGTGCGCTGCAACAGCGGCAGCGGAACCACCCGATGTACCTCCAGGAACACGACTCACATCATGTGGATTTTTTGTTGGCCCATATGCGGAATTTTCTGTGGAACTACCCAGTGCAAATTCATCCATATTTGTCCTTCCAATTAATACCGCTTGCGCCGATTTCAATTTTTCTATAACACCTGCGTCATATGAGGCGCGATAGTTTGCGAGAATTTTTGAACCACCACTTGAAATTTTTCCTTTAATTAGAATATTATCTTTTACAGCAATCGGAATTCCAGTGAGAGTCGTTGCGGTACCTAAGGCAATGCGTGCATCAGCCTCTTTCGCTTGCTGAAGTACGTCATCAAACACCTCTAGAAACGCATGAATGCCTGGCTCGATATTTTTGATTGCATCTATGTGAGCCTGTGCCAACTCCACTGCTGACACCTCTTTTGCATGTAAAAGACGTGCAGCTTCAGTAATTGTTAGTGAACGTAGATCCATATACAAATAATTATGCGTGTTTCCCGCCTGTTATAACTTGCTCAACTGCGAGGTGATTGTGTACACGCTTTGGTGCTGCAGTGAGTAGTGCCTCAGTATATGTGCCGCCTTCGTGAGAAGGAGTATCTTCACGCACTACATTATAGTGAGACCCAAGATTCTGATCTATTGCAACTTGTTCAACAGCGCTTTGAATATCAGTAACGAACGATAAAATTGCTGGAATTTCTTCCCCGAGAGCTTTTTTTTCCTCAGGTGTTCCAGATAGTCTGGTTAAATTAAATAATTGTTCGATATCAACATGCACAGAATTCATTCCGCCATTCTACCCCAACTTTTACGGGTGTCTACTTATTCAAACCGAACGAGTCTAGAAACTTAATAAACGCCTCTTCTGTAAGTACAGGAATGTGTAACCTAAGAGCATCTGAGTGCTTTGTACCCGCACTTTCTCCGACAATCACGTATGAGGTAACTTTTGATACACTTTCACTACAGCTTCCTCCCAGAGCTCGCAGTGCCTGCTTTGCATCCTCGCGAGAAAACGAATGTAACGTGCCCGTAATTACAAATTTTTTACCTGTGAGTGGCCCATTTTCTAGCACTGCATCCTGTTCGATGCGAATATATTCGGAAAGTGCGTCTAGCAGTAATTTGTTCACATCACTGCACAACCACATAAAGAGCGAGTGAGCGACAACACTTCCGACACCATCAATCTCCACAAAATCAGCTTCACTCGCCATGCGAATTTGAGCTAACGTAGGAAAACGTGCCACCACTCTTCGCGCAACCTCTTCTCCAACATGCTCTATTGATAGTCCAAAGAGTAGCCGAGCAAGTGTCGTTTTCTGCCCAGCAATGAGAGAAGCAACTGCTTGGTCTGCCGACTTTTCAGCAAATCCTTCTAGGCTCAGAAAATCTTCTTTTTTTAGAGTAAAAAGTTGCGCAGGACTTACAACACCAAGCTCAGTGACTATCTGTTCTATTACTTTCTTTCCTATCCCGTCTATATCTAATGCTTTTTTTGAAACGAAATGTTGAAGACGGCGTACAATTTGTGTATGCGAATCCTTATGAACACAGCGCCACGCAACACCCCCCTCAACACGCTCGATACTGCCATCACCTCCGCATCCGTCAATATGTGTTGGCCAGATAAATGGCTTACTTTTTTTTGGTCGTAGCTCTGTAAGCACTGATACTATTTTCGGTATGATATCCCCTGCCTTTTCAATTATTACTGTATCTCCTACACGCACACCGAGACGGATAATTTCATCCTCGTTGTGTAAGGTCGCACGAGAAACAGTGGTTCCAGCAATAGAAACCGGGGTGAGCAGTGCCACAGGTGTTATAACGCCAGTTCTTCCAATTTGAAAGTCGATATGCTCAACTACCGTTGTCTTTTGTTCCGCCGGAAATTTTAGTGCGATTGCGAAACGTGGTGCCTTCCCTGTATACCCAAGCACTTCCTGAAGTGAGACATCATTAACCTTTACCACTACTCCATCAATCCAATATTCCGCTGATTCCTTTTTACTACTCCATGCAGTATAAAAATCCCATACCTCGTCCAATGTACGCGCATGTGCGTGGTATGGGTTTGTTTTAAAACCGAGCAGTTTCAAAAGTTCAATTTCTCCCTGTTGTGTCGTTGGCGCATCAGCTTCTTGTAACGAACCGATATCGTATACAAATGAGTCGAGTCTACGCTCGGCAACTTTTGTTGCATCAAGCTGACGCATCGTTCCTGCAGCGACATTTCGTGGATTCGCGTATAGTTCTCCACCATATTTTTTTTGAGTGTCATTAAGTAACTCAAAATTGTTCTTTGACATAAATACCTCGCCTTCAAAGACCCCTGAGATATTTTTTTCAAGCTTGAGAGGCAAAGATTCTATGGTGCGCGCATTTTGTGTGACATCTTCTCCGACCAATCCGTCACCCCTTGTTGCAGCTGTAGTCAGAAAACCATCAACATACGTGACTATTATCTTCAGACCGTCAATTTTTAACTCGCAAAAATATGTGAGCGATGTAACTGTGCTTCCTTGTTTTTTTAAATAATTTAATGCACGCACTTCAAATTGCTTAAGGTCTTGGAAAGTGAACGCATCGTCAAATGACCACTGCGGTACTGTATGTGTAACTTTTTTAAACTCGGGAAGTGGCGCACCCGCGACACGTTGGGTTGGCGAATCTGGTGTTATTAACTGCGGATATTCATACTCAATTTTTTTGAGCTCGTCCTTTAACGAATCGAGTGCTTCGTCGCTTATTACTGACGTATTTTGCACGTGATACAAGTACCGATAGTGGTTTATCAACTTTCTCAGCTGTGCAATACGCTCAATAGTTTCTGGTGACGGTTTCATCAGAAATATACTACCATATCCATGTATACGACCACCTTAGTATGTAAGTCTGACTGCTCGCTCAAGTGTACGAGGGGTAAAGTTAGGAGTACACACCGGCTCACCCTGCGCATCGTTTGAAAATGAACACGGAACATTATATCCACGAGAATCTATGGATGTACCGTTTGTATCTGTGCTGTATTTTGTTATTTCTACAATGACACACCTACCGTTCTGATTAAAACACAATTTATCAGTCTTATAAGTTCCTGGATTGGTGTCGATGTATCCCCTTCCTCCTGTTAAGGTATTACCTGTCGGTACACCTGAGATAATCTCTTGCCTTCCAACGACCGTACCAGAGCAAAATGGATTTACATACGTAGTTGCAGATTCAAATGCTGCATGAAAATCCCAGAACAGGGCACATTCAGAACCGGCATCCGCTGCGTAAAATGCATATTGCGAGTCACGTCCAAGGTTTGCAAGTATTAGCTCTTTTTGTGCAATAGTTACCATGTATATGGCAATCGAAAGCAGTATCGACGATATAAGCGCAGAAATAAGAAGAATAAATCCTCCGTTGCTTTTTTTTGTATGTAAGTGATGCATAGTCATTTTTTAACTTCCTTCTGTTGGCACCCACTGGTACAGCTCATCTTCCACAACGACCGTTCGCAGTGTAGAAAAAATACTTGAACGCCAAGAAACAGTAGCCCGCACGATTGCCTCTCCAAAACGTAAATCTCCTACAGCTCCGCGTCTGCGGACCATCACAGTACGTGTATATCGTGAGGAGGTGCCCGAAGTATAGTTATACCAACCGTTTGTTGAATCAAAGAGTAATACAGGGCACGGAATAGTAGCGCACGACGTAATGGTGGTTGCAAGAGGCTTGCTTCCTTCAATTTTAAATGGTTTGCACCCCAGCGTCGCAATACTCCAAGAACCGATTGGGCACGTTGCATCCGTCGACTCAACTACAGGAATTCCATTCATCCAGTCAAGTGCGGTGTTCCCTGCGGCAATAGAAATAATGTTTGCATCTCGCTGCGCACGCACAACTTCAATTGCTTCTTGTGCAAGATTGAAGGCGACAATTTGATCGCGTGAGTACTGGGCTGCCTGAAGACTCTTCGCTGCAAGCGTAAGTGGCGCCGATACTGACATAGTGAGCAACGTTACCGCGACAAGCGTTTCAATCATGGTAAAACCACCTTCCTGATTTTTACCTGTACTGGATAGTGATTTGAAAATTTGTTTCATGTTAGATATCTAAAAGTCGCTGTGTGGCACTCGCCTGAACGTTAAACGACGTAGTCGTTTTTACCTTTTCTGCACCTGCGGTACCTCTAATAATTATAAGCACACGAGGTTGTTTACCATCAGCAATACCCGAAGCTAAGTTGCCTTCAAAGTAGAATGCGAGCTGATTAATCTCAACCTCCTTTGCAGTAATTGGCACCGTCACGCTTCCAGCAAACCCTTTCGGAACATACTGCTTTGTAATTTCGTTTTTTCCATCACCGTTAGTATCTTGCAATCTAAAGTACACTCTATTTGCATCAATAAATGAAGTAGTCCCAAATGGAAAGAACGACATTTGCGTACATACTGTACACGTAGAACCGACCGGCTCAACGCGGTACCCGGTACCCATACGCAACGAGCGAACCATACCATCGAGTGCAACGTTTAGGTTGAGCATGACCGATTGTATCGCTTGTGATTTTTTATTTGCATCTACCAAAGAAAGGAGTGCTGTAGTACAGATAGTCATAACTACAGAAAAAAGTGCGACCGAAACCATTACTTCTATCAAAGTAAACCCTCCTTCAGACTCCTTTTGATACTGTGTATTATGAGATGTATTCATATACGTGAATTTATTGAACAGATATCTGACCCGAAACTTCGACAAGTATAGTTCTTACATCGCCTCGCGGAGATGTAAGAAGTATTTTTGCTTGCCTATATACTGGTGTTGTTGCACCATTAATGCGAATTTCTGCATCTGGCTCAGGACGCTTAAAAACAATATCGAGTGATGTTACTCCAGAACTTACAGAGTTGCACACCTCCCCGCCTGCAGCATTTGTAGCGCATAAATCTTTAATCTTATACCCACGACCAATAGTAAATACCTGCACGTTTTCATTTGATGTGTCGTAAATACTATTTCCCGCTTCGTTAGCAAGTACGAGCGTTGGTATTCCTCCTACAATTTTATAGGTATCTGAAAACATGGAGTATGTGGTAAATGATGAGGACGTAAAATGCATTCCATATCCAGTACTAAATGTATTTATTGACTCGTTCGTTCTACGCACCGAAATACCGTATGTCTGCGCCTGGCGAATGGTAAGCGCCATATCATATGCGAGTGTACGCAAGAGTATTTGACCACCAAACTTGTTATGGTTGGTTAGCACAAGCCCCGTAATAAGTGAAAGAATACCCACTGTCACCATTAACTCTATCAGTGAGAAACCTTGTTCTGCAGTTCTGTATGTGCGGTGTGTATACATACTAGTTAGAGAGTGAAAGTAGGAATGCGGCAATTGGCTCTTGGAGCACTAAAACGACAACTGTACCCAATAATAAAAATGGACCAAATGGAATTTGACTGGTAAGTGTCACCTTTGTACCACGAACATGTTCATGTAATTTTGAAAGAATAATGAGTGTAATTCCATACAGAGACCCGACGATGCACGCCACCCATACCGCAAAAAACGTAGGCAAAATCCCCAACAATGTGCCAATACCGAAGATGAGCAGTACATCACCATATCCGAGCATTCGCCCTTTACTTACCTTCCATGCAAACCAAAAAATACAAAAATGCACTACACCTCCGGCAAGTACGATGACCGGTGTCACGCTCCCCTCAATAAGACGAGGTAGGTACATGCAGAATGCCAGTATGGCAAATATATAATTAAAAGTAACGGGGATTATGGTATGTCTTAAGTCGTACACGGCAATCAAAACGCCAGTACATGAAAGCAATATGTACAGTGCGAATTCATAATACGTTGTCGCGCCCACAAACGACAAGACAAATAAAGAACCCGTAAGTGCCTCTACCAGAGGATATTGCATAGAAATTTTAGAGGCACACCTGCGACATCTTCCATTTAAAAATACATACGAGAGAATAGGAATTAAATCAATTGGTGCGAGAGTCTTTCCACAGCTACCGCATGAGCTTCTTCCCATTATCGAACGTCCGCTGCGCATGCGATACAACACTACATTTAAAAAACTACCAAATACTGCACCCACTAAAAATATGTATGAAATCAAAATAACAGTGCTTCCCATTACGTTTAGTATACCATCTTGAAAAGAAATAACGCTACAAAAAAAGTCCGCAGTGGAAACCACCGCGGACTTTTTTGAGAGAAATTAAACGAAATTAAGGACCAACCTTTGTGTCAGTTGTACCTGCTGGGTTTGTAGTCAAGATAGTACTCATTGCAGTACTTTCTGTACCTGTACATGATGCTGAAGCTGCTGTTGCTGCTTCTACGAAACCGCCGAGGCAGTA